>NZ_JBECOV010000012.1:0-107391 GCF_040104435.1 Tenacibaculum sp. SSH1-16
GATTTGCTACACTATTTTAATGAACTGCTTCCCTAAAATTCGGACTGCAAAGATACTCACTTTATTTCCTAATAAACAAGAATTTGTTAAACTATTTTTTAACCTTTTCTTTAAATATCTTAAACCCTATTTTAATGAACTTTTGCTAACTTTAAAACTTAACGCTTTTCCGTTGGCGGGTGCAAATATAGATACCTTTTCCCACTTAACAAGCAATTTTTAAACCTTTTTTTTAAAATATTTTTTAATACGTTATTATATAATTAGTTACACCCTGAAGTTTTTTATCCTATACTTCTCTCCTACCTTTGTTTACTATATTTATTACTATTTTAATGCTTCTAACATGGAAGTACATATAACTATTACAGTACTTAATTATCAACTTTAGTAAGAATTTGAATTCTTTATTTTTTTACTTTTTCTTTCGTTTTCGCTTCTTTCGCATCTTAGAAAACATCTCTTTATACTCCGATACATCAACATATCCTCTACTTTTGGATACAATTACTAAATAATTCTTTCGTAATTTAGGCTCTTGATACTCTAACTTTTCATCAATATAGGCTCGCTGTATAATGTCCTCTACTAAATAATCTTCGTTTTCCGTTTCAGGTTTATACTCTGACTTTAATGATAGTTTAAATAAATTTGCTGTAGTATTGTACCAAAAAGCTTTCCAACCACTTCTTAATTCTTTTACATTATCAAAGGCTGTTTTTCCTGTTTGACGATGAATTAGCTTTAACAAAATCCTTCCTTCTGTTCTTGTTAACTTTTTTAAGGGAGCTGTTAACTCTTCTTCTAAATACTTTTGAATTCTTTTTATGTATTTTCTTTTTTTACTTTTTGATTTAATTCTAGCTAAACGTGAGTTTACGCTATCTACTCTTTTTGCTGCTAAAATTGCATAAGGATAAGCTTTGAATACTTTTTTTCGAAGCCAATAATAATAAAGAATATCTTTTTTTTCTTTAAATTTATGTTTTGGAAGTACCGTTACCTCGTTTAACTTTATCATTAAACTATCCCCTTCTCTTACCAAGATATATTCATCGTTAAAGTTTGGTAATGTATCTTTAATTTGTGCATTTAATCCTGCTACAAATAATAATAAGTGTATGAATAGTATTTTTTTCATTTTATTTTGATAAGCAAAAGGATTTCAAATGTATCATTTCTCTTTTAAAACAAAAAAACTCATGAAGTATTTCATGAGTTTTTATTTATTTTTTTGCAGTTTCTTTCTATTCTGCCATAATTGAAGCTGCTACTTGTTTATAAGTTCCGTTTTCTAACTTTTCACGAATTGCAGAAAAAGCTTCAATTGTTTCATTTACATCTTCAATTGTATGACGTGCTGTTGGAATTAATCTTAATATTATTAATCCTTTTGGTATCACTGGGTATACTACAATTGAACAAAACACTCCATGGTTTTCTCGTAAATCATTTACCATTGCCATGGCTTCTGGAATTTCTCCTTTTAGGTATACTGGTGTGATACATGTTTGTGTTGTTCCTAAATCAAAACCTGCTTCACGTAAACCTGACTGTAACGCATTGGTTATTTTCCAAAGGTTTTCTTTTAGTTCAGGCATGGTACGAATCATATCTAAACGTTTTAATGCTCCTTTTACCATTGGCATTGGTAATGATTTAGCAAACATTTGTGATCTCATATTGTATTGTAGATATTGAACAACATCTTTGTCTCCTGCAAAGAATGCACCTATTCCTGCCATAGATTTTGCAAATGTTGCAAAATACACATCTATTCCGTCTTGTACTCCTTGTTCAAATCCTGTTCCTCTTCCTCCTTCTCCTAATGTTCCAAACCCGTGAGCATCATCAACCAATAAACGAAAGTTATATTTTTCTTTTAAGGCTACAATTTCTGCTAAACGCCCTTGTTCTCCTCGCATACCGAAAACACCTTCAGAAACTAACAAAATTCCACCTCCTGTTTTTTCTGCCATTTTGGTGGCACGCTTCAAATTTTTCTCACAGCTCTCTATATCGTTATGGCGGTATACAAAACGTTTTCCTGCGTGTAAACGAACTCCATCAATAATACATGCATGTGTATCCATGTCATATACTATGATATCGTCTTTTCCTACTAAGGCATCAATTGCTGATACCATTCCTTGGTATCCGAAATTTACTAAATAAGCTGCTTCTTTACCAACAAATTCAGCACATTCTTGCTCTAATTGTTCATGGTATTTAGTGTGACCTGACATCATACGAGCTCCCATAGGGTAAGCCATACCATCTGTAGCAGCAGATTCTCCATCTACTTTTAACACTTCTGGATGATTTGCTAATCCTAAGTAGTCGTTAATACTCCAAGTTATTACTTTTTTTCCATTGAAAGACATGCGGTTAGAGATTGGTCCTTCTAATTTAGGAAACACATAATATCCTTCTGCTTTATCTGCCCATTTTCCTAAAGGTCCTTTATCTCCTTTAATTCTTTCAAATAAATCTTTAACCATTGTTATTTTTGATTTTTATAGGTTGCGAAAGTAGTGCTTTTTAACAGATTTTCAAAAATTACCGAGTGTTTCATTTTCAATAAATAACAAACATACTACTTTGGCATACCTATAAAGCTCTTTGATTTTTAAGATAAAATGTTCGATTTTAATTCCTCTACAAAAGGTTGTTTATATAGTCTTTTTCCTAAAGCTTTATGTATTGCATTCGCAACTGCTCCTCCTGCTGGTGGTAAGCCTGGTTCTCCTAAACCTGTAGGTGATAATTCATTTTGCACAAAATGAACTTCTACTTTAGGTGTTTCGTTCATTCTTATAAGCTTATAGTTGTCAAAATTTCTACTTGAAGGTGCTCCTTCTTTAAAAGTTAAGTTTCCATACATTGCGTGTCCAATACCATCAATAACTCCTCCTACTACTTGATTTTTGGCTCCTGTTGGATTAACAACTATACCACAATCAACCGCTGTAACTACTTTTGTTACAACCGGTACTCCATCTTTTAGCTCTACCTCTGCAACTTCAGCTACGTGGGTATTATGACTGTAATAAGCTGAAAAACCTTGATAAACTCCTTTTTTAGATTTTCCCCAGCTCCCTTTTTCTGCTGCTAACTTTATAGTGTCTTGCATTCGTTTACCTGAGTACTCTATTCTTTTATCTTCTGTGGCTTTTACATTTTCTAACAATTCTAAACGTAACTGCACCGCATCTATCTCTAATTCTTCCGCTAATTCATCGAAAAAACTTTGTTCTGCATAGCCTAAAAAGTTAGTATATGGTGCTCTCCAAGCTCCTGTACTAATATTACTCTTGTAATTTCCAGTTGATACTTTATAGTTTGGAATACATCCTGCAGGAAAAAAATGTGGTATTAATCCGTACATATTATCATTTACGGCTGCTTCTTTCAAATGGTATCCTGTTATTTTTCTGTCTTTTATTGATGCTGCGATTCTATATTTAATTGCTGGCCTATATGTTCCGCTAGTTACATCGTCTTCTCTCGTTGAAACCATTTTTACTGGTTTTTGTATTTTATCAGATATTTCCAACGCTTCATAAACAAAATCTCCATATAATCTTCTTCCGAAACCTCCTCCCATTCGGGTCATTTCTACATGAACTTCTTCCAAATTACGCCCTAACATTTCTGCTGCAACCATTGCTGCATATTCTGGTGTTTGTACAGGACCAACTAGGTGTACTTTTTCTGGTGTTACACTTGCGAAAAAGTTCATTGGTTCCATACAGTTATGTGGTAAGAAAGGTGAATGATAGGTACGTTCGATAACTTTATCTGCTTCTGCAAAAGCTTTTCTTACATTTCCGTCTTCTCTTCTTACATCTAAGTCACTCGCTTCTAATAATTTTGTTAGCTTTTCATTATGAAGTTTTGTATCTTCTAACTCAGAATTATCTTTCCATACAGTTTTAATTGCTTTTGCTCCTTTAATTGCCGCCCATGTATTTTCTGCTAGTACAACTACTTTATCCGTTTTCGTTAACTTAAACGTCCAATTAGCTTTTCCTGACTCAATAAAGTTTCTTGCTTTCTCTCCTATTGTTATAACATCTATTACTCCTGACACTTTCTTTGCTTCTGCTGCATCGTATGACTCTAACTCTTGTCCAAAAGAAGGAGGTCTTACTACAGATGCGTACAACATACCTTCTTCTTTATAGTCTAAACCGAATAAAGGTTTTCCTGTTACTATTTTTTCTACATCAACATTTATAGCATTTTTACCAATAATGGAGAACTCAGATGGCTTTTTTAAAGCGACGTTTTCTGGTACTTCTAAAGTAGCAGCTTCTTTTACTACTTCACCATATCCTAACGTTTCACCTTTTGCATTTGTAATAATTCCTTTTGAAGCTGAACAAGTAGTTGCATCTACTCCCCATTTTACTGCTGCCGCATTAATTAACATTTGTTTTGTAGTTGCTCCTATTTCTCTAAGCGCTGTCCAGCCATGACGAATTGATTGACTACCTCCTGCTAACTGTCGTGTATAGTTTTTGGTATCTAAAGGTGCTTGTGCAACATGTACTTTATCCCATTCTACATCTAACTCTTCTGCAATAATCATAGGCATTGAAGTTTTTACCCCTTGACCTATCTCTGGATTTGGAGAGTAAATAGTTACATAGCCTTCATCAGATATTTTTATAAATGCGTTAAAATCGTTGAAATTTAAGTTTTCTACATCTACAGATGGTTTTACATTAGGTTTACAGGCAGTAAATAGATTAAATCCAATCATAATACCACCACTAGCTAATGCAGAAGTTCTTAAAAAATTTCTTCTGCTAAACGTAAAGTTTTTTTCTTGTGTACTCATGATTGAAAGTTTTTAAGACATTTTATCTGCAGCCAATGCAACTGCCTTTTCTATTCTATTGTATGCAGCGCAACGACAAATATTACCTTGCATTGCTTCTCTTATCTCTTCTTTAGAAGGTTTTGGATTTTCTTTTAAAAAGGAAGCTGCTGTCATAATTTGACCTGCTTGACAGTAACCACATTGTGGAACATCTACTTCTTTCCAAGCTTCTTGTAACGGATGATCTCCTTCAGTTGATAGCCCTTCAATGGTTGTTATTTCTTCACCGTCTAACATAGAAATTTGTAATTGACAACTTCTCATTGCTGTTCCGTCTACATGAACAGTACAGGCTCCGCATTGTGCTATTCCACAACCGAATTTAGTTCCAACCATATTGAGTTCATCTCGTAAAACCCACAACAATGGTGTATCAGCATCTGCCTCAAAGGATACCGACTTTCCGTTAATTTTTAATGTATAATTTGGCATTTTTGCTAATTTTTGTTTGTATCGTGTAAGTTACAAAAAATATAAATGCTTGTTTGTTAATGGGATTCTTTTAAGATAATTTTAAATAAAAAGAGAGGCTTGAGCCTCTCTTTTTTATCTATTTTGTAAAAATGTTTTTACATTTTTCTCTATTCTTTCGAGTACGTTTTCTGTATTCGCTTTTACAAAAGTTTCCCCTGTAATTTGTTCGTATAGTTCAATATATCTGTTTGAAATTTCAATAACTTTTTCATCAGACATTTCAGGAATTCCTTGTCCTTCTTTTCCTTGAAAACCGTTTTCAATTAACCACTGACGTACAAACTCTTTTGACAATTGTTTTTGCTTCTCTCCTTTTTCTTGACGCTCAGCATACCCATCAGCATAAAAATAACGAGAAGAATCTGGTGTATGGATTTCATCTATCAATACAATTTTACCATCTTCAGTTTTTCCAAACTCATATTTGGTATCTACTAAAATCAATCCTCTTTTAGCAGCTAATTCAGTCCCTCTTTGAAATAACTTTCTTGTGTAATCTTCTAATACTAAATAGTCTTCTTCTGAAACAATTCCTTTTGCTAAAATATCTTCACGAGAAATATCTTCATCGTGTTCTCCATTATCTGCCTTTGTTGATGGTGTAATAATTGGCTCTGGGAATTTATCATTTTCTTTCATTCCTTCGGGCATTGCTACTCCACAAAGCATTCTTTTTCCTACTGCATATTCACGAGCTGCATGACCAGATAAATATCCGCGGGTTACCATTTCTACTTTAAAAGGTTCACATAAATGACCTACTGCTACATTTTCATCTGGATTCGCTAATAACCAGTTTGGAACGATATCAGCAGTATCATTCATCATTTTAGTAGCAATTTGGTTTAAAATTTGTCCTTTAAAAGGAATTTGGCGTGGTAAGATTACATCGAAAGCGGAAAGACGATCAGAAGCTATCATTACCAATAAATCATCATTGATGTTATATACTTCTCTTACTTTTCCTTTATAAACTTCTTTTTGCCCTTGAAACTGGAAACTTGTTTCGTTAATTGTATTCATTAGTATGTTGTTGTGTTGTTGCCCGCAAATGTAAGTATTCTACTCTTCTTTTTGAATAGTTTTTATTTGTTTTATATTTTCTAAAATAGGTGTTACAGTTACAAATGTATTCCCTTCTTCTACATAAAAAATATAAGCACTATTTTGACCTATTTTTTTAGCTTTTAGTTGAGAATCATCTTTAAAAACTAATGTTATATTATTCTTAAGCCTACCTTCTGCTAAACGTTTTTTATAATTTATCCCCATTCCTAGCCTAAACCCTAATAATAAAGAAAACACCATAATAAAAACAGAAACTATAAAAGCTGACTTGTTGTCGTACTCTTTTCTTTTTGCTTTTTTATTTGCTTCAATTCTCTTTTTCAACCATTTTACTCTCTTTAGTATTTCTTCTATTTTCACTGAGTTTTTAATAAGGAAATACAAAGACATAGAAAATACTATAAGAATTACTGACAACGCCCAATTGTTAGCTAATAATGAAATAGGAGACAAAAGTGTATCTGTGATAGTTATGTATTGTAAATAATCTATATCTAGATAACGATAAAAAATGGTATCACTAACTAAGCCTAAAGCAATCAAAAATATATACCCTACCGATAAATATTCTTGAAATCCCAAGTTTTTAAACATACTTTATTCCGTTTCTATGCTTTTGTAAGCTGTAATAATCTTTTTAACTAATCGATGGCGGATTACATCTTTGTCATCTAAATACACCTGCGCAATTCCTTCAATATCTTTTAACGCTAATAACGATTCTTTCAATCCAGAAACTTGTCTTCTTGGTAAATCTATCTGACCTGGATCTCCAGTTATGATAAACTTTGCATGCATTCCCATACGTGTTAAAAACATCTTCATTTGTGCATGAGTGGTGTTTTGTGCTTCATCTAAAATTACAAAAGCGTTGTCTAAAGTACGTCCACGCATAAAAGCCAAAGGTGCTATTTGTATGACTCCTTTTTCAAGATGTGATTCTAGTTTTTCATGTGGAATCATGTCTCGTAAGGCATCGTACAAAGGTTGCATGTATGGATCTAGTTTCTCTTTTAAGTCTCCAGGAAGAAACCCTAAGTTTTCACCTGACTCCACCGCAGGTCTTGTTAATATAATTCGTCTTACTTCTTTTTCTTTTAATGCTTTTACGGCCAAAGCGACTGCTGTGTATGTTTTACCTGTACCTGCGGGACCTACTGCAAATAACATATCGTTTTTTTGCATTAACTCAACCATTTTACGCTGATTAGCTGTTTGCGCTTTTATTAGTTTTCCACTAACACCGTGTACTAAAACGTCTTTTGCATTTCCAGATTTTCTTATTTCTTCTTCCTTTCCTGTTGACGTTAAAATTCGCTCAATACTATTTTCATCTAGCTTGTTGTATCTGTTAAAGTATTTGATAAGCATCTCTAGCCGCTTTTCAAATTCATTTAACAATTCAGGTTCTCCAAAAATTTTAAGTTTGTTTCCTCTAGCTACTATTTTTATTTTAGGGAAGAATGTTTTTAACTGAGTAATAGTGCTGTTTTGAGCTCCAAAAAAATCGTTTGGGTTGATTTCTGTTAATTCAATTACGCGTTCGTTCAAATGATAAAAGTTTTAATATTATTCACACTAAAAATAATGATTATTTTTCTTGAATTACGTAGTTTTGTTTAAAATTTCAGCATAATTTTTCACAGATTAATTAACAAAAACCTAAATTAATGTCTCTTATTACATTAACTACTGATTTTGGAACGAAAGACCACTTTGTAGGGGCTGTAAAAGGAGCTATTTATTCTGAGTTACCTGATGCTAAGATTGTTGATATTACGCATGAAATTTCTCCTTTTAACATTACTGAAACTGCTTATATTTTAAAAAATGCTTACAAAAGCTTTCCTGATAAAACAATTCATGTTATTGGAGTAGATTCAGAGTTAAGTGTGGATAACAAACACATTGCACTAGAACTAGACAACCATTATTTTATTTGTCCTGACAACGGACTAATTTCAATGATTGCTTCTGAAATTAAACCTACTAAAATTTTTGAAATTAATATTCACGATCGTATTGAGAGTAGCTTTCCTGTGTTAGACATTTTTGTGCAAGTAGCTTCTCATATTGCTCGTGGTGGTAGTTTAAGTGTTATTGGTAGAGAGGTTGACACGTATAAAAAGATTGTTGAAATTAAGCCTAAAGTAAACGAGCAGCAAACTATTATTGCGGGTGGTGTTATTTACATTGATAATTATGGAAATGTAATTACTAACATCAGTAAAAAACAATTTAATGCTATTGGAAAAGGCCGTGATTATAAAGTTACGGCTAGACGTTATACTTTTTCTAAAATTTACAGCAGATATAACGAAATTGTTGATTTTTCGGTAACTGATAAACGACAGTATGATGGTGAAAAGCTCGCTATTTTTAATTCTGCTGGCTTTTTAGAAATTGCTATTTACCGAAGTAATTTAGAAACGGTTGGTGGCGCTTCTACCCTACTTGGTTTGGAATATCGCGACACTATTACTGTTGAGTTTGAAAACCCTATTAAGCCAGAATTTACACCTATTAATTAAATATATGTTTGTACGAATTGTAAAAATGAGCTTTCAGCCAGAAAAAATTAAAGAATTTTTAAACAACTTTAATTCCAAAAAAGAGTTTATACGAAATTCACCTGGTTGCCGTTTATTAGAGTTGTATAGAGACAAAACGAATCCAAATATATTTTTCACTTATAGTTATTGGAATACTGAGCAAGATTTAGAAAACTACAGAAATTCTGATTTATTTAAAGGAATTTGGGCACAAACCAAAATACTATTTAATGATAAACCACTTGTTTGGAGTGTAGATAAAGTTGAATCGCTACCTTAGTCAATACCTATCTGAAAATAACTAAATATTATAAACAACTAAAATAGTTATACATTGTTACCACTACTAAAGAAAGAATTTAACTCATTTTTTGCCTCTCCCATTGCCTATTTGGTTATTGGGGTATTTTTACTTGTAAATGGCTTATTTTTATGGGTATTTAAAGACAATTTCAACATTTTAAATGCGGGGTTTGCCGATTTAAATAGCTTTTTTTATTTAGCTCCATGGTTGTTCTTATTCCTGATTCCTGCTATTACAATGAAAAGTTTTGCTGATGAATTTAATAGCGGAACTATTGAGATTTTAAAAACCAAACCACTTACCGATTGGCAAATTGTACTGGGTAAGTTTTTCGCTTCTCTTTTGTTAGTTGTCATCGCCATATTACCAACATTAACCTATACATTTACTGTATATCAATTAGGAAGTCCTGTTGGAAATTTAGATGTAGGTAGTACTATAGGTTCGTATTTAGGTTTATTATTTTTAGCAGCAACTTATACAGCTGTTGGATTATTTACTTCTACCCTATCCAAAAATCAAATTGTGGCATTTATTTTAAGTGTATTTATCACTTTTGCTTTATTCTATGGTTTTGATGCTGTAGGTTCTTCTTTAGGAAACTCAGGATACACCTTACAACAATTTGGTATTAACGAACACTTTAAAAGCATTAGTCGTGGTGTAATAGATACTCGTGATTTAATCTATTTTATCAGTGTTACATTCTTCTTTTTATTCATCACTAAACAACAGTTAAAAAATGAATAAGAAATTACAACATATTGCATTAGCCCTTATCGGACTGTTAATTGTTAATTACATCGCTAATTCAGTTTACAAACGTTTCGATTTAACACAGGACAAACGTTATACCTTATCTGAAGTAAGTGAAAATCTTATTGATAAAATTGATACCCCACTAACAATTCATGTATTCTTAGAAGGTGATTTTCCTGCGGAATTTAAACGTTTACAAATAGAAACACGCCAGTTTTTAGAAGAATTACAAGCTAAAAACGCCAATATTCGTTTCCGTTTTATCAACCCTGATAATATTCGTGAACGTTTGGTAAAAAGAGGAATGATGCCTAGCCAGTTAACTGTAGAAGAAGATGGAAAGTTATCTGAAGCTATTATTTTTCCTTGGGCAGAAATTACTTATGGTAAAAAAGTAGAGTTAATTTCTTTACTTCCTAACTCAATTGCCAAGACACAAGAAGCTCAGCTACAAAATGCTGTTGAAAAATTAGAGTATTCTTTTGCTAATGCATTACATAATGTTACTTTAAAAGAAAAACAAAAAATAGCGGTATTGGCTGGTAATGGTGAGTTGCAAGATATTTATCAATATAGTTTGTTAAGTGAAGTTGGTAAAAAATATCGTTTAGCTAAGTTTACATTAGATAGTGTTGCTAATAATCCGCAAAAAACCATAAAAGATTTAAGAGCATACGATTTAGCTATTATAGCTAAACCTACTGAGCGTTTTACAGAAGAGGAAAAGCTTACCGTTGATCAATTTATTGCCAATGGTGGTAAAAGTTTATGGATGTTAGATAATAATTATGCGGATACTGATAGTTTATACAATGAAGGAAAAATGTTAGCTTTTCCTCGTGATTTGAATTTAACGGACTTATTGTTTGGGTATCAAGTTCGTGTAAACAATAAACTAATTCAAGATTTATACTCGGCTAAAATTCCGTTAGCCACAGGAAATGTAGGAAATCAAACACAGTTTCAACACTTAAATTGGTTTTATCATCCACTAGTTAGTGGCAATCCGAACCACCCAATTACTAAAAATGTTGCACCTGTTCGTTTTCGTTTTGCTACTCAAATAGATACTTTGAAAGGAAACTTAAAAAAGACTCCGTTATTAGTAACTTCTGTACTTACCAAACAAACAGGAACTCCCAACTTTATTGAGTTACAAAGTATCGCCAAAGAACCAAAAGAAAATGAATTTGCTTCAGGTCCACAATTATTAGCTGTTCTTATAGAAGGTAACATTCCTTCTGCTTATAAAAACAGAATGAAACCTTTTGACGCTCCTGATTTTAAAGCTGAGAGTACAAACAATAAAATGATTGTAATTGCTGACGGTGATGTAGGTAGAAATCAGATTTTAAAAGGAAAACCTCACGATTTGTCCTTAGATAAATGGACAGGAGAACAGTTTGGTAATAAAGAGTTTTTAATCAATGCTATTGATTATTTATTAGACGATTCTGGATTGATCCAATTACGCAATAAAACCATTCAAATTAACTTATTGGATAAGCAACGCGCTTTTACTGAAAAACGTTTTTGGCAATTTATGAATATTGGTATTCCCTTAGCTTTATTAGCTCTGTTTGGCTTTGGGTTTAATTACTGGAGGAAGAAGAAATACTCTTAATTGTATTATAGTTCTTAAATAAAAAAATCAATACTTAGAAGTATTGATTTTTTTATTTAAGGGTGTAAGATATTTTAATCTCTATTTAATTTTTACTAAAATATTTCTTCTTCAGCCAAAAAGATACTTTTACTAGTAAAATTAATGCTGGAACCTCTACTAAAGGCCCTATTACTCCTGTAAAAGCTTCTCCTGAGTTTAATCCAAATACAGCAATTGCTACAGCAATTGCTAACTCAAAATTGTTACCTGCCGCAGTAAAAGCTACAGCTGTTGTTTTGTCGTAAGTAGCTCCTGTAGCTTTGGTTATAAAAAAGCCGATAATAAACATAAGAGCAAAATACAGTAATAAAGGAACTGCTATTAATAAAATATCTAAAGGTATTTTAACTATTAACTCTCCTTTTAAGGAAAACATTATTATTATAGTAAATAATAAAGCTATTAAAGTTAATGGAGATATAGAAGGTATGAATTTGGTATTATACCATTCTTCACCTTTTAACTTCACTAAAATATATCTACTTAAAATTCCCATAATAAATGGTATACCTAAATAAATAGCTACACTTTCTGCAATTGTTAAAATAGATATGTCTACTACGGCACCTTCAAAGCCAAAATAAGGGGGCAAAATAGTAATAAACATCCACGCATAAAAACTATAAGCAAATACTTGAAATATACTATTTAAAGCTACCAAACCTGCTCCATACTCACTACTTCCTTCAGCTAAATCATTCCAAACCAAAACCATAGCTATACACCGAGCTAAACCTATTAAAATTAACCCAGTCATATACTCTGGATAATCATGTAAAAAAAGTAACGCTAAAAAGAACATTAAAACAGGGCCAATTACCCAATTAAGTAAAAGTGAAGTTAGTAGTATTTTTTTATTTGTAAACACTTTTGGTAATAACGCATAATTCACTTTTGCTAAAGGAGGGTACATCATTAAAATTAACCCAATTGCAATGGGTATATTAGTTGAGTTAGTACTTAATGCATTTATTTTACCGGATATTTCAGGGTATATATATCCTATACTAACTCCTAACATCATAGCTACAAAAATCCATAACGTTAAATTTTTATCTAAAAAGCTTAATTTTTTTGTTAACATTTTTACCGTTTTATTATAATATTGCAATATTACGATTAAACATGTTTATAAACAATAAATTTAAGTTTTTGTTAACATTTTACCATAATATAAGATGGTAATTTTATACTCTAAATAAACCTTTATCATGAAAAAAATACTTTTAAGTTTATTTGTTGTTGCAATTTCAACAAGTATTAATGCGCAATTAAAAACCCCAGCACCTAGTCCTTCTGCTAAATTAGAGCAAAATGTTGGTTTAACAGATGTAACAGTTGAGTACTCTAGACCTAGTATGAAAGGAAGAACTATTTTTGGAGATTTGGTTCCTTATGGAAAAGTTTGGAGAACAGGAGCTAATCAAAATACTAAAGTTAGTTTTAGCGATGATGTTACTATTGACGGTAAAATATTAAAAAAAGGCACATATGCTTTGTATACAAAACCAGGAAAAGATTCTTGGGAAGTAATTTTTTATTCTGATACTAATAACTGGGGAACTCCAAAAAAGTGGGATGACTCTAAAGTAGCTGTATCTACGACTGCTAAGGTTGAAACTATGCCAATGAAAATTGAAACGTTTACAATTTCTATTGACAATTTAACAAACGATTCTGCCGTATTAGGTATTTTATGGGAAAATGCTTACGTTGGTGTAAAATTCAATACTCCTACTGATAAAGCGGTAGAAAAAAGCATTGCTCAAGTAATGGGAGGTCCTTCTGCTAACGATTATTTTTCTTCTGCTGTTTACTATTTACAAGAAGGAAAAGACATTAACAAAGCTAAAAATTGGATTAACAAAGCGGTTGACATGACTAAAGACCAACCTCGCTTTTGGTACTTACGTCAACAATCTTTAATCTTAGCTAAAGCTGGTGATAAAAAAGGAGCTCTTAAAGCTGCTAAAGCTTCATTAGCAGGTGCTGAAAAAGCTGGAAATGCTGATTATGTGAAAATGAACAAAGAGTTTATTGCTGAAATGAAGTAATTTTTCTGCTAAACTTTTTTAAAAACATCAAGCTCGCCAATTGGCGAGTTTTTTTGTAATTAATTAATGTATTTTAGGCTTTAAAATTACAACTTATAAAGCTATAAAACTTATCTGCATTATATTTCTTTAGACTTCTTAGAAAGACAATGTATTGTTGAGAATTACTCATAATAATTTATTCAAAAAATATCAACTATTATTATAAAGAAAAAAATGAAATCTATTTTATCTCTAATTTTCGTACTTTACCTATCAAGCATAGGCTTTAGTCAAAGTTTAATTACTTCAAGTAAATTATTAACCAAGAAAGAAGTCCACTCAATTTTTACCAATAGTGTAAAAACGAAACTAGAAATTGAGAATACTATTTATAAGACTTACGAGTATAATGACAGAGAAGGAAAACACTTTATAGTTATGATAGAAAACAACCTTAACTGTAAAGGAAGTAAAAAATGTTCCGATGCTATAAAGGCATATTGCTTTTCCTATAAAAACGGTCTGTTTAGTACAAAATGGAAATTAAATGATTTTATACTTCCAAAAGATAACGAAGTACCTAAAGAGCACGCCATTTATTTTTGGACTAAATATCTAAAACTAAAAGATTTTGACAATGACGGACTTATTGAGCCCATAATAGTATACGGAACACTTGGAATGAATGGAAAAGGTGATGGCCGAATAAAAATTTTAATATATCACCACGGCAAAAAAAGAGCTATTAGACATCAAAATGGTATTCTTGATTATGAAAGAAATACTCAAGTTGATAAATTATTCTATAAATTACCTAAAGAAATACAAAATAGCGTAACAGACATTATCCATAGTATAAATGAAAATAGTCATGGAATTTTTCCGCATGGTTGGCAAGATGCTATGAAGAATAAAAAACTAAAATTTGATGAAACGTTATAACAACTATCAAAACAAAAAACTCTAAAAAAAATCTATGAGCAGAATATTAGAAGAGTACTTAGAAGGACTTAAAAATGCTTATTTAAAGCACAATGGAAAAGAAAGCTGGGGATATTTTGAAAAAAATATACAAGGAGCTAAAAAAAATCATATTGATGAATTAACGCAAATTTTTCCAGACACACCAAAAACATTAATAGACTTTCTGAAATATGTAGATGGAACCTATTGGAGAAAATATGCTGATGAAACAATTTCATTTTTTGTTTTAGGTTCTGATGTTTCCGAATACCCTTATTACCTATTATCCTCTGAAGAAATAATACAAAACAAAAATGTAGTCCGCCACTACTCTGAGTATATTGAAAGAGCATACGAAGGTGTTGAAATTGATGATAAAATCATAAATAAAGCTGATTCCAATACTAGATGGCTTCATTTTTCAGACTGTATGAATAATGGTGGAACCTCTCAGTTGTTTATAGATTTTAGTCCTTCGTCAACAGGAAAAAAAGGGCAAATAATACGGTTTTTACACGATCCTGACGAATTAAAAGTAATTGCTGATAGTTTCGACGATTTCTTAAAAAAGTTAATGGATGATGGTTATAGTTTTATAAACGAAAACACTATAGAGTAATAAACCAACTTCCTTTTCAATAACATAAATTTTGAGCGTACTTATTCTTCAACTCTTATAAAGTTTACTCTCTTTATACATTTTACTAACTAAAATTAGGGACTAAATCACTCTGTACTGAAAGTACAGAGGTTTCTTTACACTGGGGACTGAAATTCCCCCTTGTTTATTCTAATATAAAATTAGAATTACTTGAATTCATTTCTCTTTTAAGAAAACCCTCCCTCTCCTATAAGTTTTTCAATACACAAAAGAACTTGATTTTTTTTATTACTGAAAGTGCTACAATCAAATTGCAGGGTTTTGAACACTAAATTGTGACCAATAAACACCTCTTAAATCTTCTAGCTTTTATAACCCTAACCACTTCGTAAACTCTGCTGTTTTATTTTGACTGGTTTTTAAAACTGTTTGGCTGTTTTTTAGATTGATGGCTACTACATTTTTATTATACCTACTTATCTTTTCTATATAGTTTCTATTGAGTAATTCGCCTCTATTAATTTTAAAAAACACATTAGGATTTATTATTTCTTCTAATGCTTTTAAAGAAGATTGATTTAATACATGCTTTTTATTACTTATATCGTATGCAGTTACAATTCCATAATCTGCTTGAAAATACACTATCTCATCCACCTTTAAAAAATAGGTATATTGAGAGGATTTAACAGCAATAAAATCTTGATAGCTTTTAGGAGCTTGAGCTGTTTGATTTGCTAAGTAAGCATCTAATTTTTGTAAAACATTATGGTCATTTTCAACCTTCATTGAGTTTTTTAAGCTTGAGTACTTATCTACCGCTTTTTCAAACCGTTCAAACGAATATGGTTTTAATAAATACTCTATTCCGCTGGTTTCAAAAGCATGCATCCAAAACTGGTTGTAAGCTGTAATAAAAATAATTGGTGTTTGAATTGCTAGCTTTTTATAGGCTTCAAAAACATTACCGTCTCGTAGCTCTATATCAGAAAAAATCAAATCAATATCAGAAGTTGATTCAAAAAACTGAAGCACTTCTTCTACCGTTTCAAACTCTTCTACCACAGTAATAGATTCATGATAACTTTCTATATACTTTTTTAGCTTTTTTCTAGCAGGTAACTCATCTTCAACTATAAGTGCTTTTATCATTTCTAAACAGGTTTATGAGGTAGTGTTAATGGTAAAACAACTTCAAACTCTTTTTCAGTTTCGCGTATCTTAATAGTATTTTCAGCAAGCAGTTCAAATTGTTTTGATAGGTTAGCCAATGCCACTCCATTACTTTTTCTTTTTTTAGAATACAACGCTTTGTTATTCGTTACTTTAATTCCTTTATCTTCTGTAATGGTAATTTGTACAGGAGATTCAAAGGTTCCTTTATTATGAGTAATGGCATTTTCTATAAGAACTTGTAAACAAAATGGTGGTACTACACTATTTTTTGTATACAATGCTGGTGCTATGTGTAGTTGATAATACCCCTGATATTTTTCTTCCATTAGCTTAAAATATCCTTCAGCAAAAAACAACTCTTCTTTTAATGAAACTAATTGCTTATCTGCACTATGTAAACTATACCTATACAACTCTGAAAATCGATTTAAAAACAAAGAAGCTCTTTCCGTGTCTTCATCAATAAGCTGATCTAAAACATTTAAATTATTGAATAGAAAGTGAGGGTTTAATTGGTTTTTTAATTGTGTAATCTCGTTTTTAGCTTTACTTATTTCATAGGCAGCTACCTGTTTTTGATACGCTACATTTTCTTTGTAATACAAGTAGGCTAATGAAAATCCACCAAAAATAATAAAGTCAATTACAGAGTTTATATTGACGTATATTATATGATAAACAGAACCAAAGTTTCTGGAATAAGTATCAAAAATGAACGCGACAATTAATCCAAAACTATTTCCTATCACTAAATATGTTAACAAGCCTATTCCAAAAAAACGCACATATCTCCTACTTAATGAAGTCTGCTTTTTTGAGTTTTTATTAATACTCTTTTTGATAAAACTAACCCACCAAAAAATAAAAACTGCTTTAAAAAAATACCAAAAAGGAGCATCAGGGTAAAAGATAAAATCTTTCCAAGAATCTGAATTCCCAAATTGATTTTTTAAAATAAATATTAAGCAAAAGGTAAAGAGAAAGATTAAAAATGTAACATTTTCTCTAAAAAAGGATGTGTTTGTTTTCATATTAGTACTCACAAATATATCAAATTTGCGATGAAACTTTTGAAAGAATCTCACCGCAAACTCTAGTATTTCTATTTATCTTCTGGCCAAGTACTTACTGTATTTCCTTTCTCATCATAGGCTTCTAGTTTTATTTTATCATCCTCGTCTATAATAAACTTAGCTCTTGTTTTTCCATTAGTGTCATATAAAAACAATCCATTTTGTTTTCCTGGTGTTTGTCCTAAAGCTACCCTAGGTACTCCTCCTATCATTCCTTTTTGTTGATATTCTTTAAACTTAGCTCTTCTCTCTTCCAAATCATTGATTGCTTTTAGTTCCTCTCCTATTTTTAGGGACATTTCTTGGGTTTCGTTGTCTCCTCGATCATTAAACACCAACCTGCCTGCTTTGTATCTTTTCCCATTTTTCTTAGCATCGGTAGTTATGAGTTGCATTACTTGGTCTCCATCATACTGATCAAACGTTAATGATAATCCTGAACTATGTCCTTTTTCAGTTTTTTTACCATCATAAATAAATCCACCACACTCTATACCTTCTTCATTATAAAAAAGCATTCCTGCCCTCTTTTTTCTTTCGTGATATACTCTTCCATTAATCTTATCGCCTTTGCTAGGAAAGTTTGCTGCGTTAGTAATAAGCATTTTTACCGTTCCGTCATTTTCAATAATATTAATTCTTTTTACGTCAATGGTATCAAATTGTGTATTTCCTTTATTTTTAAAGGCTACAGTAGTTAAAACTCCTATTAGTGCTGTTATACTTACTGCAAATGTTCTTAAAAAAATAAGTTCTCTTTTTGGGTTCATCATGGTATGTTTTATAATTAGATACCTCAAAAGTATTTAAGACTTACATTCTTTAAAACGTCTTTTTTATAAACTCAGGAAAATAAATGATAAACTAAGGAATATAGACAATAAAAAACCACCGACTTTAATTCGGTGGTTTAAAGATATGTATTAAGGTTAGTTATTTCTTAGTACATGTTTTGTAGTGCTGTAATGTCGTTACCATTAAACTCTCCGTCTTCGTTAGAGCTAAAGCAAGCTAACATAACTGAAGTTGAATCGTATCCTGTTGGTGTACCAGACACATGGTTAGCTCCAACACCAGCAGTACCTTCGTTAGTGTTTTGTCCACAACTTTGACGACTAAACCAATCAGTATGTCTAAATCCTACTGAATGTCCTATTTCATGTGTTATTACATGCTCGTTTACATTTGTTGTGTATCCTGACAATCCGTAAATTTGCACCCACTTATAAGGTAATCCTCCACTTGGAAAACCTGCACTACCTCCTGATCCTGATGAATTTGGATTACGGTATACTACCATATCTTTATTGGAATAATCAGTTCCAAAACTTAAAGTAAAACTAATAGATACTCCGCTTAAATTATTGTAATTGTCTACCGCCCATTGTAGTGCTGTTTGCTCTTTACTAGAAAGACCATATCCACCACCACCTGTATATCCGATAATAGAAATATTTCTACCTTGAGATACTAAGTTATTGGTTGAGTATTGACGTCCAGATTGATTATCATCCTTAGCCTTTGCTAAAGTGAACAACTCTTGTTCTGTCATTACTACATCTTCTTCTAAAAATAAGCGCACTTCTGATGTTCCGTCAGGAAAGTAAAAATTATCATAACGAATATGATCTACATTTAACTCTAATTTAGCTGCAGCATCAACAACCTCTTGAGGTACAGGTTTGAGCCCTGGGTTATCGCTATATTGTAGTATAGCATCCGGCTCTTTAATTTGTTCGTTTTCACTTGAACATGAGGTGAAGAACACACCTACTGACAAGCCCATAATTAGGGCTAACTTTGTTTTTTTCATAATATGAAGGGTTTTATAATTCACTGTAAATCTACACTTTAGAACTAAATATTTAAAATAAAACCTAAAAAAACGTTAAAAAAAAGAATATTTAAACAGAAAAATCATAAAATATTAAATACCAAACAAATAAGCGATTTTTTAAACAATTAAAAAACACGATATCAATTACTTAAAAACAAAACTTCCTTTAACAGAAATAGTTAAAGGAAGTTTACGGTTAATTTACAGTATTTATAACTTATATAATAGTGCTTTGCCCCATGTGTATGTTTTGGAAGTTCATATCACTATCTTCTTGATTATAGATGTAGTCCGCAATAAAATCTCCTACTTTACTAGTAGAAAATGGATTCTCTGAATTGATATCTTCGGTAGTAATTCCTAATTCTAATGATTTTTGAACGGCTACTTCTACTACTTTAGCTTCTTGCATTAAACCTAAATGCTCTAATAACATTGCTGCCGATAAAATAGAAGCTAACGGATTTGCAATATCTTTTCCTTTTGCTTGTGGGAAAGATCCATGAATAGGCTCAAATAATGCATTTTCTTTTCCTACTGAAGCTGATGCTAACAAACCTATAGAACCTCCTATTACACTTGCTTCATCTGAAAGTATATCTCCGAAAAGGTTTTCTGTTAAAATTACATCAAACTGTTTTGGATTTAAAATTAATTGCATTGCAGCATTATCTACAAACAAGAAATCAACTTTAACATCTGGATATTGTGTAGCCAGTGCTGTCACTGCTTTACGCCATAACCTTGACGTTTCTAATACATTAGCTTTGTCTACCAATGTTAGTTTTTTACGTCTTTTTTGAGCTGCTTGAAAAGCTAAATGCGCCATTCGTTCAATTTCTTCTACGGTGTATGAACAACCGTCAAAAGCATGCTGTCCGTCGTCACTTAATTCTTTAATTCCAAAATAGATTCCTCCAGTCAATTCTCTATAAATAGTAATATCGGTTCCTTCTATTCTATCTTTTTTTAATGGTGAATTATGAAGTAACGTATCATATGCTTTTACTGGACGCACATTACAAAACAATCCTAATTCTTTTCTTAAACGTAATAATCCTTGTTCTGGACGTACTTTTGCTGTAGGGTCATTATCGTATTTTGGATCTCCAATAGCTCCAAATAAAATAGCATCACTCTTTTTACACAATTCAATGGTTTCATCTGGCAACGGGTTTCCTGTTTTATCAATAGCACAGGCTCCCATTAATGTTTCTGTAAATAAAAATGTGTGGTCAAACACATTACCAACAGCTCTAAGCACTTTTTTTGCCTGTTCTGTTACTTCTGGTCCTATTCCATCTCCTGGTATTACCGTTATATTGTACTTCATCTTTTTACTTTTTATTTCATTGTTGCTTCAAAAGCTGTTATTGTATCTTTTTTACTAATTAAAAAATCTATGTCGTCATAACCATTTATCATACATAGCTTTTTGTATGGATTGATTTCAAAATCTACATTACCTACAGGTGTTTTTAGTGTTTGATTTTCTAAATCTACTATAATGGTTGTATCTGGTAATTCAGTTACTTTTTTTAACAGTTTTGCTAAATATTCTTTGGGTACTTGTACTGGTAATATTCCATTGTTAAGTGCATTTCCTTTAAATATATCCGCAAAAAAACTACTGATAACTACTTTAAATCCGTAACCCGCTAATGCCCATGCAGCATGTTCTCTACTTGAACCACAGCCAAAATTATCTCCTGCTATCAAGATACTTCCAGTATAATTTTTGTTGTTTAAAACAAAGTCTTCGTTTATACTTCCATTCTTTTTGTAACGCCAATCTCTAAACACATTATCTCCGAATCCTTCTTTATTGGTTGATTTTAAAAATCGTGCGGGTATAATTTGATCGGTATCTATATTCTCGGTTGGTAGTGGTACAGCGGTATCTATTAGTTTAACAAATTTCTCCATTAGTTTAATTGTTTTGTAAAGTCAGTAATTTTTCCTTCTACTGCTGTTGCTGCAGCCATTAACGGACTTGCTAAAATGGTTCTTGCTCCTTGTCCTTGACGTCCTTCAAAGTTTCTGTTTGAGGTTGATACACAGTATTCTCCTTCTGGTATTTTATCGTCATTCATTGCTAAACATGCTGAACATCCTGGTTGTCGTAATTGAAATCCTGCTGCTTCAAAAACTTCTTGTAAGCCTTCTAGCTTTATTTGTTTTGCTACTTGTTGAGAACCTGGTACTAACCACGCATTTACATTTGCTGCTTTTTGTTTTCCTTTTATATAGTCTGCTGCAACTCTAAAATCTTCTATTCTTGAGTTTGTGCAACTTCCAATAAATACATAGTTAACGGGCGTATTTATTAATGATGCTCCTTTTTGAAAGTTCATATATTGTAATGACTTTTCAAAGGAAACATCATTAAACTGGGGAATATTTTCTGAAATTTTTATTCCCATTCCTGGGTTGGTTCCGTAGGTAAGCATTGGTTCTATGTCTTCTGCCTTAAAAGTGTATTCTTTATCAAATTTTGCACTTTTATCAGTCTTTAATGTTTTCCAATAGGCTACTTTGTTATCAAACTCGTCTCCTTTTGGTGCAAACTCACGTCCTTTTACATATTCAAAAGTGGTTTCATCAGGAGCAATCATACCGCCTCTGGCTCCCATTTCAATACTCATATTACACACAGTCATACGTCCTTCCATAGACATTTCTTCAAACACATTTCCTGCATATTCGCAGAAGTATCCTGTACCTGAATTTGTTCCTAATTGTGCTATGATATACAAGATTACATCTTTAGGTAGCACTCCTTTTTTCAACTTACCGTTTACATTTACACGCAAACTTTTTGGCTTTTCTAATAACAAACATTGACTTGCAAATACTTGAGCTACTTGGCTTGTTCCAATACCAAAAGCAATGGTACCAAAAGCACCGTGTGTTGATGTATGACTATCTCCACAAACCATAGTCATTCCTGGTTGCGTAATTCCTAACTCGGGAGCCATTACATGTACAATTCCATTATATCGATGTCCTAAACCATATAAAGTAATATCATTTTCTTTACAGTTTTGTGTTAACTGCTCTAGTTGATGCCTTGACAGTTTGTCTTTTATGGGTAAATGTTGATTTACGGTTGGCGTATTATGATCGGCTGTTGCTACTGTTTTGTCTGGTCGTGCAATCGGAATCTTACGTTCTTTTAACTCATTAAATGCTTGCGGACTCGTTACTTCATGAATTAAATGTTTGTCTATATATAAAATCTGCGGTCCGTCTTTAACAGTGTCTACCACATGCGCATCCCATACTTTATCAAATAATGTCTTTCCCATTAAGCTATGGCTATTTTTGAAATTTTATTTACTTGTTTCATAATCTGATGAATGTCTTCGTCGATTACTTCTTTTTGTCTGTCAGCAAACTGTAAGAATGTTTTATAAGCTGTATCTAACTGAATTTTAGTCAGCTCATACCCTATCTTTTTTGCTCGGTATGCTAAGGCTGCTCTTCCGCTTCTTGCAGTTAATACAATAGCACTTTCTGTAACTCCTACATCTGCTGGATCAATAATTTCATAGGTTTCACGGTTCTTGATTACTCCATCTTGATGAATTCCTGAACTATGAGCAAAGGCATTTGCTCCTACAATAGCTTTATTTGGTTGTACAGGCATTCCCATACGCTCGCGAACCATCATACTTGTATCGTACAATAATTTGGTATTGATATCTGTTTGAAGATTTAAATATGGATGCTGCTTTAAAATCATCACCACCTCTTCTAATGCTGTATTTCCTGCTCGCTCTCCTATTCCGTTAACCGTACATTCTATCTGACGTGCACCATTGATAGCTCCTGCAATAGAATTTGCAGTAGCCAATCCTAAATCGTTATGGCAGTGACAAGAAATAATTACATTTTCAATACCTTTAACATTGTCTTTTAGGTATTTAATTTTTGCTCCGTATTCTTCAGGTAAACAATACCCTGTAGTATCTGGAATATTCAACACTGTTGCTCCTGATTTTATAACTTCTTCACAAACTTTGGCTAAAAAAGCATTATCGGTTCTACCTGCATCTTCTGCATAAAACTCCACATCGCCTACAAAGTTTTTAGCATACGAAACAGCTTCTTTTGCTCGCCTAATCACTTCTTCTTTCGAAGCATTAAATTTATACTGAATATGTGAATCACTGGTACCAATCCCCGTATGAATCCTAGGCTTGTTAGCAAACTTTAAAGCATCTGCTGCTACTTCTATGTCTTTTTTAACGGCTCTTGTTAATCCGCAAACAGCAGCATTTTTAACCAATTTAGCTATTTCTTGTACTGATGTAAAATCTCCTGGGCTTGATACTGGGAAACCTGCTTCTATTACATCAACTCCTAAAAAATCGAGTCTTTCTGCAATAATTAGTTTTTGTTGGGTATCTAATTTACATCCTGGGACTTGCTCTCCGTCTCGTAATGTGGTATCGAAAATTTGAATTTTATCGCTTTGCATAAATCTAACTATGATTATCAAAATAAAAACCAAATGTATATATTGGCTTTTCTAGCAAGCTCTTTTTTAATGGGTTAGTTACGATATCAAAACAACAAAAAACAAAAACAAAACACTGAAAAACAAAAAGTTATGCGTAAACCAATTACATTCTCCAATCAACAAAATGATGCTTTGTTTGTTTTGATTAAGTCTTTATCAAAGTCAGAAAAACGTCAGTTTAATTTATATGTTGGTCGTTTAGGGGGTAATGTAGATGCGAAATTTTTTGCGCTTTTTAAATTGCTTGAAAAACAAAAGAGTTATAACGAAAGGACCATTATAGATAGCGGTGTGGTTAGTAAACAGCAATTATCTAACTTAAAAGCACATTTATACAAGCAAATACTTATTAGTCTTCGTATGAATCCTTCTCATAAAAACATTCGAATTCAAATACGTGAGCAGTTAGATTTTGCTACTGTTTTATATCAAAAAGGACTATACAAACAGAGTTTAAAGCTGCTTGACAAAGCAAAAAATATGGCGGTTGAGAATGAAGAGAAGAATATTGCCTATGAAATTGTTGAGCTTGAAAAGGTTATTGAAAGTCAGTATATAACCCGAAGTATTGATACACGTTCTGACGAATTAACTGTTCAAGCAAAAGAGCTTAGTATGCAAAATGTTATTGCTAGTAAGTTATCTAATCTGTCATTACAATTGTATGGTACATTGCTGAAAAATGGCTACGTAAAAAACGATGAAGAGCTGCAAGGAGTGAATACTTATTTTTACTCTAAACTTCCTGAATATACGTATGAAGACTTGGGTTTTAGAGAAAAATTATGGTTATACAAAGCACATTTGTGGCATAGCTTTTTAACGCAGGATTTTTTACAGTGTTATAAGTATGCTAACAAATGGGTAGATTTATTTAAGCATGATACTAAGAATATTTCTTTGCATCCTGTTTTTTATTTAAAAGGAAAAAACTACTTATTAGAGAGCTTATTTTTTATAAAGCATTATGATAAGTTTAAAGAAGAGCTTTCTTTATTTGAAAAGGAAATTAAAGAAAAAAGTATTCCGCAAAATAGCAATACTGAAATCTTAACTTTTCTATATTATTATGCTAACAAATTGCACTTACATTTCTTAGAGGGTAGTTTTTCTGAGGGTGAATATTTAGTAGCTATTATTAATGATAAGATTAATAGTTATAAGGATCGTCTTGATAATCATCATATCGTTGTATTTTACTATAAAATTGCTTGTTTGTACTTTGGTATGGGTAAAAACAAAGAGTGTATTTTGTATTTAAATAAGATCATTAAACCTAAAAATATTCAAGTAGCTAACGATTTACAGTGTTTTGCTAGGGTGCTTTCTTTAATTGCTCATTACGAATGTGGCTTGGATTATGATTTGGAACGACAGTTTAAAGACACTTATCGTTTTTTACTAAAAATGGAAAATTTACAAGAGGTTCAAAAAGAGTTTATTTCTTCTATAAAAGCATTGGGAGATGTATATCCGCACCAAATAAAAAAGGAGTTAAAAAAAGTACACAGTCGCCTTAAGGTTTATGAGAACCATCCTTATGAAAAAAGAGCTTTTTTATATTTAGACATCCTTTCTTGGCTTGAAAGTAAGATTGAAAATAAACCTGTGGCACAAATTATTAAAGAGAAATTTGTTAGTTCTCAAAAGTGTTGAAAACAGTATTAGATTTATTCTTGTAAAGTACTGATTAAAAAAATCTAATTACTAATTCTCGTCTCCTTTAGGAAAAGCTAAACAAGTTGACCAAATATAAACATGCTAATTAAAAAAAGTAGAAAGTATCTAAAAAATAACTTGAAGAACATCTCTGAACCTTTTGGTTAGGATAACTTATTTTTACTATAACCTATAAATATCTTAAAAGACTCCTTATTGCTTTCAATTAAATTAACTAACTTAAATAGCTGGTAAATGCCTATAATTAAAAACAGAATACTGATTAATTGTTTAAGCATTATTATTTTGTTTTACCTTAATTTTCATTCGTTAGTACGAGAAGAGCATGTTTATAACTCATCTTTATAAGATTCCTACTCCTACCTCGTCGGAATGACGTTTCTATTTTTTTTTGGCAATCGCTCTGCGATTAAAACAACTGTTCTTTTTTCACTTGCTGATATTCTTCTACAATTGCTTCTAACACTTCTTTTGCTGGTTTAATTTCATGGATAAGCCCTGCTACTTGACCTATTTCTAGTTCTCCATCGTCCAAGTTTCCTTCAAACATACCTCTTTTAGCACGCGCACGCCCTAACAATTCTTTTAATTGTTCTACTGATGGTCCTTGCTGATATAACTCTTGTATTTCTTGATAAAACTTGTTTTTTACCAAACGAACTGGCGCTAACTCTTTTAAAGTTAAATGTGTGCCACCGTCTTTTACATCTACAATAGTTTTCTTGAAATTATCATGTGCAGAAGATTCTACCGTAGCTGCAAAACGACTTCCTATTTGCACTCCGTCTGCTCCCAACACCATTGCTGCTAACATTCCTCTACCAGAGCCTATTCCCCCTGCGGCAATTACAGGAATCTTCACTTGTTCTTTAACCATAGGAATTAACGTAAACGTAGTCGTTTCTTCACGTCCGTTATGACCTCCTGCTTCAAATCCTTCACATACCACAGCATCTACTCCAGCTGCTTCCGCTTTTAAAGCAAATTTTACTGAACTTACCACATGAGCTACAGTAATTCCTTTTTCCTTTAAAAAAGAGGTCCATGTTTTTGGATTCCCTGCGGAAGTAAACACAATTTTCACCCCTTCCTCAACAATAATATCCATGATTTTCTCTATATCAGGATACAACATTGGCACATTTACCCCAAAAGGCTTATCCGTTGCTTTTTTACATTTTTGAATGTGTTCACGAAGTACTTCTGGATACATAGATCCTGCTCCAATTAACCCTAATCCACCTGCATTTGACACTGCAGAAGCTAGCTTCCATCCTGAAACCCAAATCATTCCACCTTGAACAATTGGATACTGTATATTAAATAGTTTGGTAATTCTGTTTTGCATTTTTATCCTCTGAAGTTTAATGGTTGAGAAAAGTTGAAAGGAATCTTTCTATTCATATGTATCGCTGGCTCCCACCCTTTTAAGTTTTCAAAAAAACGAACAATTTCATTTTCTAACTTTTTAGGAACCTTTTCATTGATGGTAACATCTCTTACTGCTCCTTTTATATCAATTACATATTCAACTATAATCTGACCTTTAACTTTGTAACTTATCTTACTTGTTAACTTTTTAAGTTGCTTGTAATATTTATCCTTACCCCCTTTAAAAGTTGGTCTCTTTTCTTTTATAATGTTTTTTAAATCATCAATCTTTTCTCCCTTGTCATTATAATAAGTTGTTTTAATTATCGAATCGCTTTTGGCGATTCCTCTACCTGCCAATTTACCATTATAATGGTAAATTTTCCATACTCCTTCTCTCTTACCATCTATATAAACTCCTTCAATATCCTTATTCCCATTATCGAACCATGTTTGTATTCTCCCATTTCTTTTACCTTTTTTATTGTAGAAAGTTAATGCTGATATTTTTCCATTTTTATTGAACGAAACTGACTCTCCTATTTTAATCTTTTTCTCCTTTGTTAGATAATGTGTATAGTTATATAGTTTTCCGCTACGTTTATACTTCCTTACCAACCATAATGAATCTGCACTCTTAGTAATAATTTCAAAAGACATTGCTTTCTCCTTATTGTTGATTATATTACCTTTCTCGTCTAAATAGTTTATAATAGAGTCTTTCTGTGAATATCCATTAATATTTATGAACACCAACAATAATAAGAATATCTTTTTCATAGTTTTATTTTTTTCCCTTTTTAAGAAATCACACCAGAACCTAATAGCTCTTCATTTTTATACCAAGCAACAAACTGCCCTTCTTGAATAGCCGATTGTGGATTTTCAAATTCAACATAAATTCCGTTATCTACTTTATACAGAGTAGCTTTTTCTAATGGTTGTCGGTAACGAATACGTGCTTCTACCTCCATAGACTCACCAGTTTGTAAAGCTACATCTTCACGTACCCAGTGCAATTCTTCATTTGATACAAATAATACACTTCGATACAATCCTTGGTGATTTTTTCCTTCTCCTGTATAAATAATGTTGGTATCTACATCGGTTTCAATCACAAACAATGGTTCTTTGGTACCTCCAACTGCTAACCCTTTACGTTGTCCTTTGGTGAAATAATGTGCGCCTTGATGTTTACCTACTACTTTTCCATCTTCTTTATTATAAGAGAACTTCGTTGAAAAATATGCTAACTCCGCTTCTTTATTCTCAAATTCTGGAACTAAACGATTGTACTGCTCAAATTCATCTGGAATTCGGACAATATCTCCTTCTTTCGGTTGTAGTTTTTGTTGTAAAAAATCTGGAAGTCTTACTTTTCCTATAAAACACAAGCCTTGACTGTCTTTTTTATCAGCTGTAATTAAATCTGCTTCTTTGGCTATTTCACGAACTTCTGGTTTTGTCAATTCTCCAATTGGGAACAATGCCTTTGACAGTTGTTCTTGTGATAATTGACATAAAAAGTATGATTGATCTTTATTCGTATCCTTTCCTGCTAATAACTTGTATACAGGCTTTCCATCAATTATTTCTTCTGCTTTTCTACAGTAATGCCCTGTTGCTACATAATCAGCTCCTAAACTTAACGCGATATCCATAAACACATCAAACTTAATTTCTCGATTACATAATACATCAGGATTAGGTGTACGTCCTTTTTCATATTCATTAAACATATAATCAACAATACGCTCTTTGTATTGTTCGCTTAAATCAACTGTTTGAAATGGAATTCCTAATTTTTCTGCAACAATCATGGCGTCGTTACTATCTTCTAACCATGGACATTCATTAGAAATGGTTACTGAATCATCATGCCAGTTCTTCATGAACAATCCAATAACTTCGTATCCCCGTTCTTTTAGTAAATACGCTGTTACACTACTATCTACGCCTCCTGAAAGTCCTACTACTACTCTTTTCATCTTATACTTTTGAAGCTACAAATTTACGAAATAAAAAATGTTTATATTATGGAAATAATTGATGGCTTCATTACTAAAATTGATGAATTCTAATCTCTGATAAGGCTCAGTTTATTTTCTTTTCTAGTGTTATTTAAATTATTAATATTTATAATTTAATTTTTAGGAATTGAAAACGCTTTTTTCTTTCTCTTGTCGGTAACTACTTCTCCATCCATGTAAAATTGCCATTTACCATCTCTCTTACCATTTTTATACATCCCTTTTTCTTTTAAATCTCCTTTTAAATCGTAGTATTTCCCTTCTCCTTCTAATTTACCATTTACATAATACACTTCTTCAATCATCACTCCTTCTTCAGTAAAAATCTTAGAAAGTCCATTTTTCTTACCATCTTTATAAATACTTTCTTCAGTTAATTTACCATTTCTATAGTAGTTTTTTAAAACTCCATCTAATTTACCATCAGCATATTCTTCTTCTGAAAAAAGTTTTCCGTCTGAAAAATAATACGTCCATTTTCCTACTCGTTTTTTTCCTATCATCCATCCTTTTGTTTTTACTTTTCCATTTGGTGTAAAAAATTGTACAAAAGCACTATCTGATTTTGCAGAAAATTCTTTAGTCATAGAAGGAATTCCATAAGAGTTAGGTTCATAAAAATTAAATGTTCCTACTTCTTTTCCATTTTTAAATTCGCCTGAGTACCTTATTTTATTTTTAGTATCGTCATAATATTTTTTCCAAACTCCATGTCTGTTTCCATTAGCATCAAATTTATTTATTTTTTGAGCTTGTGCAGCTGTAATAAAAAATACCGATAACAAAAGTGTTGTTGAAAATATCCTTTTTATATTTATCATGCTATAATTTCTTTTACAATTCAAATTTACATAAACCATACCAATATGAGTCTTGATTTTTTAATTTCTGTGCTAGAAAATGTTGATAATCCTGCTAGAGTAAACAGAAATAATGCTGCAAATATTGTATTAAAGCAACCTGAATTAGTAAAGTTTTTAGTTGATGTTACTTTCGATGTTGATAATAAACTATCTATTAAAGCTGCTTGGGTACTGGAATGGATTTGTACACATAATGGAATTGAATATATTATTCCTTATCTCCCTATTTTTACAAAAAATATATATAGAGTACACTTTGATAGCGCTATAAGACCTTGTGCTAAAATTTGTGAACATTTAGCAACTGCTTTTTCCTCAAAAACAACCAATGGTATAAAAGAACAGTTAACAGAAACTGATATCGATTTAATTATAGAAACTGGATTCGATTGGTTGATTACCGATCAAAAAATAGCAGTTAAAGCCTACACCATGAATACTTTATATTTACTTGGTTTACAAAAAGATTGGGTACACCCTGAACTGGAACATATTATTCGAACAAAAGTGATTCATGAAAGTAAAGGTTGTAAAGCCAGAGGGAGGAAAGTATTGGAGTTGATTGAGAAACATAAAGACCAAAAACAATTATAAAACCTCAGAAGAAAAATCTTCTGAGGTTCTTTTATTATTTTACAAGCAACTAAATACGATATCGTTTATTTTATTACCAAGCCCAGCCTGATGTAGAAGAAACCTGGTCGTTCCAAGACTTCTTCCACCACCACCAACCAGACATGGTGTACCATTTAAGATTCCCTACGTTTAACCCTAAATAACCTGTTGGTGAATAAAAGCCTATAACTTTTCCTCCATAACAAGAGTGTTGGTATAAATATACTACTTGTCGTCTATAAGTTGGTTTTCTAATTTTTAAAGAAGATAATTGGTCGTTATTTCCTGACCCAACCCAATGGTCTCTGTAATAATAGCGTTTTTGCCTTCTCATGCCTGTCATTTCTGTGTTATAGTAGGCATGTTTATAGAAATAAAAGTTACCCGAGCCATACACATCATAGCTATTACATTTTGATGACTTCCCTTCTGTTGAAACTTGATCTCCTGGGAAACCTTCTGCTACTTTTGAGGTGTATTTTTTTAAGTCTTCTGTATTATCGAAAACTTTTACTTCAATATCAGTGCTTCCTTCTTCTGGATTATTAAAAAACAATGATTTTGGAGCTTTTTCTTCGTTACCAAAAATTTCTTGAGCAAAATCTACATCTCCATCTGCCTTCAATACTTCTCCACTTTCTTCATTATATACATAAGATATTTTAAATTGTTTTCCATAATAATCGTACGTATGATTAATAGTTACTGTACTTCCTTTTGCTAATTGTAATTCTTCTTTTTTTGATTCATTTTCAATTATTTCTTCACTTTGACAGCTAAAAAGTAATGTAAAACACATTACTGCCATCCATAAAAAATTTTGTTTTTTCATTTTTTCTTATTTTTTAAAATCCTTAGCATCTACTAAGAATTTATTCGTTTGATTAGTTAGTTTTTTAATTTTTTTAGAGGTATTAAAACCTCTCCGTTTTTAAAACGAGAATAATCTACAACGTATTTATTTGCTTGTAAAGTAATATTAGTTTTACCTAATTCCTTTGCTATATCGTTTCTTAGAGATATGTCTTCTGAGATAATGAAACTTTCTTCTTCTAAACTTCTAGAAAATACCAATCGTAATGACTCGCCTTCATTTCTGAATGCTATCATACCATTATCTTCATCGTTATTCCCTTCCCTAAGTTTCGAGAAAATCTCTTTTACCTCTAAGTTTTTGTTGTTTAACAGTTCGTTTGCAGTGTCTTCTTTTTGCCATGCTTGTAGTATCAGAGGCGACGCTTACTAATACAAAGTTTTGTAGTTGTTTCATAAAATAATAGTTTTCGGGGTTAATTATGAAATCAAATTTACATGAACTAAAAAACACAAACACCAGTTAAACAGCTATTTAAAACACAGGCAAAACCCTTTTTTAACCTAAAAAATACCTCTTTATAAATTAATTCCTATCCTTTACAAAGTTAATTCGTAACCTTTTTTAAAAACTTTTTAGGTTTGAATCATTATTAACAATCAAATTTATATTATTATGAAAAAAAGCATTTTAAGCCTAGGAAAAGTTTTAAACAAATCTGAACAAAAAATTATTAATGGTGGAACTTCATTTGTCGCTAAATGTTGTAGTAGCGTTTTTGGTTGTACTTATGTTAGAACACATAGTTATGCCAATTTATTACAAGCTAAAGGATATACATGTATAGCTTTATATGAAGTTGGTGAACCAACACCTTATGGAAGTGGATTAGGAGAGCCTATATAATAGTGAAAGCAAGCCTAACGGCTTGCTTTTTTTATTTAATTCCCTTTAAATTCGTAGGTTTTCGATAGCCTTGAAACGGCTGCTTTAACAACTCTTTTAAACTAGAGTTTTTTTCTTCATCTGGAAATGTATCTACTCCATACACTATTTTTTCTCTATCTAACTCCATATACGTTCCTAATAAACGGTCCCAAATAGAAAAGATATTTCCGTAGTTAGAATCTGTATAGGGTAATAAATTATGATGATGTACTTTGTGCATATCGGGTGATACAATCACATAACTCAATACCTTATCTAACTTTTTAGGCATTTTTATATTAGCATGTGTTAACTGCGTAAACACTAACGATATTGATTGGTACAACATTATTATAGCTATTGGAGTCCCGACTAAAAAAACACCTACTAAAGTAAATGTAAAACGAATTACACTTTCTATCGGGTGATGTCTGTTTGCTGTTGTGGTATCCACTTTATGATCAGAATGGTGAACTAAATGTACCATCCACAAAGGTTTTACTTTATGTTCAACTAAATGTGCTAAATAAGCTCCGAAGAAGTCTAAAAATAATACACCTAACAATACGTACAACCACAATGGCATTTCGGGTAGCCAGTTGATTAATCCAAAGTCATTTGCTTGCACCCAATCGGCGGTCTTTAATAATAAGAATGCCAATACAAAATTGATAATTACCGTAGTTGCAGTGAAAAATAAATTAGGCCATGCGTGTTTCCATTTATTGTATTTAAAACTAAATAATGGTACAGCGCCTTCCAATAACCAAAAGAAAGTAATTCCGCCAACTAAAATAATACTTCTATGACTAGAAGGAATTGTTTCAAAATAATGTATAAGAGTTTCCACTATGATATATTTTTCCTAAAAATAGAAAAAATATCTATAAAAACTTATTTCTTAGAACTTCCCGATTGTGGTAATCTCTTTTTCAACTCCTCTACTATTCGGTAAGTTGCAGGACAGACCTCCGTATTTTTAATAGTTAAATCTGCTAATTGGATAAACTTTTTACGATTGGTATGTGGATATTCTGAGCAAGCTTTTGGACGCACATCATAAATAAAACACGTATTATCTGATTCATCTAAAAAAGTACACGGAGCAGATTGTAAGACCATGAAATTATCTTCATCTCGCTGTAAATATTGATTAGTAAAATCAATCACCTTCATTTTTAAGTGTTTTGCAATGCGCTCTATATCTTTTTCAGTAAAAATTGGTGAAGTCGTTTTACAACAATTAGCACATTCTAAACAGTCGGTACGCTCAAATTCTTCCTCATGCAATTCTTGCATTAATAAATCTAAGCGTTTAGGGGTACGCTTTTTTAATCGTTGAAAATACTTCTTATTTTCTTGTAAAGCGTCTTTGGCTAATTTTGGTAAGTTTTCAAGGTCTTTATCCATGGTGCAAAGGTACGAAAGCACCTTTGAAGTCATACATTATTCTGTCTTAAAAAATCATAAGGCAAATCGTGGGAAGAAAAAATTAAAAACACTAATTTTGTGCGACAATTAAAAAGAACCAATGAATATTCAATCGTTAATAGAAACGAAAGTAAAAGAAGGATTTTTAGCCTTGTATGATGTAGAAATTCCTAGTGTAGAATTTCAAGCAACCCGTAAAGATTTTGAAGGTGACATTACAGTAGTTGTCTTCCCATTACTACGGTACAAAAAAGGAAATCCTGTTCAAATTGGTGAAGATTTAGGAAAATATTTAGTCGAGAACATCAACGAAATTACTAGCTACAATGTCGTAAAAGGTTTTTTAAACTTAGTGGTTGATGATTCTTTCTACGTAAACTTTTTTAATCAAATAGCTACTGATGCAACTTATGGCTTTGTAAAAGAAGACAAAACAGATGCACGTATGGTGGAATATTCTTCTCCTAACACTAACAAACCTTTACACTTAGGACATGTTCGTAATGTATTGTTAGGATATTCTGTTGCTGAGATTTTAAAAGCTGCGGGACATAAGGTTTACAAAACACAAATTATCAACGATCGTGGTATTCATATTTGTAAGTCAATGTTGGCTTGGAAAAAATTTGGAGAAGGTCAAACTCCTGAATCAACTGGATTAAAAGGCGATAAACTGGTTGGAAATTACTACGTAAAATTCGATCAAGAATATAAAAAAGAAATTAGCAACCTAGTCGCTTCTGGTGTTCCTGAAGACGATGCTAAAAAACAAGCTCCTTTATTTGTTGAAGCACAAGAAATGTTACGTAAGTGGGAAGCTGGTGATAAGGAAGTTGTTGCTCTTTGGGAAATGATGAACGGATGGGTATACAAAGGTTTCGACGTTACTTATGAAAACATCGGAGTTAACTTTGATAAATTATACTATGAAAGTAACACCTATTTATTAGGAAAAGATATTATTGAGGAAGGTTTACAAAATGGAGTTTTCTTCAAAAAAGAAGACGGTTCTGTTTGGTGTGATTTAACTGACGAAGGACTAGACGAAAAGCTAGTATTACGTTCAGACGGAACTGCCGTGTATATGACACAAGATATCGGTACTGCTATTCAACGCTCTAAAGACTTTCCTGATGTAAACGGAATGGTATATACCGTAGGTAATGAACAAGATTACCACTTTAAAGTGTTATTCTTAATCTTACAGAAACTAGGATACTCTTGGGCGAAACAATTGTTCCATTTAAGTTATGGAATGGTTGATTTACCTTCAGGAAAAATGAAATCTCGTGAGGGTACTGTAGTTGATGCCGATGATTTAATGAATGAAATGACGAACACTGCTCGTGAGATTTCACAAGAATTAGGAAAACTAGAAGGGTATTCAAACGAAGAGAAAGAGGAATTATATAAAATTATCGGATTAGGTGCTTTAAAATATTTCATTTTAAAGGTAGACCCTAAAAAGAGAATTTTGTTTGACCCGCAAGCATCGGTAGACTTCCAAGGAAATACAGGTCCGTTTGTACAATATACGTATGCAAGAATTCAATCTATCTTACGTAAAGCTGACTTCGATTATTCTTCATCTGTATCTGTAGAATTACACGAGAAAGAAAAAGAATTAATTAAGCAATTAGAATTGTACCCTGAAGTAATTCAGCAAGCAGCGAGTAACTATTCTCCTGCTGTGATTGCCAATTACACCTACGATTTGGTAAAAGAGTTCAACTCATTCTATCAAAACGTATCTATTTTAGGAGAAGAAAATCAAGATAAGAAAATATTTAGAGTTCAGTTATCTAAAAAAGTAGCTGATACTATAAAATCTGCATTCAAATTATTAGGAATTCAAGTTCCTGAAAGAATGTAATAAATTAACAAACAACAAGTAAAAAGTAAACAACATGAAATACGACGTACTAATAATTGGAAGTGGTCCTGGAGGTTATGTAACTGCAATTAGAGCATCTCAATTAGGGTTTAAAACCGCTGTAGTTGAAAAGGAAAACTTAGGTGGAATTTGCTTAAACTGGGGATGTATTCCTACCAAAGCATTATTAAAATCTGCACAAGTATATGATTATTTAAAACATGTTGATGAGTATGGTTTAAAAGCAGAAGCTATCGATAAAGATTTCGAAGCTGTTATTAAACGTAGTCGTGGTGTTGCTGAAGGAATGAGCAAAGGTGTTCAGTTCTTAATGAAGAAAAACAAAATTGATATCATCGACGGATTTGGTAAAGTGAAAACTGGAAAAAAAGTAGATGTTACCGATAAAGATGGTAAAGTAACTGAATATTCTGCAGATCATATTATTATAGCTACTGGAGCTCGTTCTCGTGAGTTACCAAGTTTACCTCAAGATGGTAAAAAAGTAATCGGTTACCGTGAAGCTATGAGCTTACCAACACAACCTAAATCGATGATCGTTGTAGGTTCAGGTGCTATTGGAGTTGAGTTTGCTCATTTCTATAACTCAATGGGAACTGATGTAACTGTTGTTGAATTTATGCCAACAATTGTTCCTGTTGAAGATAAAGATGTTTCTAAACAAATGGAGCGTTCTTTCAAAAAAGCGGGAATTAAAGTAATGACAAGTTCTTCTGTAGAGTCTGTTGATACGTCTGGTGACGGAGTAAAAGCAACTGTAAAAACTAAAAAAGGAGAAGAAGTTTTAGAAGCTGATATCGTTTTATCTGCTGTTGGAATTAAAACAAATATTGAAAACATCGGTTTAGAAGATGTTGGAATTATTACTGATAGAGATAAAATCTTAGTAAACGACTGGTACCAAACGAACATTCCAGGATACTATGCGATTGGAGATGTAACTCCTGGTCCGGCATTAGCACACGTTGCTTCAGCAGAAGGAATTACTTGTGTTGAAAAGATTGCTGGTTTACATACTGAAGCTATTGACTATGGAAACATTCCTGGTTGTACCTATGCTACTCCTGAGATTGCTTCTGTTGGTTTAACTGAAGAGCAAGCAAAGGAAAAAGGTTACGAATTAAAGATTGGTAAATTCCCTTTCTCTGCATCTGGTAAGGCTAAAGCTGCTGGAACTCCTGACGGATTTGTAAAAGTTATTTTTGATGCTAAGTACGGTGAATGGTTAGGATGCCATATGATTGGTGCTGGTGTTACCGATATGATTGCTGAAGCTGTTTTAGGTCGTAAATTAGAAACTACTGGTCATGAAGTATTAAAAGCAATCCACCCTCATCCAACAATGAGTGAAGCGGTTATGGAAGCTGTTGCTGACGCTTATGATGAAGTAATCCACTTATAAAATTCTCAAACTTTATATAACTATAACCTCGTCATTTTTGGCGAGGTTTTTTTATATTTGAATATGAAAAAAATACTCCCAATATTCGTTTTATTATGCTGTTTTTATTCTTGTAAAACAGAAGAAAAAAAAACTCCTTTAAACCCATTAACGGTTCCCTTAAACGAACGTCCTATACCAAAACTTCCAAATACTAGAAATATTTCTACTAATGTTATTGGAGGTGCACATTATATATGCCCTAACAAATGTAAAGGAGGAACTTCAAGTGTTCAAGGCACCTCTTGCCCTGTTTGTAAAACTCCTCTTGCTCATAACCAAGGCTTTCATAATACCCAAAACAAAACTTCGAACTCACCAATATCAACACCTGTAACGCCCCCCACTTCTGGTCCAAATGCAGCAGGACAATATCATTATACTTGTTCTAACGGTTGTACTATTGGTTCAGATAATTCAGGTCAATGTAAGAGTTGTGGTGGAAAGCTAGTTCATAACGCTGCTTTTCATAGTTAAAAAGTACGTAATTTCCTTACTATTATTACGGTTTTTAATTAAGTTCCTTAACCTCTATTATCTAACTTTGTTATAAATTATAAAAATTTACACTTATGTTAAGAAATGTTTTAAAATTAGGTTCTGTTTTAAAAAAACATGAACAAAAATTAATTGCCGGGGGAAATAATATGGAAGAATGTTCTTTAGGAGATCGTTGCTCTATTGGATCTCAATTTCCTTCTGACTGCCTTCCTGATGTTGATTTTTGTTGTGTTAATGGTTTTTATGAAATATGTGGTCAATAACATAATCATCTCCTAAGATATAATTTATACTTTAAAGCGTGTGATCAGAATATATTAAAGAATTTATAAACCTCACCATAATAAGGTGAGGTTTACATAACAGCTCTACTTATAGTAGCTTGATGACACTTTTATTTAAAGAAATTATTATTTAATATTTTTTGCATTTTATTTTTCTAATATATCTTACCTGACCTAACTATACCACCAATTCATTAGAAATGCTGATAAAAACCTTTTAAGGCTATAAAAAAGTTTATATCAAAGATTTTCTTAATCCCTCTTCTACATTCTTCCACAAAAAGTTCCAAAAAGAACGGGTTTGATCTCTTTCAAAGTTTTTTATTTCTACCTTTTCTAATTTATTTTTTGAAGAATTTTTCACAAATAAATTAGCTAACCAAGAAACTACTTTTTTTACTCCTTTTTGCTTATTGAGCATTTTCAACTCAAGGTTTTTAAATGCTATAGCAAAATCTCCATTAGAAAAATTATCATTACCATAAAAATTAAAAAACAACTTATCTATTTTACCTTCGCACTTTATATTTAGTGCAGGCTCTATAAATGAGTTTATATTTTTTGAACTTACTTCATAAAGTTTTCCTTTAATTGTAAAAGCATCATTAACATCTGCTATATTGAATCTCCAATCAATTGATAAAGGAGATGTTCCCATAAAGTCACTTTTAATCTTAATAATTGTAGTTGGAATGCTATCTTTTATTTTAACATTTGTCAAGTTAGTTACAATTGCATCAATGTTTTCAAAACTTACCAATCCTGCTTTTCTTTCCTTATTAGTTAGCTCTTCATAAGTAATTTTAGTTTCCTTTATTTTAATACTATCAATTACAAAATTAATTGGTAGTTCTCTTAGACTCTTACTATATAAGTCTTTTCTTTTGTTTCTATGATTAAGAACTGTTGCATCTAAGTACACACCAAAGTCTCCATCACTTATTAATATTTTGTCAATAGTAAAAAGTAACTTTTTTTTATTTGTTAATTTTATTTTAGGTACTTCTATTTTTTTAATAAATAAATCTAATATATCCTTTTCATAAGGAACATGATATATGTAGTTCTTTCTAGGTTTAAGAGGAGTAATTTTCACACTATCAAGTTTAAGAAAATTATCCTCCAATTTAAGATTAGCTATGCTATAAGATTGAATTTCTGAACCCTGTGCATCAAAAGCATTAAGCTTCAATGAAATTTTTTCATATAGAAAAGGAATTGTCGTTTTTAAATCTTTTGAGTATTCTAATTTTGTAAGTTTTAACCTATAGTTATCTATAGTAATAGGGTAATTTTTATCATTTATAATAGCTAAAGTTGAATTTTTAATTTCTAACTCATCAATAGTTATTGGCATTCTCTTTTTTTTATGTATAGTATCTTTTTCCTTAGCATTAAATATATCTTTAGGTATTTTTCCTTTTATAATAGAACTATTTAAGACTATTTTATCGATTGATAGTTTATCTTTAATAAAGTAAGCATAATAAGAAACTCCTTTTACACTTAAGTTATTTATTTTAAGATGTATACTATCTTTTTCTAAAAAAAAATCATCAATACTAATATTACCTAATAATACATTAGCTTTTACTTTTCCTGTATAATTAATATGTTTTTTAACTAAGGTTTCTGTCAGTTTTTTTTCAATTTTACCTGCTGCTATATAGTTCAGACTCAAAATTAAGACCGAAAATAGGACTACTATTATTACAATTATTTTTATTGTTTTTTTTATCACAGCAAATTTTAAATTTTGTTAAACTTAGTTAATTATTTATTTTTTTTACATTTAAAACCCTCTGAAACATTTAAAAAAAATATTTAATTCTATTTTTATTGAATATTTTTCATTTCGGCATAATAGTTGTTACTAACAAAACATTAACATAATAACTACTACTATGGAAAACTATCTACTAAAACAGTTTTGCAATTTGAGGGGATGATTGTTATTGAAAAAGAAAAACTCGAAGTTAATAGCTTCGAGTTTTATTTTATAAATGTTTTATTTACCTGATTAACTTCTTATATTTAATTCGCTTAGGCATTAAATCTCCTCCTAAACGCTTCTTCTTGTTCTCTTCATAATCAGAGAAAGAACCTTCAAAGAAATACACTTGACTATCTCCTTCGAAAGCTAAGATATGTGTACAAATACGATCTAAAAACCATCTATCGTGCGAAATTACCACAGCACATCCTGCAAAATTTTCTAAACCTTCTTCTAAAGCTCGTAAAGTATTTACATCTAAATCGTTTGTTGGCTCATCTAATAACAATACGTTACCTTCTTCCTTTAACGTCATTGCTAAATGCAAACGGTTACGCTCTCCTCCTGATAAGGTTGCTACCTTTTTATTTTGCTCACTTCCCGAGAAGTTAAAACGACTTAAATAAGCTCTTGAATTTACTTGTTTACCTCCCATCATCACTAAATCTTGACCTTCAGAGAAGTTCTCCCAAATAGATTTTTCTGGATCAATATTAGAATGTGACTGATCTACATAAGCTATTTTAGCTGTCTCCCCTACTTTAAAGCTTCCCGCATCAGGAGTTTCTTCTCCCATGATCATTCTGAAAATAGTGGTTTTACCAGCTCCGTTCGGACCAATAATTCCTACAATTCCGGCTTGTGGTAGGTTGAACTCTAAATTTTCGTATAATAATTTGTCTCCATAAGCTTTAGAAACACCTGTAGCTTCTATTACGTTCGTTCCTAAACGAGGACCATTAGGAATGTATATTTCTAATTTTTCTTCCGTCTGCTTCTGATCTTGACTCATTAACTTTTCGTAGTTCTTCAAACGTGCTTTTTGCTTTGTTTGACGACCTTTTGCTCCTTGACGTACCCATTCTAACTCTCGTTCTAAAGTTTTTTGACGCTTAGAGGCTGTTTTACTTTCTTGAGCTAAACGTTTAGATTTTTGGTCTAACCAAGATGAATAGTTTCCTTTCCATGGAATACCTTCACCTCTATCCAATTCTAAAATCCAACCTGCAACGTTATCTAAGAAATAACGATCGTGTGTTACTGCAATTACCGTTCCTTTATATTGTGCTAAATGATGCTCTAACCAATGTACAGATTCTGCATCTAAGTGGTTGGTAGGCTCATCTAGTAATAAAATTTCTGGTTCTTGTAATAATAAACGACATAAAGCAACACGACGACGCTCTCCTCCAGATAATACTCCGATTTTCTTATCTCCTTCTGGCGTACGCAAAGCATCCATCGCTATTTCTAACTTAGTATCTAATTCCCATGCATTAGAAGCATCAATCTTATCTTGTAGTTCAGCTTGACGATCCATTAACTTTTGCATCTTATCTGCATCAGAATATACTTCTTCTAAACCAAACATATCGTTTATTTTATTGTATTCATCTAAAATAGCAACTGTTTCTGCTACTCCTTCTTTAACAACTTCTAAAACGGTTTTATCTTCGTCTAACTGAGGTTCTTGTTCTAAATATCCTACTTTATAACCTGGAGAGAACGTAACATCTCCTTGGTAGTTTTTTTCTACTCCTGCTATAATTTTTAACAAAGTAGACTTACCTGAACCGTTTAAACCTAAAATACCAATTTTAGCTCCATAAAAGAAACTTAAATAGATATCTTTAAGAACCTGTTTTCCTGTACTTTGGTAGGTCTTAGAGACCTTATTCATTGAAAAAATGACTTTTTTATCGTCGCTCATTTCTCTATATTTTCTTTAATTAAACTCTTCCTTTTAGGGCATTAAACACCCATGCATTTGCAAAAAAACCTAAACCAACAGCTCCAAATCCATACCCTGCTATTTCATCATATTTAAATACTGCTAATCCAATAAGTAAAACCCCCATTAATACCATTATAAGCGTTGCCCAACCTAGGACAGTGTTTTTGTTCATTGCCATAATTTACTTTTTTCAATAAAATGTGAGCTACAAATATCGGTAATTATTTAGACTTATTCACTGTAGTTTTGCGCATAAAAAAAGTCTTACCAATGCAAGACTTTTTAGTGATTTTAAATTTATATACATACTAGAGTTCAGCAGCTAACCTACTTCCTTGGTTTATGGCTCTCTTTGCATCTAATTCTGCCGCAACATCAGCTCCTCCAATTACATGTACTTTCATTCCTTTGGCTTCTAATGGCTCTAACAATTCTTTAAATGGAACTTGACCTGCACAAATAATCACATTATCAACTGGTAATACTTTTTGTTCTTCATTTTGAACATAGTGTAAACCTTCATCATCTATTTTTGTATACTGTACTTCATTTATAAATTGTACTTTTTTTCTTTTTAATACTGAACGATGAATCCATCCTGTAGTTTTTCCTAAATTTCCTCCAAACTTTCCTGAACTACGTTTAAACATATATATTTCTCTTGGTGAAGGATGAACTTCAGGAGTAACACCTTCTATTCCTGCACGTGATTTTAATGTTTTATCAATACCCCATTCCTTTAACCAAGCATCTATATTTTGAGAAGTACTCTCTCCTTCATGAGCTAAATATTCTGAAACGTCAAAACCAATTCCTCCCGCTCCAATAACCGCAACACGTTTACCTACAGGTTTCTTTAATTTCACAACATCAATATAACTCAATACTTTTTCATGATCAACCCCTTCTATTCTTGGGGTTCTCGGTGTAATTCCAGTTGCTAAAACAACCTCATCAAAATTACCATTGTATAAATCTTCAGCAGTAACCCTTGTGTTTAACTTTACATTTACCTTATGCAATTCTAATTGCTTATTAAAATAACGAATGGTTTCATAAAACTCTTCTTTTCCTGGAATTTGTTTTGCTATATTAAACTGACCTCCTGTTTCTTTATCGGCATCAAATAAGGTTACATCGTGCCCTCTTTGAGCTGCTACTGTTGAAGCTGCTAAACCAGCTGGTCCTGCTCCTACAATTGCTATTTTTTTCTTTTTTGAAGTTAGATTATAGTTAAGTTCTGTTTCGTGACATGCTCTTGGGTTTACCAAGCAACTTGCTACTTTCTTTTGAAATGCATGGTCTAAACAAGCTTGATTACAAGCTATACAAGTATTTATTTCATCTATTCTTTCTTCTTTAGCTTTGTTTACCCATTCTGGATCTGCTAAAAATGGGCGTGCCATTGAAATCATATCTGCATGTCCTTCTGCCAAAACTTTTTCAGCAGTATCTGGCATATTTATTCGGTTAGAAGTAACTAATGGAATAGATAGTTCTTCTTTCATTTTTTTGGTTACCCAAGTAAACGCAGCTCTAGGTACTGAGGTTGCAATAGTAGGAATTCGTGCTTCATGCCATCCAATACCTGTATTGATAATAGTAGCCCCAGCTTTTTCTATTTCTTTTCCTAACTGTACTACTTCTTCCCAAGAACTTCCTTGTTCTACCAAATCTAGCATCGATAAACGATAGATAATGATAAAGTTCTCTCCAACAGCTTCTCTAATTTTACGAACCAATTCTACTGCTAAACGAATTCTATTTTCATACTTACCTCCATAATCGTCGGTTCTTTTATTAGTTCTCGTTACTATAAACTGATTAATTAAATATCCTTCAGACCCCATGATTTCTACACCATCATATCCTGCTTCTTGTGATAATTTAGCACAGTTTACAAAGTCTTTTACTGTTCTTCGTATTCCCGATTGCTTTAATGCAAATGGTTTGAAAGGCGTTATTGGTGATTTGATTTTTGAAGGTGCCACATTAAATGGGTGGTATCCATAACGTCCTGAGTGTAAAATTTGCATACATATTTTACCGCCCTCTTTATGAACTGCTTCTGTAATTACTTTGTGTTCACGGGCATGCTTTTTTGTACTCATACGGGCAGAAAAAGGTGCTGTCCATCCTTGAATATTCGGTGCAATTCCTCCTGTAACAATCAAACCTACCCCACCACGTGCACGCTCTGCATAGTAAGAAGCAATGCGTTTAATTCCATTTTTTTCTTCTTCTAAACCAGTATGCATAGATCCCATTAACACTCGATTTTTTAAAGTAGTGAAACCTAAATCTAACGGCTCAAAAATATGTTTGTATTTCATTGTTGAATTTTTATAAAATATTATGCATGCATAACAAATTGCAAGATACATATTTTTTATTATATTTTTTTTATATAAAAAGACCCTATACAATGTATAGGGTCTTTTTATACTTTTAGGGTATTTTTACCACCAAAATATTATGATTAAACCATTTGAACATATAATGATTATAATAATCCTAACTTTGGTTCCATCATTTAATTCGGCTTCAAACCTGTAAATTGGTTGTCTTTGATACTCATGAGGTACTTGTATTACATTACCATCTTTCATTCTGTGCTCTGCCAAACCAACACCTGAAAATTCATCTTTTACGATACGGTAACTTTTTAAATCTTCTTTTTTAAGGTTTCCTCTTTCTAAAAATAAATCTAAAGTAGGTTTTTCTAGCCCATTTGGGTTCATTGGGTATTCATCTGCTCTAACTACTCCGTAATCTTCATGATAATCTAGCTTTAAGTCTTCTGCTGATTTTGCAGCTTTAGTATCTAAAGTTTCTGTTTGAGTTTCGTCTAATAATACAGTTTCTTCATTTTGACATGATGTAAATACCATAAAAAAGATACTTACAAACATTAGGGTTTTTAAAGTCTTCATAAAATTGAGTTTGGGTTAATTAATCAACTCAAATATATCTAAGCATTATTTAGGAATACCTAGGTAAAAGACTACTTATAATACAAGATAATCCTCTTATTTTTAAAAGGATAATAACTTTTTATACACTCATGTAATTTCTATTTCTTAAAAGGCGTAATTTTTAATCTATATTTCCCTTTTATTAACTATAAACACAAAATCTATTGTCTAATTTTATCTAGTAAACCACTAAGTTGTGTAGCTTCTTCTTCCGTTAAATTTTCAATAAAATCTAAATGTAACTTATCATCTATTGCTTTTAATAACTTTTTTCCTTGTTGCGTAATACTTATATAAACTACTCTTCTATCATGCTTACATCTTTCACGATCTATTAAATTCTTCTCGTATAATTTATCCATTAATCTCGTAGCATTTGGAGCTCGTTCAATCATTCTATCTTTTATTGTTTGAACTTTTATCGCTTCTTTTGCTCCTCTTAAAATACGAAGAATATTAAATTGTTGAGATGAAATACTGTACTGCTTAAAAAACTCATTTTCTTGACTGTTTATCCAGTTAGCAGTGTATTTAATATTTATAAACGCTTTAATTTTATTATTTGGAAACTTTGAATTAATATCTTTTGAAATATCTCCCATTGCTTTGGTAATTAGCTGTTAGCTATTAGCCTTTTTTATTAAAATAAGATTATCCTTTTAACTTTAAGTCTTGCATTAATTTGTTGAAAGTATCTGATGATGGTGTTAGATACACTTCATCATCAACAAATAGCGTTGGATATTTAACTTGACCTTCATATAATTCTTTCGTGTGTTCTTTTGCTTCATCATCAACAGAAACATCTTTATATTCAAATGGTACTTCTGCAGATTTTAAAAAATTTTTATATGCAACTGTATGTGCATGTCCTTTTCTACCATATAAAACTATCTTCATTTTTAACCTCCTTATTTTGAGTACAAAAGTACAAAACACACATTTATATACCAAGGAATATAAATTCTTTACAAATATTGAAAAGGAATTTTATTTAAGCTAAAACGTCTGAGTATTCAGGCTTTTTATCAAAAACTGATTTAGCAAATGGGCATAATGGAAGTATTTTGATATTTTTACTTCTAGCAAACTCTACTGAGGCTGCTACTAACTTATATCCTGCTCCTTCTCCTCTTAAATCATCACCAACTTCAGTATGATCTATAATTAATTTATCCTTACCTGCCCAAGTATACGTCATTAAAGCAGCTCTATTCCCTTCAACTTCAATATAGAACTCTCCTTTTTTATCATTGTCTTCTTGCTGTACTTTCATCATTATCCTTTAAACTCAACTTTTACATGTGTACCATCACAATATGGTTTGTTATGAGAAGCCCCACACCTGCAAAAAGCAGTTGTTTTATTTTTCTTTTCTGTTGTACCATCCGGATTAGTTACATGCAGAGTTCCGTAAATTAATAAAGGACCATCTTCTAATGCTTCTACCTTAGTTTCTGTATGAGCTGCTGCTTGACTCCCTTCTCTTTTTGAAATGTATGATAAAGCTCCTGATGGGCATTCCTCTACTTGCTTTTTAATTCTTTCTGTAGTAGCTCCATCCATCTTAATCCAAGGTCTATTTTGTGGATTAAAAACCTGTATCAAGCCTTTCCAACATTTTTTTGAATGGATACATTTGTTTGGCTTCCAAACTACAGTAATATCATTATTACTATAGTTCTTTACAATTTCCTTTGCTTCTGACATAACTTAAAATTTTATGTTTATACTGCTTTTTGGAAAGTTGTAACTGCTTCTTTTATTTTTTCATTAAACTCCTCATTTACAATCCTTCCGTCATTAAAGTTATCATAAAATTTCGGTAAAGAAAAATCTGCTATAACATTTGCTCCCATATGAGGAAATCCATTTTTAGCTATTGCCATTGACGACGCCCCTCCTCTACCTCCAGGAGAAGTTGATAATAATAGCATTGGTTTATTATGCCATATTTTTTGTTCTATACGCGACATCCAGTCTATAATATTCTTAAAAGCTACCGTAAAATTACCATTATGTTCTGCTAACGATACAGCTATTCCATCTGCTTCTTTAATTTTTTCTAGAAATATTGCGGCATTTTCTGGTACACCTTCTTCTATTTCTTTATCTATTCCATAAATAGGTAATGGATAATCGTTTAAATCTAATACTGAAACTTCAATTCCACCTAATAAGCTAGAAGCATATGTTACTAATTGTTTGTTTATTGATTTTTTGCTGTTACTACCTGCGAAAGCGATTATTTTTTTCATCTATGTTGTTATTTTTGACTCAATTTCTGTTTCACCTTTCACCATTTTAGCTACTGGGCATTTACCTGCTATTTCTAATAGTTTAGTATGCTGCTCTTCTGTAACTTCTTTTTCGAATGAAATTTCTTCTACTAATGATTTTTTAATTCCTTCTGGAGTTAATTGTTCTTTTTGGCTAACATTTACTGTAACTTTTCCTAAGTCCCATCCTTTCCTCTCTGCATACATTCTCAAAGTAATAGACACACATCCACCAATTGCAGTTAGTAAATATTCTACTGGAGTTGGTCCATTATCGTCTCCTCCTTTGTCTAAAGGCTCATCAATAACAGCAAAATGATTTCTCATTTTTGCTTCTGCTAAGTAATTTCGGTCAGTTAAAGTAACTGTTGCTGTTGGATTGTTGCTCATTATATTTTTTTACTATAAATATACGAAACTATTAATAGTACGATTGCTATTACAGCTCCTGTTTGTTCTCCATCACCAATCATAAAATGAGCAAAAAAAGCTAGAATAAATGCAAAGAAAAAACCTGCATACGCCCATTCATTTAAAAACTTTCCTCTAAAAAACCATAAAGCTATTAAACCTAACAGCTTAGCTACTGCATATGGGTAAATAATGTATGTTGGGTACCCAAATGCTGTAAACATTTTAGCTACTTCTGCATGATTTAAAAAATACATTCCAGCTGAAAAAAACATTAATAATGTTAATAACCCTGTAGCTACATAAAAAATAATTTTATCTCTTTTCATTTGTTTGTTGTTAAAATTTATTTACAAATATATAAAAATATTTTATTATTTTCCATGGCAAATATCACCTAGACACTTATTAAAATTAATATGTAAGTGATTCAAATCAAAAAAACACATATATTTGTATTTATATAAGTACTTATATTTATTAAAAATGGACGCACTTAAAGGATTAGGAGAAATTGGATTAGGTTCTAGATTAAAAAGGACTAGCGAATACATGATGCGCGAAACACAATTGGTGTACGATGAGTTTAATATTGATTTTGACCCTTACCTATTTCCTACTTTTAAAATTATAAAAAACAAAGATGGTGTTACTAATACTGAGATTACCAACAGTTTAAAAACATCGCAGCCTGCTACTACTCAAGCTATTAATAAGCTTCATAAAAAAGGACTTATCTCCCTTAAAGAAGACAAATTGGATAAGCGAAAAAAAGTTGTTTTTGTTTCTAACAAAGGAAAGCAACTCATAGAAAATGTAACTCCTATATGGAACAGCATTGAACACACTATTAAAGAGTACACTAATATAAAGTCTGAATCACTAACTGAACTTATAAATGAATTAGAGGCTAAGTTTAATGAAAAGTCTTTCAGCAAAGCTATTATAGAACACATAAAAATGAATACAACACAAAATACTATAGCAATTACCACGTTTAAGGAAGAATACAGCTCATCTTTTTATAACCTGAATATTGAATGGTTACAAACATTTTTCTACGTAGAACCTTATGATGAGGAAGTTTTAAGCAATCCTCACAAATATATTATTGACAAAGGAGGACATATTTTCTTTGCTAAATTAAATAATGAAGTTGTAGGTACTGTTGCTTTAATGCCTATGAGTGAACCTAATATTTATGAATTAACAAAAATGGCTGTTTCACCAAAACACAGGGGTTACAAAATAGGACAACAACTCATGCAACATTGTATTGATTTTGCAAAAGACAAACAGTTTGATAAATTGGTTTTATACTCAAACACGAAACTTGAAAACGCTATTTACATTTATAGAAAATTCGGCTTTTTAGAAATTCCTGTGGAAGAAGACTGCCCATACGAACGTTGTAATATTAAAATGGAATTAAAAACAAAGTCTTGATAACTTACGATATGGATACTACTCAAACAATTAACATCCTACAGGAAGCTGAAAAATTGAAAAATTACTTTTCTCCTAAAATAATTTCTGAAGTTAACAATGAATATGTTAAACTCGCCAAAATTAAAGGGGAAGATATTCCGTGGCATAATCATGAAAACGAAGATGAGCTTTTTTATATTATCGATGGAAGTCTTTTAATGGAAATAGAAAATCAACCTAGTTTTACGATGAAAAAAGGTGATTTATTTGTAGTTCCTAAAGGTGTAAATCACAGAGTTAGTTCTTCGGAAGATTGTTTAATTATGCTTATCGAAACAAAATCTACCAAACACACTGGTGATGTAATAACTCCTATCACTAAATCTATTGATAATCAAAAATATTAAAGCCCTTATAAAGGCTTTTTCATTAAAGTAAAAAGCTCTCTTTTAAAAAGAGAGCTAACTACATCAAAATAAAATTTACAACTGCTAATTATAAACTCATACTATCAAATTAGTAAGTAAAATTCCTGCTATGCAAACAAACAATTGAAACAAACCAAACATAACAGGAAGTTTACAAACAACTAAGATTTTTTATACTGCTACTGCACTTTCTTCTTCTATCCCTTTATCTTTTGCCCCTACTTCAAATTGATTAGATGTATTCTTTTCTCCACTAGCTTTTAACGCTTTATCTCCAGCAAAAAATGTTTTATGGTCGTCTCCTAAATCAGAACCAGCCATTCGTTGATGCTTTACACACGAAACTCCTTTTCTAATTTCTTGTCGTTGCACTCCTCTTACATACGCTAACATTCCATCTTCTCCGAAATAACCTTCTGTTAAATCATTCATATGTAGCGCTGTTGTATGGTATGTTGGTAAGGTGATTAAATGATGGAAAATACCTGCTTCTCTTGCCCCATCTATTTGGAAAGTACGGATTTTCTCATCCGCTCTATGACACAATTCTGTACCATCATAAGCCGCATTCATTAAATTATTTCTGTCGTACCCTGTCATGTTTTCTCCTTCTGCAACCATTTCATCATACACTTGATTACGGAAGTTTAACGTCCAATTGAACGATGGTGAATTGTTGTATACCAATTTCGCATTTGGTATTACTGCTCTCACTCTATTTACCATATTAGCTATTTGACCAACGTGTGGTGTAGGTGTTTCAATCCATAACAAATCGGCTCCATTTTGCAAACTTGTAATACAATCTAGCACTACCCTATCAATATTCGTTCCTTCTCTAAACTTATACAAACCATTAGCCAAACGTACAGGACGCACTAGCTTTCCATCACGTTTTAGTAATACATCATCTTCTTTTGCTTCATCAATTGTAATTTCTTCAGCTTCTACAAAGGCTAAATATTGAGAAGCTAAATCTCCTGGTTCTTGACTTACAGGTAATTTTTGAGTTAATCCTGCTCCTTCCGAATCGGTTCTTGCTACTATAACTCCATCTTCTACTCCTAACTCTAAAAAGGCGTATCGAATTGCATTTAATTTTGCTATAAAGTCTTCGTGTGGCACGGTTACTTTTCCATCTTGATGCCCACATTGTTTAGCATCTGAAACTTGATTTTCTATCTGAATAGCACAAGCACCAGCCTGAATCATTTTTTTAGCTAACAAATACGTAGCTTCTTCATTTCCAAAACCAGCATCAATATCAGCAATAATTGGAACTATATGTGTTTCAAAATTATCAATTTCACTCTGTACATCTTCTCCGTTTTCTAATCTTCTAAATAAATCGTTTAATTCAATAGCATCTGCTTGACGTAGAAAATCATAAATCTCCTCAATTAACGCAGGAACTGCTGTTTTTTCATGCATCGATTGATCTGGTAATGGACCAAACTCTGAGCGCAAAGCAGCTACCATCCATCCTGAAAGATATAAATAACGTTTACTTGTTGTTTTGTGATGTTTTTTTACTGCAATCATTTTTTGTTGTGCTACAAATCCGTGCCAGCACCCCAATGACTGTGTATAATTAGATGAATCTGCATCGTAAGCCGCCATATCTTCTCTCATAATTGCAGCGGTATATCTAGCGATATCTAAACCTGTTTTAAAGCGGTTCTGCGCTACCATTCTAGCAGCATTCTCTGGAGAAACTGAATTCCAAGTTGATCCAAACTTTTTCTTTAATTCTTTCACTGTTTGTAAAGCAGAACTATAATTAGCGTGTGCTAAATTTTTCATAATTTTGTAATTGATAAGGTTATTAATTTTTATTGATAGCTTGCCCTCTTAAATGTTGCCGCATTTTTGAGGGCTTTTTTCTCGATAATCGAGATTTAAATATTTCAAGTTTAGTCTTTAATTTAAATTGCTTTTCTCTATAAATATTTATATGCCGGTAAGGTTAAGAACTCTACAAATTCTTTGTTTAAAATCAACTCGTCAAATAATTGAATAGCTAACTCAAACTTTCCGTTATTGTATCTGTCTTCACCTACATAACTTTTTATTTTTTTTAATTCTTCTTTTTTAAATTGCTCATACATTCCCTCTGTAAACGTTCTACCATCTTCAAGCATTACGTTTTTATGTAACCATTGCCATACTTGTGTTCGAGATATTTCAGCAGTTGCTGCATCTTCCATTAAATTATACAAGGCAGCTGCTCCTTGTCCCATTAACCACGACTCTACATACAAAATACCAACATTAATATTTTCTCGTATTCCTTGCTCAGTAATAGTACCTTCTGGTAATTCTACTAAATCTTTTTCTGTAATTGTTAGATCTTCTAGCTTTTTATCTATCTGATTCGCATTGGGCATTGTTGTATTAAAAACGTCCATTGCAATTGCTACTAAACCAGGATGCGCCACCCAAGTTCCGTCATGACCATTCCTAACTTCTTGCTCCTTATCTTTCTTAACCTTTGCAAAAGCTTCTTTATTTAACGCTTCGTTATTCTTTACTGGAATTTGTGCAGCCATCCCTCCCATAGCATGTACACCTCGTTTGTGACACGACTGAATAACTCGTAACGAATACGCCTTCATAAATGGGCTACTCATGGTTACTTGTGAACGGTTTGGCACAATAAAACCAGAATGATTTCTGAACTTTTTAATGTATGAAAAGATATAATCCCAACGACCACAATTTAAGCCAGCCATATGATCTTTTAACTCATAAATAATTTCATCCAACTGAAAACTTGCCGTAATTGTTTCTATTAATACTGTTGCTTTAATGGTTTTTTGTGGTACCTCCATATACTCTTGTGCAAATACAAAAACATCATTCCACCAACGTGCTTCTTTGTAGTGCTCTAGTTTAGGTAAATAAAAATAGGTTGCACTTCCTTGCTCTCGTAAGGTTTTGATATTATGGAAAAAGTACAATCCAAAATCAACCAAAGAACCTGACATTTCTACACCATCAATCAACAAATGTTTTTCATTTAAATGCAATCCTCTTGGTCTTACTAACAAGGTAGCTACTTTGTCTTTCAACTCATAGCTTTTATCTTTTGCAGTGTTGTAAAATGAAATTGTTTTATTTACTGCATCTCGTAAGTTTACCTGACCATCTAAAATATTTTGAATTGTAGGTGAATTACTATCTTCAAAATCTGCCATAAACGTTTTTGCTCCAGAATTTAAAGCATTGATAATCATTTTACGCTCTACTGGCCCTGTTATTTCTACTCTCCTATCTAACAAATCTTCAGGTAACGGAGCACATACCCAATCGCTCTCTCTTATCTCTTTCGTTTCCAAAGGAAAAGAAGGGTAGTTTCCTGCATCAAAATAAGCTTGTTCGATTTCTCTTTCAGCTAATAATTGAAGTCTTTGAGGATTAAATTTTTCTTGAAGTTGAATTAAAAATGCTTTGGCTTCATTGGTCAAAACACTTTTATACTCGGTTTGATCAAAACCTACACATTGAATTTCTTTTGCTAAAACATCTTGATTCATATCTATTTATTTTTTACTTATTGATTGACAGTTCAATATTAAAAAAAAGAACTCAAACAAAAAAGCGAACGTTCGCTAAAAACATATAAATTACAAATTTTTATTAATTCGCTAATTTTTATACCTTTGAATTACGAATATTTTAATAAAACACATTGGAAGAAGAATATATCAGATTAGTTTTTGGGTTAAAACTGAAACAAATACGTACAGATAAAAATCTATCACTCTTTGGATTAGCTAAACTAACAGGATTATCAAAATCGTATTTAAACGAAATTGAGAAAGGAAAAAAGTATCCAAAAACTGATAAAATTGTTATTCTTTCTGAGAAGCTAGAAGTACCTTATGATCATTTGGTATCTCTAAAATTAGATAAAAACCTAGCCCCTATTGGTGAAATTTTACAATCGAAAATTTTAAAAGAGATTCCTCTTGACCTATTTGGTATTAAAGAAAATAATCTAATTGACATCATTGCCAATGCTCCTGCAAAGGTTAATGCTTTTATAAGTACCATTATTAAGATTTCTCAAAACTACAATTTAACAAGAGAGAGCTTTTTTCTTGCTGCATTACGTTCGTACCAAGAAGCACACAACAACTATTTTGAGGATATTGAAACAAAGGTTACAGATTTTATTAAGGCTTATCAAATAAATCCAAACAAACCTATTTCTTCAAAAGACTTAGAAGAAATTTTAATTGAAGAATACGGTTATACGATTGATAGCGAAGAACTATCTAAACATCAAAAATTATCTGAATTAAGAAACATCTATATTCCAAAAAACAAAACACTTCTTATATATAACGATATAAACGAAGCACAGAGAACATTCATTTTTGCTAAAGAAATAGCTTATAATTATTTACAAATTGAAAACAGGTTATATACATTTCCATGGATTAAATTTGACAGTTTTGATGAAGTATTAAATAATTTTGTAGCTTCTTACTTTGCAGGTGCTTTAATTATTCCGAAAGATGATTTAATTCAAAAACTAACACAACTTTTTTCTTTAAAAACTTGGCAACCTATACAATTGCACAAAATTATTAGAAGTTATAATTGTTCAGACGAAACGTTTTATCAACGTTTAACGAACATTTTACCAAGACACTTTAATATTAAAAACCTATTCTTTTTACGTTTTACTCATAAAGAAGGTTCTCTGGCACATAGACTTTCTAAAGAACTACATATTACACAACAACAGTCTCCTCACGCCAATCGTAACAATGAACATTATTGCAGAAGATGGATTGCCATTAAAACAATTCAGGATTTAGAAATTTCAGAAGAAAAAAAATCTGCTTACGGAATTCAAATTTCGTCGTACGAAAATTCTCAAAAGGAGTATTTAGTTCTTTCTGCAGCTACTGCCGATCCTTTTAAAGAAAAAATTAATCGTAGTGTTAGCATAGGTATGTTGCTTTCTCCACACTTAAAAAGAAAAATTCATTTTTTTAATGAAGATACTTTCACTAAAAAAACAGTAGGTGTTACTTGCGAAACATGCGCAGTACAAAACTGTAATGAACGGGTGGCAGAACCTTATATTTTAATAAAACAATCTAGAAATAAAGAAATAGAAAATACTGTTGAAAACATCATTCAATCGTACACCTAAACACCTTGTTTTGTACGTTGTTTTTCTTATTTTAGCACACGCAAACAAATAACTTACCATGGATCTTAACTTCAACAAAAACGAAGACCACAATAAACTTTTAGTATCAGATTTACGTAGACGCTTAACCAAAGTTAAATTAGGCGGTGGACAAAAACGTATTGACAAACATCATGAGAAAGGAAAATTAACAGCTCGTGAACGTATTGATTATTTATTAGACGATAAGTCTAAGTCTATCGAAATTGCTGCTTTTGCAGGTGAAGACATGTATCAAGAACATGGTGGATGTCCTTCAGGTGGTGTGGTTGTAAAAATGGGATATGTTAGCGGTAAGCAATGTATTGTTGTTGCTAACGATGCTACCGTAAAAGCAGGTGCTTGGTTCCCAATTACAGGAAAGAAAAATTTAAGAGCTCAAGAAATAGCAATTGAAAATAAACTACCTATTATTTATTTGGTAGATTCTGCTGGGGTTTATTTACCAATGCAGGATGAAATTTTTCCTGATAAAGAACACTTCGGAAGAATTTTTAGAAACAATGCGGTAATGAGTAGCATGGGAATTACCCAAATTGCTGCCGTTATGGGAAGTTGTGTTGCTGGTGGTGCTTACTTACCTATTATGAGTGATGAAGCACTTATTGTAGACAAAACAGGAAGTATTTTCTTAGCGGGTAGTTATTTAGTTAAGGCCGCTATTGGTGAAACTATTGATAATGAAACATTAGGTGGAGCAACTACACATTGTGAAGTATCTGGGGTTACCGATTATAAAGCAAAAGATGATAAAGATGCTTTAGATACCATTAAAAACTTAATGGATAAAATTGGAGATTATGACAAAGCTGGATTTAATCGTAAAGAAGCTTTTCCTCCAAAAGAAAATGAAGATGATATTTTCGGAATTTTACCAAAAGCTCGTAATGAGCAATACGACATGATGGAAATCATCAAGCGTTTGGTTGATAATTCTGAATTTGAAGAATACAAAGCAGGCTATGGCCAAACCATTATTACTGGATATGCTCGTATTGATGGATGGGCAGTAGGTATCGTTGCTAACCAACGTAAAATTGTAAAATCAAAAGGAGCAAAAACCAAACCTAGCGAAATGCAATTTGGTGGGGTAATTTATAACGATTCAGCTGATAAAGCTACTCGATTTATTGCCAACTGTAACCAGAAAAAAATCCCGTTAGTTTTCTTACAAGATGTTACTGGGTTTATGGTAGGAAGTAAATCTGAACATAGCGGAATTATTAAAGACGGAGCCAAAATGGTGAACGCTGTTAGTAACTCTGTAGTTCCTAAATTTACGGTAGTTATTGGTAACTCTTACGGTGCAGGAAATTACGCTATGTGTGGTAAAGCCTATGACCCTCGTCTTATTTTTGCATGGCCAAGTGCTGAACTAGCTGTGATGAGTGGAGCCTCTGCTGCCAAAGTATTACTACAAATTGAAACAGCTGCTTTAAAGAAAAAAGGAGAAGAAATTACTCCTGAAAAGGAAGCAGAATTATTTGATAAAATTAAATCGAGATACGATAATCAAATATCTCCTTACTATGCTGCTGCAAGAATTTGGACTGATGCTGTAATTAACCCTCTAGACACCAGAACATGGATTTCTATGGGGATAGAAGCTGCTAACCACGCTCCTATTGAAAAGCCTTTTAATTTAGGAGTTTTACAAGTTTAAAACACAGAAAACAGCATGAAGAGGAAAGTGTTTTGGGGCATTATTGCCCTTGTTATAGGCTTTGTAATCTATCAAGTGTATATTTTCACCTTATCTGAAAATGATAATATCAAGTCTATTTACCTAGTTCCTGATGATGCTGTTTTCATAGTTGATACTGAAAGGCCTATTGACACTTGGGATGAAATAAGCTCAAGTGAAATTTGGACGCATCTTCAAAAGAATCAACAAATCAATAAACTATCTGAAGGCCTCCATAGTTTAGATGAAACTTTTAAAGCAAAAAAGGAAATTTTTGACTTTATTGGGGAACGTAATCTGGTTATTTCAGTACATGTATTTAGCCCTAGAAAATATGGGTTATTATACGTTGCGGATTTACAAAAATTCTCTAAGCTTATTTTTCTAAAAAGAGCTATTAGCAATTTAGCTGGAGAAGACTATAAGGTAACGAAACGAGTATATAAAGAGCACGAAATTATAGAACTATATAATAAGAAGACTAGAGAAACTTTACACCTTTCTTTTATTAAAAACCAAGTTATAGCTTCTTATACTCACCTTTTGGTTGAACAATCAATTGACCAATACTTGAATCCTGTTATTGGACGAGATATAAATTTTATAGAAATAAAAAAGAAAACAGATACTGATGGATTTTTTAATATCTATTTACAACATAAATATCTAAAAGACTATTTAAATTGTTTTACCAGTTCTAGCAATTTAGATTTTTTAAATAAAGAAGCATTCTTCTACTCTGGTTTAGATATATCCATTGTGGAAGGAGTTATTGTTCAAGCTACTGGTTACACAAACGTTGACACTAATTCACAAACTTATTTAAAGGTATTACAAAAGTCTGGGGCTGGTAAGCGTAGCGTTGCTAAAGTAGCTCCAAAGAACACCTCTTTATACCTTAGTTTTGCTTTTGATGATTTTAAAACATTCAATAGCAATTTAGAAAAGCTTCAACAAGAAAATCCTGCTGATTTTAAGGTGTATTCTGATCAACTTGCGATGATTGAGGATAAATTAGATATTAATGTTTCTGAAAACATTTATAGTTGGATTGGTAGTGAAATAGCTTTAATTCATTTTAACACTGAGCTTTCAAAAAACAAGAAAGATATCGCTGCTATTATTAAAGCTGATGATATTGATGATGCTAAAGAAAATCTTCAGCTTGTCCTTTCAAAAATTAAAGAAAATACCCCTTTAAAATACAAGCAAATCGATTACAGAGGTTATCCTATTAACTTTTTTGATTTAAAAGGATTCTTTAAAATGTTAGCAGGAAACATGTTTTCTAAGATGGAGAAACCTTACTTTACCATTATTGATGATTTTGTAGTTTTTAGTACTAGTCCAAATACTATTAAAGAAATTATTAACAACCACTTAATAGGATACACCCTAGAAAACTCTGAAAAATTCGATGATTTTAATTATCATTTTGAGAAAAAATCTAGTGTCTTTGCTTATGTAAACACTCCAAATTCCTACAAAGATCTTTTAAGTTTAGTTGATAACAAAACTCGACGTGAACTTCAAAAAAACAAACCTTATATTACTTGCTTTTCACAAATTGGAATGCAGCTAATTGCTTCTGATGACTTATTTGAAAGTAATATTTCTCTTGTTTTTGAAAATCCTAAAAACATTGATACAAACACTAAAAAAGATAAAGAATTAAGAGAGAAACTACTATTAGAGTTAGCTCCCTACAAAGATTCTACAAGTACTCAAAATTCCACAACATTTTTTAAGCTTCCGCCAATACATCCTTCTGACCTAAGCGCTAAATCATACAAAGAGTTTTATAAAAACGGAAAACTAAAATTTGAAGTTGATTTAGAAGATGGCTTAAAAGATGGTTCTTATAAGTCCTATTATGAAAACGGAAACGTAAAAGTTAAAGGGCATTATAAAAATGATAAGAAAAGTGGAACTTGGAAAGCTTATGATAAACAAACAGGGGATGTAATTTTCAAAAAACATTTTTAATTGCAATATTTTATAGCATTAGTTACATTTGCCAAGCAAAATTAAAACAGAATACACATGGGAAGAGCATTCGAATTTAGGAAAGCAAGAAAGATGAAACGTTGGTCAGCTATGGCTAAAACCTTTACTCGTATTGGTAAAGATATCGTTATGGCAGTTAAAGAAGGTGGTCCAAACCCCGAAACCAACTCTCGTTTACGTGTTGTAATTCAAAATGCAAAGGCTGCCAACATGCCTAAAGATAATGTTGAGCGCGCTATTAAAAAAGCATCTGATAAAAGTACTGAAAACTATAAAGAAGTATTATTTGAAGGATATGCTCCTCATGGAATTGCTGTTTTAGTAGAAACTGCTACTGATAATAATAACCGTACAGTAGCTAATGTACGTGCTGCTTTTAACAAGTGTAACGGAAATTTAGGAACTTCTGGATCAGTTGCTTTTATGTTTGACCACGTAGTTAACTTTAAAGTAAAAGAAGATTCCTTAGGAATGGATTTAGAAGAGTTTGAAATGGAAATGATCGACTTTGAAGTTGAAGAGGTTTTTGCCGACGAAGAAGATAGTTCGGTAATGCTTTATGCTCCTTTTGAACAATTTGGCGCTATTCAAAAATATTTAGAAGAAAATAATATTGAAATTCTTTCTTCTGAATTTGAACGTATACCTACGACCACTACTGCCATTTCTGATGAGCAAAAGGAAGAAGTAAACAAACTTTTAGAAAGGTTGGAAGAGGATGATGACGTAAACAACGTTTATCATTCAATGGAAGAATAACAAACATCTTCTTATTCAAAACATATAAATCCAACGAAAATAATCGTTGGATTTTTTTTATATATTTACTCCAACCAAACCTCTCATAATCATGATTTTCTACGGAACCAAAGGTGCGCATTTACACAGCGAAAAAGTTAGCGGTGTAAAATGTAATCACTGCGAACAGCAAAACGCTCACACCATTAGTATTTTTGGTAAATACTTTTACATTTATTGGATCCCTATTTTTCCTATAGGTAAAAAAGGAGTCTCTGAATGTAATCATTGTAAAGCTACGTACGAACGTAAAAATATGAGCGAACAGTTAAAACTAGCTCACGACAACGTAAAACGAAATGCTAAAACACCTTTTACACATTGGATAGGTTCTTTATTAATGGGAGCTATAATTCTCTTTGGAATCTACTCAGCACAACAGCATGACAAAAATGTTGTTACCTATATTAATTCCCCTCAAGTTAACGATATTGTTGAATACAAATCATCCGACAAAGCCTACTCTACCGTGAAAGTAACAAACGTTACCACCGATTCCATTTTCTTTATAGCCAACTCTATGGAAATAAGCAGAAGAAGTAAACTTTACAAAATAGATAAAGAAGAAAACTATAATGCTGAACGATTCGGAATGAGTTTAATTGATTATAAAAAAGCTTTTGACGCTAAAGATTTTTTAGATGTTGATAGATAAAAAACAGGGCTAAATGCCCTGTTTTTTTATTCTTAATTATACGTTTTCACCAATCTAACAAACTCTGCTTTATAACCATCCTTATCCTCCCCTATTTCTCCTTCTATCAAACTAAGTACATCTTCAATTTTTGAATTATTTTTAAATTTTGATTTACTTAATTGCATTCCAAATAAAGCTACTGCTGAAATAAAATTCATATCATTCGTTGGTGCCAATAGTTCATTTTTAACCGTTTTTACCAACTCTATACTTTTAGTCCCTTTTGGTAATTTATACCTAAACTTCACCGTTAATAATTCATTATTAAAACTATCTAATTGTTTATTTTGAGTATACTTCAATTTGGGTAGTTTCTTCAAAAATTTACTTTTTACTCCTACAGGAATTACTTCATACAATGCTGTTACTGTATGACCACTACCTAACTCACCAGCATCTTTTGTATCATCTACAAAATCTTCATCATTCAACAATCTATTTTCATATCCTATTAAACGATACGCTTGCACTTTTTCTGGATTAAATTCTACCTGAATTTTCACATCCTTTGCAATTGTATATAAAGTACCCCCAAATTCTTTACCAAATACCTTTTGCGCTTCTTGCATCGTGTCGATATACGCATGGTTTCCATTTCCCTTATCTGCTAAAATTTCTAATTTATCATCTTGGTAGTTTCCATAACCAAAACCTAACACTGATAGAAAAACTCCTGATTTTCTTTTTTCCTCTATTAACTCTTCCATTTCAGCATTGCTTGAAGCTCCTACATTAAAATCACCGTCTGTAGCTAAAATAACTCGGTTATTTCCATCTTTTATATAATTTTCCTTTGCTAGTTTGTAAGCTAACTCAATTCCTTCGCCTCCTGCTGTTGAACCTCCTGCTTCTAATTGATTCAAAGCCTCTAATATTGTTTCTTTTTCATTTCCTGAGGTAGGTTTTAAAACTACCCCTGCTGCTCCTGCATATACAACAATTGCTACTTTATCTTTTTCTCTTAACTGATTTACCAATAATTTAAAAGCAGATTTTAATAAAGGTAATTTATTATAATCTGACATAGAGCCTGAAACATCTATCAAAAAAGTTAAGTTTGATGCTGGTAAATTTTCTTGTTTATACTCTTTTCCTTTTAACCCAATTCTTACCAGCTGAGTATCTTTATTCCATGGAGTCGTAACAATTTCTGTAGTGATTGAAAAAGGATGTTCTCCTTTAGGTTGTGGATAGTTATAATCAAAGTAATTAATCATTTCTTCAATCTTAACTGCTTCCTTTGGTATTTTTTGACCGCTATTAATCATTCTTCTTATATTACTGTAAGAAGCTTTATCAACATCAATAGAAAATGTAGACAAGGGAGAGTTTACAGGGCTTTTGAAAATATTTTCACTTCTTCCTGCATACGAATCTCTATTTTCAATTTGATTATGTCCTCTAATGCTAATAGCTCCAGTAGAAAAAGCCTTTTTACCTTTTAAAGTACCGTAACTTGTCACTACAACTTCATCTAATACATTGTCTCCCTTCATTACAACATTTATTACCGGACTTTTTCCTACTGTTTTCATCTCTGTTTTCATTCCTACAAAAGAAAATGCTAAAACATCTCCTTGTGTAGCTGAAATAGAGTATTTACCATCAAAATCAGTTTCAGTTCCAATAGTAGTTCCTTTTACCACAATAGTAACTCCTGGTAACGGACCTGATTCATCTGAAACTATACCTGTAATTGTTCTTTGTTGCGCTGTAAGTGCTATTGAACTCAACAATAGCATTACATAAAATAGTTTTTTAAACATAGCTTTTCGTTTTAAAGTTTACATAAAACTAGTTAACGCTATATTTTTATAAAACCTTAAATGAGTAAACAAGCTTATTAGAAAAGTAAACGATACTTTTTAGTGAGGTAAAATTTTAGCAAGTGTTTTTTTACGTTGGATTTTTTTTGTTTCAGTTTCTATGAATTTATCCACAAAATAAACTGCTTTCGGAATTTCATACTTAGTAAGCCCCAATAGATTTCTAACTTCGTTTGAAATAGCGTCATTTTTCTCTCCTTCTACTATCAAAACTAGCTTCTCTCCTAGTTTTTTATCGTTGATACCTGTAACAAAAAAGCGGTTTGAAATAATTTTAGAGAGTTTTTCTTCTATTTTCTCTGGATGTAGCTTTACTCCTCCTGAATTAATCACGTTGTCATAACGTCCCAACCATTCAAATTCGGTATCAGAAATCAAACGAATTACATCGTTTGTTATAATTTTTTCTTCGGCTACTTTTGGCGCATCAATCACTAAGCAATCTCGATTGTCTTGAGAAAGTTGTACGTTAGGGAGTACCTTATAGTGAGATTTCTCACTATCGTTCGAAATGATATTGTTTAACTTTTTAACAGCAATATGTGTAATTGTTTCTGTCATTCCGTAAGTGGCATAAATTTCAGTTGATTTATTTTGAATAGCTTCAATTAAATCATTTGCTACAACACCTCCTCCTACAATAAGTTTCTTTATTTTATGAATACTAGACAAAGAGCTTCTTAACTGCAAAGGTACCATCGCGGAAAAATCATACTCTTTTAGAATTTCAACTTCAGATGTTGGAGCAACCACATCCATACTCCACCCTAAGGTTAATGCACGAACTAGCATCATTTTCCCAGCAATATAGTCGGTTGATAAGCACAATAAAGCTGTAGTATTTTCTTTTAATCTGAAAAAAGTTCCAGTGGCTTTTGCTGAGTTTATCATAAACTCTTTTTTCAATCGAATTGGTTTAGGTTTTCCCGTAGAACCTGATGTTTGCACTACTACAAAATCTTCTGCATTAAACCAATCTGATAAAAATTGATATACGGAATCGTTTATAGTCTTCGAAAAAGTCAATAAGTCATCTTCATTAGAAAAAGACTTTCCGTTTAACTGAAAACTATTATGAAAGTTTAGATTGTCCACTTTATTTGGAGTACTACTTTGTTGTTATTACTGGTTTCTCTATGTTACCAAATAGTTTTTCTTTCCAATTTTTCCAGCCATATTTTTTTGAGAACAGTAGCAACATTAAAGGATATAAAACAAATACTGGTAAAAACATCTCTATCCCTACCGAAGGATCTGAAGTATCTACAAATAAAGCATCCGTTTGAAAAACGGTCCAATCTGTAGTTACCAAGAATGCAGCTACAATATTATTAATAGCATGTAAACCTAATGCTAATTCTGTTCCTTCATCCATTAGTGTGGTAATTCCGAAAAAGAAACCTGTTCCTATATAAAAAACCATTGAAATATACCCTAGCTTCTCTACTTCTGGGTTTGCTCCGTGGAGTAAACCAAACGCTACAGAAGTTACTATTAATGGAACCCATCTGTTTTTAAACCAAGTACCAAGTCCTTGCATAAAATACCCTCTAAAAAGTAATTCTTCAAAACTCGTTTGAATGGGTAAAAACAAAAACGATACTATCATTAAAGTAAAAAAAGGCAGAGGTTTAAAATTCCATGTATAATTTTCAGAAGCTAAAAGAATCTCAGAAGATACTACTAGTACAGATAGTATTCCCCATACAAAGAAACCAAACCAAAAGCGATTCCAATCTATTTTATTTCTACTTGTTATAACTGTTTTTATAGCTCTTTTATGAATGTATTTTACTCCTAAAAACAATGAAACTAACCCAACGGCAAACATCACCACCATCATAAATAAAAACAAGTTTTTATTTATTCCTAAGCTCATAAAGCTATCATCTGCTGCTCTTAAAAACTCACTTGTACTTTCAGAATGTAAAATTGCAGTTACAGCTAAAGGAATTACACCTATAAACTGCCACCCAAATAAAACTATAAAAATAACTAGTAAGTATAAGTACCACTGGTTTTCTCCTTTATATGCTTGTTGTATAAAATTCATTGTTATATATTAAAGAGCCAGTTTTTATTCGTATTGTATCCCAAACTTCCATTTGAAACTTCCAACGGACTTTCAAAATTGTTTGTAAACAAACTACCTGTTCCTAAACCTTGTGGTAACGGATTATTTAACGTATGTGTCCATTGTGCTATTGCATTTAATCCTATATTGCTTTCCAAAGCACTGGTTATCCAATTACCTGCGTTATGGTTGGATGCTATTTGAATCCATTCGTTACTTCCTTTAAACCCTCCTACCAAACTAGGTTTTAAAATAATGTATTGAGGTTGAATTGTAGCTATACATTTTTCTTTCTCTTTTAAAGAAAATACACCTATTAATTCTTCATCAAGCGCAATTGGTAATGGAGTTTTTTCACATAAACTTGCCATTTCTTGCCATTGTCCTTGTTTTATTGGTTGCTCTATAGAGTGTAATTCTAACTCAGATAGTCTTTGTAACTTTTCTAAGGCACTTTGTGGTAAAAATGCTCCATTGGCATCTACACGAAGTTCTATTTCCTTGGCTGAAAATTCTTTTCGTATTGATTGTAACAAAGCTATCTCTGTATCGAAATCAATCGCTCCTATTTTCATTTTTATGGTAGTAAAACCTTGTTGCAACTTATCTTTTATTTGTTGCTGCATAAAGGCTTTATCTCCCATCCAAATTAATCCGTTTATAGAAATTTGTTGTTGTCCTTTAGTAAAGTCAGAAGGAAATAATTCAAACGGTGTTTTGCTTTCTAAGGATAAAAATGCTTGTTCTAATCCAAACTGTATCGATGGGAACTCTATGAGTTCAAATAATAATTTCTCTAAGCCAGAATTAATATTGTTACACACCCACTGTAATTTCTCTTCATAATTAGGTTTATCATCAGCACTTAAACCTCTGAACAAACCGCATTCTCCAAAACCTTTCTTTCCTTCTTTTTCTAAAATTATAAACCAAGTTTCTTTAGTTCTTAAAATTCCACGAGAAGTACCACTTGCTTGTTTAAAATTCAGTAAGTATTTATGGTAGGTAGCTTTTATCAATTGTAAGTGTTTTAATTATGAGCTTCAGATGCTTTTTTAAAGTTCTCTAAATATTGTTGACTCATTTTTTTAAGAGTTCCTTTAAAGTACGGGAATAAACAACTCATTATATACGATTCACTAATACAGGTAGTAGTTTGTAATATCTTAGTTGAGTTTCCTTCTGAAATAAATGTATAATCATCTGTTTTTAGCATATTTTCTGCATCAAAGTGAAGAGTAAGTTTTTCATTTTCTTTATACGCTAATACTTCTTCTGTCATAGTTACCAATTTACCTTGATTTTCAACAACCACTTTATATTTACTACCTGTTTTATTAGGTTGTTCTTCTAGAGTTTCAATTGATTTCACCTCTGGCATCCATTTTTTCATCAATTCTTCATCCTGAAAATCCGAAAAAACTTCATTTACTGGCTTGTTAATTGTTATTTTATTGGTATAAACAACTTCTTGTACTACTAATCCTGTTAAGAAAAATGCTAGAATTAAGACTGTTATTACTCCTAAAATTATTTTGATTATTTTCATATATATAATACCTCTCCAAAAAGGCTACCTAAATAGTTATTGTTTGTCCAATTTCTAAAATCACTAATTCTTTTTTTGCTTGTGAAAACTTTTCTTTAGCTTCTTCTATATCTATTTTTATAGGAGGAAAGGTGTTGAAATGACACCCTATTACTTTATCACAAATTACTAAGTCGCTGGCTATGATAGCATCGTCAACTCCCATGGTAAAATTATCACCAATCGGAAATATTGAAGCTGTTAAGTTTGTTGACATCGGTATTAGCTTCATATCCATAGTTACTGCTGTATCACCAGAAATATACAAGGATTTTTCTCCTGCTGTTACTACAAACCCTCCTGGTTGCCCTCCATAACTTCCATCTGCAAATGAAGAAGTGTGAATAGCATTTACATACTTTGCAGAAAACACATCATTTTTATATGTACCTCCATGATTTACTGGATGTCCTTTGAGTTTTTTCGTTTCATAATACATTACTATTTCGTAATTAGAAATTATTGTAGCTCCTGTTCTTTCTGCTATGCGTTCTACATCTAATACATGATCTTGATGCGCATGTGTAAGTAAAATATAATCTGCTTTTACTTTATCTACATCTATATTTGATGCTAGAGGGTTTCCTGTTATAAAAGGGTCAACTAACACATGTGTTCCGTTAATTTCAATACCAAAACATGCGTGACCGTAAAAAGTAATTTTCATGTATTTATTCTTTTCGTTTAATTCGTTTCTTTATGAGTATTATTAATAAAACTATTAAAAGTATAAATGGCCAAATGTTTACCAAACCGATAAAAAACCATTTTATATTGTCTATTCCGTTGGCAAAAGCATCTGCTATACGTCTTCCAAAAGTTTTTGAATAAGCTTTACTTACTTCTTCTTTATAAAATCGAATTGTTAGGGTTGAGAAAGACACTTGATTTTGTAAGTATTTCAAACGTCCTTCCATCGATTCTATTTCAGACCTTACATTTGTTAATTCTCGCTCAACTTCTAAAATTTCTTTTACTGAACTAGCCTTTTTTAGTATTTCGCTATATCGTTGTTCTAATTCTTTTTTTACCTTCAAACGTGCTTGTACATCCAAAAATTGCTCTGTTACATCGTTAACAGAGATATTCTTATTATCAAACCTTGCTACTTTTGATGAAATCTCATTTAAAAAAGTATCAAAACTTTCTGAAGGAATTCGAACCGTTAAATTTGAAGTAATATTTTGAGAAGATTTGTACTCGTTATCAGCAGAAATGTATCCGTTATATTTTTTTACTGCTTGCTCTATATAATTTCTTGTTTCTAATAAATTATCTGTTTCAAAAGAAATATCTCCTGTTTTAATAAGTTTTCTTTCAATTGTTACTTCTTTATTCTCTGATGCAACTTCTGATGCTTCTACAATTTCTTTGGTAATGTCAAAATTTCCTGAAGTTTTAAGCTCTCCATAAGAGGTTGGATTCGCTCCTTTACTATTACAGCTAATAAATAATAGAAACGTTCCGAAAAAAACTAAAATAGTTCTCATAGTGTTAAATTTTCTTGGGAAGTTACAAAATTTGACCTAATCCGAATAAAATTGAAAACAAAAAGGTACTAAGAGCTACTTTTTTTAACTCTCCATCTAACAACGCTTCTTCTTTGTTTTTATAGACAAAAACTAAATGTTTTAGTAGAGGAATATAAGCTATAATAAATAAGAATTGATATGGTGACTTAAACGTAATTAGCGTGTACAGTAATGCAACTATAAAAGACGCTACAATTAAAAAGTAATGATACATTTTTGCAGATTCTGCTCCCATTTTTACCACAAGCGTATTTTTTCCTGATACCGCATCATTCTCTCTATCTCGCATATTGTTTAAGTTCAATACCGCTGTACTCAACAATCCAACTGTAATTGCTGGTAAAAAAATGATAAAGTTCAATTGTTTTGTATATAAAAAATAGGTTCCAACGACTGCTAACAATCCGAAAAAGATAAAAACAAAAACATCTCCAAATCCGCTATAACCATAAGCTGATTTCCCAACGGTATATTTTATGGCTGCTACTATCGAAGCTATTCCTAACCCGAAAAAAATTATTGAATACAAAAAGTTGTCTTTTCCAAAGGAAACATAAATTAGTAGTAGTGCAATAATAGTTGTAATAACTCCTGTAACAATCATTGCATTTTTCATTTGCTTTGGAGTAATCACTCCTGAAGCTACCATACGTGCTTCTCCTTCTCTTTCATTATCCGTCCCTTTTACCCCATCTCCATAATCATTAGCAAAATTAGATAACACTTGAAAACCAATTGTCGTTAGAATTGCTAACCAAAAGATAGAAGATTCTAATATATTTTTTCTTCCAACATAAATCGTTGTATCAAGAAGAGTTGAAGATACTTTCAAAAAAGATTCATTTAATCCTAAAAAGGCTCCAACAATAATTCCTGAAACAGATAATGGTAAAGTACGTAAACGTGCTGCTTTTATATAGTTTTTCATTGAGATAGTATGATTTTCAAAGATAAGTTTTTTAGACATAAAAAAAGGAAAGCTAAGCTTTCCTTTTATCTTCAACTATATGAATCGTTTATTTATTTACTACAGCATCAAAACCTACTTTTGTTCCTGGTTTATCTATAAAATATTCTCTTTTGTCTACCAAAACATTATCTCTAAGAATTTCCATTGTTATTGTATAAACACTAAAATTATCTGTGGCTTTATCTTCATATTCAAAAGCTAAATTAGCTGCAAAATTAATTTCATCTGTATACGATTTCTTATAAGGAAAAACATTAGTTGTAGTAGTATTATCGTACTTAAAAAAACCTGATTCTAGAAAAACAGTTTTAATTCTTCCATTGTTGTCATTACTTGTACTCGTAATATTAAATGTTATTGTTGCCAAGTTTCCATTTCCATCAAGAGATAAATCGGTATCATCACACGATATTAATAACACTAAGCATAAAAAGGTAAAAAGGTATCTCATTCTTTTTTGTTTTTGAATTATTTTTCAACAAACTTACTACAAAGAAAAAAGTGTGCTACTCTCGTAACACACTTTTAAGAAAACTTTATATTTCTTTACTAAAGGTTATTTGCTTCTGCAATTAACTCTGCGATGTCTTTTACTTGTATTTGCGATTCTTTTTCTTTGAATTTTACACCGTCAGTCATCATGGTATTACAGTAAGGACAACCGGTAGCAATAATTTGTGGATTTGTTTCTAAAGCATCTTCTGTTCTTAACACGTTAATATCTTTATCTCCTCTTTCAGGTTCTTTAAACATTTGTGCCCCTCCAGCTCCACAACATAATGCTGTTGACTTATGACGTTTCATCTCAGTCATTTTTACTCCTAAACGACGAATTAATTCACGTGGACTTTCATATACATCATTTGCACGTCCTAAATAACATGGATCGTGATACGTTAAACGCTTACCGTTTAAATTTTCATCTTCAATAGTTAAACGTCCTTCTTTGATTAACTTGCTAATATATTGAGTATGATGATATACTTTATACTTTCCTCCTAATTCAGGATATTCATTTTTTAATGTATTAAATGAATGCGGATCGCAAGTTACAATTGTTTTTATTTCGTAAGCGTTTAAAATTTCAATATTTGTAACAGCTTGCATTTGAAATAAAAACTCATTCCCTGCTCGTTTTGCTGCATCTCCTGTTGAGCTTTCTTCGATACCTAATACCGCAAAGTCAACTCTTGCTTGTTGTAATATTTTTACGAAGGCTCTTGTTATTTTTTTTGCTCTATCATCGTAACTTCCTGCGGCTCCTACCCAAAATAACACTTCAGGTTGTTTTCCTTGAGCCATCATTTCTGCCATTGTTGGTACTACCATAAATTGTGAGTTTTTAAATTATGACTTACGCTTTACATCTTACTCGTAATTCATAATTAATTATTAAAAAATTATTCTTCGTCTTTCCAGTTTAATCTATCCATTTGACTATACTGCCATGGTGCTCCGTTATTTTCAATATTGGTCATCATCATATTTAACTCTTGCGGAGCTGCAGATTCTTCCATTACTAAATAACGACGCATATCCATAATAATAGATAATGGATCAATACCAATAGGACACTCTTGTACACAGGCATTACAACTTGTACAAGCCCATAATTCTTCTGGTGTTATATAATCATTTAATAATTGTTTTCCATCGTCTTTAAATGTACCTCCATTTGCATCAATATTTTTTCCTACTTCTTCTAAACGGTCACGTGTTTTCATCATAATTGCACGTGGTGATAATTCTTTTCCTGTTAAGTTTGCTGGACAAGATGAAGTACAACGTCCACATTCAGTACATGTGTAAGCATTCATTAACTGTACCCAATTTAGATCGGTCACATCAGAAGCACCAAATTTCTCAGGTTCTCCTTCTTCTTCTCCATCTTCAGGCATAGCATACGGATCAGCATCTGGATCCATCATCATCTTTACCTCTTTTGTTACAGCTTCTAAATTATTAAACTGTCCTTTGGGTTTTAAATTTGCATAGAATGTATTTGGGAAAGCTAATAATATATGTAAATGCTTAGAATAATATAAATAATTTAAGAATATTAAAATTCCTATAATGTGTAGCCACCAAGCTGTTTTCTCAATAGTATGTAAAGATTCATTAGAAAAACCATCAAACCAAGGAGCTATAAATTGAGAAACTACATTTCCTACTCCAGCCTCTTGAAAAGTAACATCTGTAGCATTCATTACTAAGAATAAACTCATTAACACCATTTCAAAATATAGAATAATATTTCCATCATTCTTAGGCCAACCTTCCATTTCTTTATTCCAAAAACGTTTCACTTTTTCTATATTTCTTCGGAACCAAAAAATCGTTACAGATATTAAAACAAGTACTGACAATACTTCAAAGTTACCTATTAAGAAACCGTATAATGTATTACCTATTATTGGTTGAAAAACACGATGTGTTCCTAATAATCCATCAATAACAATCTCTAACATTTCGATATTAATCAGAATAAACCCAACATATACAACAACATGTAAAATACCTGAAACAGGACGACGTACCATTTTATATTGTCCTAAAGCTATTTTAGCCATATTTTTCCATCGTTCTGGCTTTCTATCAGTTCTATCTACATCTTTTCCTAATTTAATGTTTCGTATTAGCTTACGAACATTCATTACAAAATACCCTATAGCTGCAATTAAAATAATTGCAAAAAAGAGGTTTGGCAAGTAATTCTCCATTGTCTTTAATTAATTTTTTTACTCTATTTATAACTATTTACTTCTTCAGTTTTTAAGAGGTTATAGAATATTTTTAGTTGTTGTTTTATTTAGTTGTTACTTGTATTGCTTTGATTGTTTTCTTCGTTATATGGTTTTGGCTTTTTTCCGAATAATGAGAAATGTACAAAACGTTTTGGGTTTAATTTCATTTCTCTTAATAGTTCTTCTAATTCTTTTGAGGCATTTGTTAAATTAGTATACATTTTATCATCAGTCATTAACTTTCCTAAAGTTCCTTTTCCTGATTTCATGTTGGCTAACAAGCCATTAACATTTGCAAGAGTTGCTTCAAGCTTTTTTACCGATTCTCCTAAATTAGCTTTCGCCAAATCATCAGATACTTTTGAAAAGTTATCTGTAATTTTTTTAGTATTCTCAAAGGTTTTATTTAAATTTTCTTTATTATTTGCCAGTAATGTATTAACCGAAGCTAAAGTTTTACGTACATCATATATGGTACCTTCTAAGCCTAATATACTTCTATTTAAGCTTTTTCTTGATTTTTCATCTAATACTTGATTAAACCCAATAAGTAAGGAGTCTGCTCCTACTAATACGTTTTCTAATTTAGCTTGAATGGGGTTTAATTTCTCTCCAACAGATGAGAATATGTCCGATTCAACTTCTCCGTTTAAGTAATCTCCTGATTTTGCTACTTCTCCGTCATACTTAGGCACAATTGCTAAGTTTTGCCCTCCCATTAAGCTTGCCGAATATATTTTAGCGATACTGTTTTTAGAAAAATTAAAGTCAGTGTCTAATGAAATTTTCACTATTAAATTTCCTTTTTTATCTGGGTTTTGATTGAAACGAATTTCATCAACTTTTCCAACTTTCAATCCATTAATAGTAACTGAACTTGCTTCATTTAGACCATTGATATTATTGTACTCTACAAAAAAGTGCCTTGTGTTTGCACTGAACAAATCTTGTCCTTTTAAGAAATTATAACCCCAAATAAATAGTGCAATAACAACGACAGCAACAATTCCTGTTTTTAGTTCTTTAGACATAGAATATATTTATACGAGCGAAAATAATAATAATTTTGCGAGTATATATATAGAATACCTCTAAATTAACGGTTTTTCAATGCTTCTTTTATTGAAATTCGTTTTCCGTTTTTAAAAGCTACAATCCAAGCATCTTTATAACCTTTACTTCTTACTTTGGGTAAAACTTTTTTTATTTCTGACAAACTTGGTAAGTTTCCATAATAATATTTATAATAATTATCTATAAATAAATACTCTACATTTTCTAATCCTTTAAAACTACTTGTTGAAAGTTTTTTTCTTGATGCGGCTACTTGTATTCTAAACATCACTTTAGCAGATATAGGTTTTGATAGAGATGCTTTTTTTTCTAAAATGTTATCTTTTTTTACAACTTGTATATCTTTTTCTGCAACCTTATTTACTACTTCATTTTCAACTAGCGGTGCGTTTACCGTTATAGTTTCACTAATTGTATTTAATTTTAACCGTTCAAAGTATTTTCTAATTGCCTGCGCTATTGATTTTGCCATCTTTAGCTGCCCTTTTCTAGAGTTTAAAAACTTTCCTTCATTTTTATTTGTTAAAAAACCTAGTTCTATTAAAACACTGGGCATTACTGTTTCTCTTAAAACTAAAAAATTTGCTTGCTTTACTTTTCGATTATTTCTTTTTATTGCTACAAAGTTATTTTGTACCAAACCTGCAATACCTAAACTATTCTCTAAATTTTCTTCTTGAAGTACAGATAATCCAATAACTGATTCTGGTGAATTCGGATCATAATCGTAATTTTGTTTATAATTGTCTTCTAATAATATTACCGAGTTCTCTTTTTTAGCAATCTCTAAGTTTTCTTTGTTTCCACTCAATCCTAAAACAAACGTACTTGCTCCATGCGGATCAGATCTTCTAAAAGCATCACAATGTATAGATACAAATAAATCTGCTTTTTTATCATTTGCAATTTTAGCTCGATTATGTAATTCTACAAAAACATCTTTTTTTCGAGTATAAACTACTTGTATATCTTTTGATGTTGATAGCTCTTTTCCTACATCTAATGCTACTCTTAAAGCTATGTTTTTTTCTCTGTAACCATTCCCTAAGTTTCCAGGATCTTTACCTCCATGACCAGCATCTAAAACAACAGTATACTTTTTTTGAGCTGAAACCGACGCTATACTCCCTAACAAAACTGTTAAAAAAGTAAGAATAATTAAGCATGATTTTGATATATTATATTTACGGAAATTTAAGAATTGCATCAATAAAATTTAACTATTTTTGGTTTTTAAAATATAGGCATTCAAATAACACGCCAAAGTTTTTAAATATAACACAAAAATAGTATTAATAATATTGCGAGCAAATCCAACTTACATACTTTTAGCCCTATCTCTTTTTTGTTTTCAATTAAGTATTGCCCAAGAACCTATTAAGGAGGCTATAAATATTCAAAAAACTAATAAAGATTCTACATATAATACTGCTAAAGATACTTTAATAGGGTTAAAAAATAACGACCTTGTTTATAAGAAAAGAGACACAATTGTTAATGACTCTATTAAACCTAAAGAAGTTATTGATGGTATTATTACCCACGATGCTGAAGATTACACCATACAAAGTACTAAAAATAAAACAATTACTTTATACAACAAAGCTCATGTAACATACACCGATATTGATTTAAAAGCTGGAATTATTATTTTAGACTATAAGAATAATATGGTATATGCTAAAGGTATAAAAGATAGTACAGGATACCATCAAAGACCTCAGTTTAAACAAGGTGGACAAGAATCGGAACAAGATTCTATTTTATTTAACTTTAAAACTAAAAAAGCTTTAGTTTACGGTGTTAAAACAAATCAAGGTGGAATAATTACTTATGGTGAAAAAACAAAACGAGTAAATGACTCCACTATATACATGAGAAGGTTACGATTTACCACTTCAAAAAAGAAAATACCAGATTATTATATTCAAACAAATAAAGCAAAACTAGTACCTGGTAAGAAAATTATAGTTGGTGGTAGTAATTTAGTATTAGCAGATGTTCCTACTCCTGTATATTTACCCTTTGCTTATTTTCCTTTAACAGACAAAAGAACTTCTGGTTTTATTATTCCTTCTTGGGGGGAAAGTAATAACCAAGGTTTTTTTATGCAAAATGGAGGTTATTACTTTGCACTAAGTGATTACTTTGATTTAACTGTATTAGGAGACTTATACACCAATGGCAGTTGGGGGTTAAATGCTTCCTCTAACTATTATGTGCGCTATAAATTTAGTGGAAGTTTTAGTGCTCGTTTTGAAAACATTATTCAAGGAATACGTGGTCTCAGCGATTATCAAAAATCCACCAATTTTAACCTTAGATGGACTCATAGTCAAGATTCTAAGGCGAGTCCAAACTCTCGTTTTTCTGCCTCTGTTAACTTAGGTAGCAGTAAGTACTACCGTCAATCTTTAAATGAATTTAATAGTTCTCAGTTCTTAAACAACACATTAAATTCGTCTATTTCTTATTATAAAAATTTTGTAGGCACTCCTTTTAACCTTAGCGTAACTGCTACTCATTCACAAAACACCAATACAGAATCAATTACTATGACGCTTCCTTCTTTACAACTTAATATGGATCGTATTTATCCATTTGCAGGTAAAGGAGGAATTAAAAAGAATCCTATTCAAAAAATGGGATTGAATTATAGTATGCAGGGGCAATATCAAATTAACACCACAGATGACGAATTTTTCACTGCTAAAATGTTTCAAACGGCAAAAAAAGGGATTCAACATAATTTAAGCACCAACACCAGTTTAAAAGCTTTTAAATATTTTACACTATCACCTAGTGTAAATTATAAAGATGTTTGGTATTTTGACCAAATTAAAAAGAGATATGATCCTACCGCAGTAAACAAAGACGGTAATTTAGGAGCGGCAGTTAACGACACTATTAGTGGTTTTACACGTTATAATGAATATAATTTTGGTGTTTCTTTATCTACCAATATTTATGGTACATTTAACTTTAAAAAAGGACGTTTAAAGGCTATTCGACATACAATTAGACCCTCTATTTCATACGGATATCGTCCAAATTTTGCTGATGATTACGATTTAACAGTACGCCAAAGTTCTGATCCAAGTGACTTACTAACCTACTCTCCCTTTGAAGGCGGTATTTATGGAACACCTGGAAGTGGAGTTTCAAACTCTATTGGTATTTCTGTAAACAATGTTTTAGAAGCTAAAGTAGCCCCAAAAGACCCCGATAGTGATGAAGAAGACAAAAAAATCACCATTCTTAACAACTTAAATTTTAGCACAAGCTATAATTTAGCCTTAGACAGTGTACGTTGGTCTCCTGTAAGAGCCAACGCTGGTACACGTCTTTTTAAAGATAAACTAGCTTTAAATATGAATGCTACCTTCGACCCATATCAAGTAAACAGTAAAGGCCAAAGAATAAATAAAATTAATGGCAATATCTTTAGAATGACTAACTTGGGAGTAACAGCTAATTACTCTATTTCTAGTAAAGATTTTGAAAAAAACAAAGATGGTGGAGATAGTGATGATGATAAAAACGGTAATGGAGCACAAGACACTCCTGATGTTTTTGGGGAAGGTATAGGACCTACTAATGGATTTCCTAACAACACTAATAACAAAAATGAAGAAAGCGAAACAAAAGAAACAGAACTATACAAAGCCAAAATACCTTGGACTCTTAATTTAGCTTACAGTATGAGTTATACAAATAACGGGTTAACAAGTCAAATAGGTAATAATACATTAATGTTTAGCGGCGATGTTGAACTTTCGCCTAAATGGAAAGTTGGTTTTTCTTCTGGTTACGATATTAAAGACAACGCTTTCACCTACACTAGATTAAACTTTTCTAGAGATTTAGATAGTTGGCGATTCAACTTTAACTGGACTCCTTTTGGTGTTAATTCTTCATACAATTTCTTTATTGGAGTGAAATCTTCAGTATTGAGCGATTTAAAGTGGGATAAAAATAAACCACCAGATAGAGTTTTATTTTAGAAGTTAGAAAAATCTAACTTTTCCCTTTTAACAAAGCAAACAACTTTATAAACTCAAACTAAAATGAAAAAAATAATCACAACAGACAAAGCTCCAGCTCCAATTGGTCCATATAACCAAGCTGTACTTAGTGGAAATACTTTATACACTTCTGGACAAATAGCTATTAACCCTGAAACTGGCGAATTAGTTTTAGATTCTATTGAAGCAGAAACCAAACAAGTAATGCAAAACATGAAAGAAGTATTAGCTGCTGCTGGTATGACTTTTGAAAACGTTATTAAAACTTCTATTTTTATTTCAGACATGCATAACTTTTCAAAAATTAATGCTGTTTACGGTGAGTATTTTAATGACGCTACAGCTCCTGCTCGTGAAACAGTAGAAGTTGCTAACCTCCCTAAGTTTGTAAATGTAGAAATTAGTATGATTGCTGTTAAGTAAGACAATCCCAAAACATGAATAAATAAAAAATCCACTTTTGAAAGTGGATTTTTTATTATATCGCTTTTATTAATAATTCTGCCGTTGATGGATTTGTTGCTAACGGAACATCATGTACATCACACAAACGCATTAACATAGAAATATCTGGTTCGTGTGGATGCTTTGCTAAAGGGTCTCTAAAAAACAATACCATTTGGCATTTCCCTTCTGCTACTCTACCAGCAATTTGCGCATCACCTCCAATAGGTCCTGATAAAAATTTTGTTACTTCAAAACCTGCTTTTTCTGCTTTTTCTCCTGTTGTACCTGTAGCTATTAACCGAACACTTTTTTGACGTAAAACTTCTTTGTGTTCATTTAAAAACTGAACCATTTCAGCTTTCATTCCATCATGTGCTATAATTGCTATTTCCATAAATAGTGTTTAAAAAAGTATTCCCGCCAAAAGCGGGAATACAATATTACAAAATATTTTATGCTTTTATAAAGAAGCCGAATACTCTAATAAATCTACAATTTTAGTAGCATATCCATACTCATTATCATACCAAGAAATTACCTTGAAAAAGTTCTCGTTTAACTCTAAACAAGCATCAGCATCAATTACAGATGTTCTTGTTTCTGAAACAAAGTCTTGTGACACCACCTCATCTTCAGTATATCCAATAATCCCTTTAAACTCTCCTTCTGAAGCCTCTTTTAATGTTGCTAAAATTTCTTTTAACGAAGTCGCTTTATCTGTTCTAAACGTTAAATCTACTAAAGAAACATCTGCCACAGGAACTCTAACTGCCATACCCGTTAATTTACCTTCTAACTCTGGAATAACTTTCGTTACTGCTTTTGCAGCCCCTGTTGACGTAGGAATAATATTATTTACTACCGAACGTCCTCTTCTCCATTTCTTATTAGGTCCGTCAACGGTGTTTTGTGTTGATGTTGCTGCATGAACTGTAGTCATTAATCCCTCTTTCAATCCAAAATTATCGTGGATAACTTTTGTTAATGGTCCTAAACAGTTTGTAGTACATGAAGCATTTGAAAAAATAGTTTCATCAGCTGTTAACTCTTTATGATTTACTCCCATTACATACATATTAGCATCTTTTGAAGGTGCTGAAATAATTACTTTCTTCGCTCCACCTGTAATATGCATTGCTGCTTTATCTTTATCAGTAAAAAAACCTGTAGATTCGATTACATATTCTGCTCCTGCTTCATTCCATTTAAGGTTCTCAGGGTTTCTTTCAGCAGTGATTCTTATTGTTTGTCCATTTACAACTAAATTTCCATCTTTCACTTCAACATCTCCTTCAAATCGTCCATGAACAGAATCATACTTCAACAAATAGGCTAAATAATCTACATCTAACAAATCGTTAATAGCCACAACTTGAATGTTGTCTCTTTTTATTGCAGAACGGAATGCTAATCGACCAATTCTTCCAAATCCGTTAATTCCTATTTTTATCATTATTTAAAATTTTATATTCTTGTTTAAGTGGTCATAATATCTGATACGCGTAATAATTCGGTATCAATATTATGTTGACCTTTGATTGCTTTTTCTAAATCGGTAGAAATTACTTTATTATCTTTTAACCCTACCATCAAGTTTGTCTTTCCATCAAGTAAAAGTTCTACAGCACTTACTCCTAATCTACTTGCTAAAACTCTATCAAAACATGATGGAGAACCTCCTCGCTGCATATGTCCTAACACAGAAACCCTTACTTCATATTCAGGTAAGTTTTCTTCCACATAATCAGCTAATTCAAATACATTTTTACCAGTTTTATCTCCTTCCGAAACTACTACGATACTTGACGATTTCCCTGACCTTCTACTCTTCTTCAAAGATTCCAACATTCTTTCTAACCCTAAGTCTTCTTCAGGAATTAAAATCTCTTCTGCTCCTGCTCCAACACCAGCGTTTAATGCTATAAATCCTGCATCACGCCCCATAACCTCAACAAAGAAAAGTCGATTATGAGAAGATGCAGTATCTCTAATTTTATCAATTGCTTCTACAGCTGTATTCAAAGCTGTATCGTAACCAAGTGTATGACTTGTTCCTGAAATATCATTATCTATGGTTCCAGGAATTCCTATTATAGGAAAATTGAACTCTTGATTAAAAATAACTCCTCCTGTGAAAGAACCATCTCCCCCAATCACCACTAAGGCATCTACATTGTTCTTTTTTAGACTTTCATAGGCTTTTTGACGTCCTTCTTTAGTTCTAAAATCTTTTGAACGAGCCGATTTTAAAATGGTACCTCCCTTGTGAATAATATTATTAACACTTCTAGCGGTCAACGGAATTAAATCTCCTTCAATCAACCCTTGATATCCTCTATAAATTCCCATACAATCCGTTCTGTAATAAGCACAAGTCCTTACAACAGATCGTATCGCGGCATTCATTCCTGGAGCATCCCCTCCAGAAGTCATCACTGCTATTTTTTTAATTTTTCTCATAAAACGAATATCAAATTTACTCAATTTTAGTCATTTTTTAATAAAAAACAATAAATTCATTTTGCTTTTTAATTGAAGTTTAACGTTTAATATTATTTGGTTACTTTTAGCCAACAAATAAAACAAACTATGTTATTAACCTCTCTTGATTATATTATTATTTTCGGTTTTTTTATTCTTTCATTGCTTATTGGTCTTTGGAGTTCAAAATCAGCAGGAAAGAACAGTTCCGAATTCTTTTTATCAGGAAGAAATATGCCATGGTGGTTGTTAGGGGTTTCTATGGTTGCAACTACATTTGCTGCTGATACTCCTGGATTGGTTACTGAATTAGTTAGAGAAAACGGTGTTTCTGGTAACTGGGTTTGGTGGGCAATGCTTCTTACAGGAATGCTTACCGTATTTTTTTATGCTAAACTATGGAGAAAATCAGGAATAACTACCGATTTAGAGTTCTATGAGCTACGTTACTCTGGTAAGATGGCTAGCTTTTTAAGAGGCTTTAGAGCTATTTATTTAGGTGTAATTTTTAACGTAATTACAATGGCAGGGGTTTGTTTAGCCGGAGCTAAAATTGCTAATATTTTATTAGGCATATCACAAGAAGAAACACTTTTTTATTCTTCAATAGTTATTGTTATTTACTCTTCTTTAGGTGGATTAAAAGGTGTTTTACTTACTGATTTTGTCCAGTTTTTAATTGCTATGGTTGGTTCTATTTGGGCTACTATATATATTGTTGGTTTACCAGAAATTGACGGATTTTCAAATTTATTGACACATCCTAACGTAAGTGACAAACTAGCAATGTTTCCTGATTTCTCAGATAAAGAAGCATTAATTACTTTATTTATAATTCCTTTTGCTGTACAATGGTGGAGTACTTGGTATCCTGGAGCTGAACCTGGTGGTGGTGGTTATATTGCGCAACGTATGTTAGCTGCTAAAGATGAAAAAAATGCTACTTGGGCTACTTTATTTTTCAATTTTGCCCATTATGCATTACGACCTTGGCCATGGATTATTGTTGGACTTGCTTCATTAATTATTTTTCCAAGTTTGGATAGTATGAATCAAGCATTTCCTAGTTTAACAACTGAAATGCAAGGACACGATGTGGCTTATGCTGCAATGATGACCTACTTACCTGCTGGATTATTAGGAATCGTATTAACCTCTTTAATAGCTGCTTTTATGAGTACAATTTCTACTCAATTAAATTGGGGAAGTTCATACATCGTAAATGATTTTTACAGTAGATTTATCAATAAAAATGCTTCTGAAAAGCAAAAGGTAGTAGTTGGAAGAATATCAACTATAGTTTTAATGTTGTGTGCTGCTCTTTTTTCTTTCTATTTACAATCAGCTAAAGGAGTTTTCGATTTGCTGCTACAAATTGGTGCAGGAACTGGACTGTTATTTATTTTACGTTGGTTTTGGAGTAGAATTAATCCATATAGTGAAATTGCTGCAATGGCCATATCTTTTATAATTGCTGTTTTCTTTTTTATCAATGGAAAAATGGAGATTCCATTTACTCAAATTGCGGGATATTGGCAATTAATCATTGGCGTTTTGGTTACTACTGTAGGTTGGGTTATTGTAACTCTTTTAACAAACCCCACCAATACTAAAACCTTAGAAAAATTTGATAGTCTTATTTTTGAGAACGAAAATAAATTTAAAAATGTTGGATATAAAATTTTAGGGTTTATAACTGGAACTATAGGTATTTACAGCTTCTTATTCGCCTCTGGAAATTGGATTTATGGTGAAACAACTCTAGCTGCAACACTTTCAACAATCTCCTTAATTTGTATTTTAATTTTAAGAAAAATATGGAAGTTTGTTTCTTAACACAATTAATACTTACTAGTGTTAAACATGAAAGCCTTTATTGAACAGCTTTATCGTAATTAGATATAATTTTTTTTATTCTTTTATTTTCAAAAACAGAAGGAAATAAATCCTTAACAATTGTATGATATTCAAAATCGATGGCTAAAGCATTATTCAAATGAGCCACTCCATACTCTTCTTTTCCTAGAATCATAAACAATCCGCAAAGTCTATACTCAATTTCTGCAAATTCTTTATACGTTTTTTTTGCCTGGATTAATATCTTAAGTGCTTGATTAAATTCTCCTAAAAACAATAAAATATCTACTAAAGCAATGTAAATTTCAATCTCTTTATCTCCTAAAGATAAGCAGGTTTTAAAAGCTTTAACTGATTCTTCGTAAAAATTAAGTTTTAAATTAATATCTCCATAACGCCTCCAATATAAAACATTTGATTCATCTATATGAATTGCTTTATTTATATAGTACAATGCTTTTTCATAATTTCCTTGATTATAACAAGCATTTGTTAGTAAAACCCAGCCTCTATCTAAAAGAGGGTCTTCATGTACTGCCTTTTTATAAAAGTGTATTGCTGTTTGTGTGTTTTCAAGTTTATCATAACACTCCCCAATCCTTATATAAGCATAAGCCGTTGGGTCATCTAATTCTAGTGTAACCAAATAATTATCTATTGCTTCTTCATAGCGCTTTAATTCTTCTAAGGATTTTGCCTTTTCTAAATACCCCCCTATAAAACTGTCATCAATCAATACTGCATAATCAAAAGCTGTTAATGCTTCTTTAAACATTCCTAGTTCAAAATATTGTCTTCCTAATTGATGCCATGCGACTTCACAATATGGATTTTTATCTAAATACGAATTTAAAAATTTTATTGCGTCTTCATGACTACCCTCCATATCAAAACAATAAACTATATTGTACAACGATGAATAATCTTCATAATCTACCTCAATACACTTTGCAAAATTCAAACGTGCATTTTCAAAATCATCAAGATACAAGTACTCCATACCTATCATAGACCAAACATCAGATGGATCTTCTATATACTGTAAAGATTCTTTTAAAATAGCAATTGCTTCTGTGTGCTGTTTCTTTTTAGATAATATAATTGCTTTTTGGATAAATACTTCATCATTATGAGGTTCTACAGCTTCGATATTAGACAACATCTTAATTGCTTCATGCAATTCATCTTCAAAAATTAAAATTTCTACTTTCATTAATTTTAATTGAATTGAAGACGGATGCTGCTCTAAACCTAACTGTACGGCTTTTTTTGCCAACGACTGCTTACCTATATTTAAATAATGCTCTATAATTGTCTCAAACTCTACAGCATCGAAAAAATATACCTCGTTGGTTTTCAACATAGATTCAAATTTTGATATTGACATGGGCTACAGATTTGAATTTATATAAAGTTACTGCAAGAATAATACCTATTTACTGGTATGTTTATTTCTTTTCAACAATTTAATTAACAATATAAAACATTCGTTTTTATTAAAAATAAGTTATTTGAAAGAGTTAATTATTTTTCTATCTTTGAAAGAACATAAAAATTAATATCTAATTTTAAACAAAAAATCATGAGTAAATTTGACGAAAAAGTGGCGCTTTATAAAAAGTTTATGGACGATAGAGATATTCGTTCTAACACTGATTTATTAACTGCTGTAACAAAAGGACTAGGCCCTTCTATTTATAAAAAAGATGCTGAAACCGTATCTGGAAGTGACCCTAAAGAACTAGAAACTGTTAAGAAAAACTTCTTAATGAAAAAATTAGGTTTAGCTGATGGACCTGAATTAGATAAAGCTATTGGAGAAGTAATGGAAAGAATTGGAAAGTCGGAAAGAAATAAGTATCGTGCGGTTGTATACTACATGTTGGTTAAGAAATTTGATAAAGAGTCTGTTTACGGAATGTAATAACCTCTCTTTCTAAAAAATATAAATCCTGTATTTAAGTTTTAAATACAGGATTTTTTTATTTTAGCCGCCAACAAACAACTTATATTTATGTCGCAATTTATTAGTGTTTTTGACATGCTTAAAATTGGGGTGGGACCTTCTAGTTCTCATACTCTAGGCCCTTGGAGAGCGGCTCAACAATGGATTCAAAAATTAAAAGATACAAATGAATTTCTTTTAATTGAAGAAATAAAAGTGGACTTATATGGTTCTCTTTCATTAACAGGCAAAGGGCACGCAACAGATTTAGCTGTTTTATTAGGTTTAAGTGGAGCTGATCCTGAATATATTCCAATTGAAACAATTGATGTTATTATCAATGATATTAAAACTAAAGAACTTTTATTTTTTAATAATGAAAGAAATATTGCTTTTGCCAACGGCTCAGTAACATTCAATAAAGAGTTTTTACCTTTTCATGCTAATGGAATGACTTTTAGAGGATATGCTAACGGTGTAGAAATTTCTACAGAAACATACTATTCTATTGGTGGAGGGTTCATTGTACAAGAAGACGATAATCTTGCTGAAGATATTGAGATAAATAAGCAAAACTTTCCGTTCCCTATCAACAGAGCTACTGAGCTTGAAGCCTATTGCGAAAAGGAAGGGTTAAATATTTCTGACATTGTTTACCAAAATGAACTTGTAATTAATTCTGCTGAAGACATCGACAAAGAATTGCATCGCATATGGAACACTATGTTAGAATGTATGTACATAGGTTGTCACACTCAAGGAATTTTACCTGGCGGATTAAATGTAAAACGACGTGCATTTGAAACACACCAAAGACTTATTAAAGAAGCTGAATATACGAACCAACAAGAATGGATTACTGCTATTAGAAGTACAGAAGTAAAATTCCGTGAAATTTTAAAATGGGTAAGCTGCTTAGCTTTATCTGTTAACGAAGTGAATGCTTCTTTGGGTAGAGTTGTTACTGCTCCAACCAACGGAAGTGCTGGAGTTATTCCTGCTGTAATAATGTATTATTTAGTAATAGAAAACCACGATGCTACTTTTGAACATGTTAAAAAATTCTTGCTAGTTGCTGGAGAAATAGGAAGTATTTTTAAGAAAAATGCAACAATTTCTGCTGCTATGGGTGGTTGTCAAGCTGAAATTGGTGTATCCTCTGCCATGGCCGCTGCTGCATTAACAGAATTGTTAGGCGGAACTCCGTCACAATGCTTAGTTGCTGCTGAAATTGCCATGGAACATCATTTAGGACTTACTTGTGATCCTATTGGCGGATTGGTACAAGTACCTTGTATTGAACGTAACGCTATGGGGGCAATTAAAGCTATTAATGCTGCTGAATTAGCCTTAGAGACCAATCCAAAAGAATCTAAAGTTCCTTTAGACAAAGTAGTAGATACTATGTGGGAAACGGCTAAAGACATGAATAGAAACTACAAAGAGACTTCAGAAGGTGGTTTAGCTGTTACTGTTCGTTTAGCTGATTGTTAAGAGTTATTTTATTTCAACAGGTTCTCCTAAAAACTTGGGATTAACATTTAAGAGAATATCTACAAATACTTTTACCCTTGCTAAATATTCTCTTAATTGAACTTTCATAGCTTTTTTTCCTGAAACTCCTCTGGCGTTATACCCTATTGCTTCAATATCAAAATGGTTTGCCAAATACAATGCTCTTTCATTATGAAATTGTTGAGATATTATTGTTACTGAGGTTTGACCAAAAATCTCTTTAACCCTTACCATCGAATCTAAGGTTCTAAAACCAGCATAATCTAAATAAATTTTACTCTCAAGAATTCCTGCTTCAATCAAATCATTTTTAAAGTCTGTTGGTTCATCATATCCTTGGGAGCCATTATCGCCACTTACTAAAATAAAATCAATTTTTTCAGCTTTGTATAACTCCACAGCAGCATTCAAACGAAATTGATAATACAGATTTATTCTCCCATCAGACAAATACTTTACCGTACCTAATAACAGCCCTACTTTATTTTTAGATATATTTTCTGTAGAATTAAATAATTTTCCTTCTGCGTTATTAATTATTACTTTGTTTGAAACATAAATAGAAGTAACAACTAGTAAACAACCTAAAAGAAAAATAATAGCAACTTTTTTTCGTTTCATCTATCTTGTAAATACTAATTCAGTTTCGGTAGACATTTCTTCAGAAAAACCATATCCCTCAACATCAAAACCTTTTAAATCTTCTAAAGTTTCCACATTATTATCTATAATATAACGTACCATTAATCCACGTGCTTTTTTAGCAAACGTCATAATAGTTTTATACTCTCCATTTTTAAAATCTTTAAAAACAGGAGTTATCATAGGTACTTTTAATGCTTTTTTAGGAAGCGCCTTAAAATATTCTGTACTTGCTAAATTAATTAACAACTCTCCATCTCCTAATTCTTCATTTAGCGACTCAGCCAATGTAGTATCCCAAAACTTATATAAGTTTTCTCTTCTACCTACTTTTAACTTAGTTCCCATTTCTAAACGATAAGGTTGAATTAAATCCAACGGTTTTAACAAACCGTATAACCCTGATAAAATTCTTAATTTCTCTTGTAAAATAGGAATCTTATCTTCTGATATAGAACTGGCATCAATACCTCTATACACTTCACCTGTAAATGCAAATACTGCTTGTTTTGCATTATCTAAAGAAAAAGGAGGTTGCCAATCTTGATTTCTATCATAATTTAAACTTGCTAAATCATCAGAAATCTTCATTAACTCGCTTAATTTTTTTCTTGACAATGTTCTTAACTTCTTATTCAGTTTTTCAGATTGCTCTAAAAACCTAGGTTGCGTATATACATCAGTAGTAGCTTTGCTTTCAAAGTCTAACGATTTTGCTGGTGATATTATAATTTTCATGCTATAAAATTTAAAGTAAAAATAAGAAGCTATTTTAAAATCATCAATTACTTCAGGTAATTTAAATTGATTGTAGTATTAATTTTTTTAATACTAAACTTGTAATCCGTCATAAGCTAAAAACACATTCTCTGGTAATTCTTTTTCAACCTCATCATGTAATCCCAAAAGCTCACTAATATGTGTTAAATATGCTTTTTTAGGTTTAATTTCCTCTATAAAACTTAACGATTCTTCTAAGTTAAAATGTGTTTTATGAGGTTCTCTTCGTAAACCTGTCACAATCAAAACATCAAGGTTTTTTAGTTTTTCTTTCTCTCCTTCTGAAATAGTTTTAATATCGGTTATATATGCTACGTTATTAAAACGATATCCGAGAATCGGTAAATTACCGTGCATTACTTCAATTGGAGTAACCTCTACTCCCTCTAACTCAAAACTTTCTTTATGTGAAATAATCGTTGGAGCTACACTTGGTGCACTTGGGTATCGATTTTCTGTTGCAAATATATAATCATATCGCTTTTGTAAAACTCCTAGCACTCTTTTTGTTAAATATATAGGTACTGGTCCTATTTGAAAGCAGTACGGACGAATTTCATCTAAACCAGCTATATGATCTGCATGTTCATGGGTAAATAAAATCCCTTTAATCGAAGCCACCTCTTCACGCATCATTTGCTGACGAAAATCTGGACCACAATCAATCACATAGTTAATATCACCCCATGAAACTAACACCGAAGATCGTAATCTTTTGTCTTTCGGATTTTTAGATAATGCCACAGGATGTTTACTGGTAATCATTGGAACTCCAGTAGAAGTTCCCGTTCCTAAAAAAGTTATTTTTACTTGATTTTTTTTCTTCATTTTCATCACAAAAATACAACAAAAATTGTCTGTTCGTTTGTAATTTCAGTACATTTGTACTACGTAACAAAAAATAACAAAATGGCAATTACGTTAAAAGGAGATCAAAAAATAAACACTGTACCAACTACCAAAATGAAAGCGTTAAAGATTAACTTAAACGCACACATATATGGAACTTTTGCAGAGATTGGAGCTGGTCAAGAAACTGTTCGTAATTTTTTTAGGGCTGGTGGGGCCTCTGGTACAATAGCGAAAGCTATGAGTGCTTATGATAAAGACTTCTCTGATGCCATTTATGGAATTGAAAAAGACAATCGTTATGTTACAGAGCCTCGATTAAAAAAGATGCTAAAGCACGAAATGGATTTAATTGAAGAGCGACTTGATCGTCAAAAGCATCCTGATAAATTGTTCTTTAGCTATGCTAATACAGTGGCAACTATTAACTTTACTAAAAAGTTTAAAGGTCATGGATGGGTTGGAATTCGTTTTCAATTAGATCCACTAGAAGATTATAACGAAATTGTTTTACACCTACGTTTTAAAGAAACAGATGCACGTCAACAACAAGAAACATTAGGCGTTTTAGGTGTAAACTTAATTTATGGTGCTTATTATTTAAATGATAATCCGAAAGATTTATTAAAATCTTTTTACGATAATATTGACAAAGATCGTTTAGAAATTGATATGATTAATTTCTCTGGACCTCGTTTTATGTATGTTGACAACCGTTTAATGAGCTTACAACTTGTTAAAAACGGAATGACAAATGCTGTAATGTTTGGTCCTGATGGAAACAACTTATTGCCTGCACAAGTACTTTATAAAAAAAATATATTAGCCCTTAGAGGAAGTTATAGACCTGTAACAAAGGTTAATATGGACATGTTTGAAAGTGCTAAGCAATTGTTTTTTGACGAGAATAAGGTAGACCCTAAAAAAACTAAAATTATTTTTGAAATTACGTTAAGTAATCTTCGTGCTGAAGGAGAAATTAATGAACGTGACTTTTTAGACAGAGCAGAACTATTATGCTCTCTTGGTTTGAATGTTATGATCACCAACTACCAAGAGTACTTTAAGCTTGTAGAGTATTTTAGTGAATATACTAAGGAACGTATGGGGCTTGCAATGGGGGTTTATAATCTTATTCAAATTTTTAACGAGAAATATTACCGTGATTTAAGTGGAGGTATTTTAGAAGCATTTGGAAAACTTTTTTACAGAGATTTAAAAGTTTATATGTATCCTTATAAAAATGAAGAAACTGGTGAATATATTACTAGTGAAAACCTTAAAGTGCACCCTAGAATGAAAGAACTTTATAAGTTCTTCAAAAATAACGGTAGATTAATTGATATTAAAGACTTTAATCCCGATATTTTACATATTTTCTCTAGAAAAGTTTTAAAAATGATTAAAAACGGAGAAGATGGATGGGAAGAAATGCTTCCTAAAGGAGTTTCTGAAACTATCAAAGAAAAACGTTTATTTGGTTGCACAAAAAGAATTAAATAGTATTTTTTTATTACTCTTTTTAAACCTTTAACTATCTTTATAGTCTAACAGCTAAATAGTTTTTAGTTGATTGACGAAATTACACTTATAGATCAATTGCAGCAGCCTACCACAAAACAGGTTGCTTTTAAAAACCTAGTATCGCAATATAAAGAGCGATTGTATTGGCATATACGAAAGATTGTAATTTCTCATGAAGATGCTGACGATGTTTTACAAAACACCTTTATAAAGGTTTACAAAAATATTAATCAATTTAAAAGAGATAGCAAACTATTTTCTTGGATGTACCGAATAGCAACCAATGAAGCTATTACCTTCATCAATAAAAAAGCTAAAGAGAAAAATATTCATATTTCTGATTATCAACTACAAATTACTTCCACTCTAGATAGCGATTATTGGTTTTCAGGTGATGAAATTCAACTTATTTTACAAAAAGCAATTGCTACATTACCTCAAAAACAACAATTAGTTTTTAATATGAAGTATTTCGATGAAATGAAATATGAGGAAATCTCTGAAATTCTTAACACATCTATTGGAGCTTTAAAAGCTTCTTATCACATAGCAACAAAAAAAATAGAACATTTTATAAAGAACTATGATTAAACCTTTTACTATAAGAATAGTCTTACTAAAGTATAATGAATAAAAAAAATAAACATACTATAAATTTCTCAAGCCTAAAAGCTGGTAAGAATTGTGGTTTTTCAATTCCTCAAAACTACTTTGAAGAAATTGAAGAAAAAATTAATACTTCCATTTTTATAGATAGTTTACCAAAAAAGAAAACGTTCAATACTCCTGATGATTATTTTGACACAATCGAAACTCAAATTCTATCAAAATTAGTTACAGAAGAAACTACAGAAACGAAAGTAATTTCATTACGTAAAAGAATTTTACAGTACATCCCTTTAGCTGCTGCAGCTTCAGTTTTACTTTTCATCGGTTTTAATTATTTTAATACTCAAAAAATTACTTTCGAAGATATAACTATTACCGATATTGAATCTTGGTATGAAAATGGATACGGTGATATTGACAATAATGAGCTTGCAGCAACATTAAACACGTCTGAACTAGATGAAGATATATTAGCCTCTATTAGTGATGAAACACTAGAAGACTACTTAAATTCTGTTGATACAACAACACTCATAAATGAAATAGAACAATAATGAAAAAAAAATTATTTATATTATTCGTAATTTTCACTTCCTTTTTTTCTGTTCAAGCGCAAACAAGAAAAGGAAATTATGAAAAGGTTAAAGCTTTTAAGGTTGCTTTTCTTTCTGAAAAGTTAAACTTAACAGAAGAAGAAGCCAATAAGTTTTGGCCACTATATAATGTATATGACAAAAAAATGATTGAACTTCATAAAGCAGAACGCTACAGTATTAAAAAGAAAATACTTAGTTGTGGAGGAATTGATAGCTTAACTGATAAAGAATCAAAAGAAATTGTTAATAAAATTAAGTCCGTTTCAAAAGAACAATATGAAACTAAAACTAATTTTTATGATAAACTTTCTACCTTTTTATCAGATAAAAAAATCCTCACCTTGGAGGTGGCTGAACATGAATTTCACCGAAAGCTCATAAAAAAGCTAAAGGGTGAAAAAAAGAAACATCGATAAGTAAAAAAAGGAAGCTTTAAAAGCTTCCTTTTTTTACTTATCGACTAAGGCTAAACAAACATATAAATCTGGTTTATTAGCCGTAAATTGTTTTAGCCAAATAGTTAGTTCATCTATTTCATAAGGTAGTAATCTACCTAAAGCTTTTTCAAGCTCTTTACAAAATAAATCAGCGTTAAAACTAACCTTTTGAAGCACAGTTTTCGTGTACTCATACATAGCTCTTGCCATTTTTATTGGGGTTATCTGTTATTAAATACTGAACGTAATTTACAAATTTTTATTCCAAGTAGAGTGTTAAAGTTTATCCAAAAAAAATGCGAGACTTATTCAAGTCTCGCATTTTTAGTCGTATAATTTATAATACTATAAACTATTCACTTTTTCTATTAAAGCATTTGCTCTAGTCTCTAACTCTGTATTAATTGATTTATAGTGAGCTTTCTTATTTTCAACGTTTTTTGCGTTAACTTTAGCTACTAAATCATCAAAAGTTACAATAACCTCATCTACAATAGCATCTGCCTTTGCTTTATCTGCTTCAGGGTTTAACTCTTTTGTTATTTGACAAATACTAATAATGTCTCCTAACGTATAGTTAATATCTTTCTTTAAATTTTTTATGCTTGCCATAATTATAAATTTTGATGCAAAATTAATCGATTTTATTCAATTCTTCTTGAAATTTCTCAAAAAACTGCCCTACATGATATCCATCTACCAAAGCATGATTTACATTAACAGCCACAGGCATTAACATTTTTTTATTTTGCTCCTTTATTTTACCAAAAGCTAATTGAGGCACGCTATCATTTTTATTTCCTGAAAAAGGTTCTTTATGCCCTGTAAAGCTTACCCAAGGAATGGCCGAACAATGTATACATCCTAAAGAGTACTTAGACGGAAACAAATCATTAGAATTTAAAATCCGTTCTTTTTCCTTTTGAAAATTAAGTTGGAATTCTTCAAAGTTTTCAGAATAAGCTATATATGAAAACCCAAAAGTGTTATCAGGTCTTGCAATAGTTGCTGAAGCGTTGATTACTTCGTAAACAGCTATTTTATCACCTTCTAATCTATATTTTAAATTCTCAACTGCATTTATAGCTTTCATGCAAGCATGTAAGTATCGGACAAAAAAGGACTGATTCTTTTCTTTTGCTAATTGATAGATTATAGACACATCTACATCTGCAACTAATCCAAAAGTTGGATCTTCTAAAGTTCTAAAATGTTTAAAAAGCTCTTTCCTATTCCAACTTTCAATATCTAGGTATTTCATTTATAAAAATTTTAATACATCTGTAATACTAGATACTGTTTTGTAAGCATCTGATTTTTGCTCTTCTTTAACCTCTTCGTGTGCCCATGTTGTATGAAACGGAACATGAATCGCTGTTGCTCCTATTTCAATTAACGGTAACACATCTGATTTTAATGAGTTTCCTATCATTAAAAACTCTGAAGGATTAATATCTAAGCGTTTTACTAATTTTTTATAATCAGTTTTTTTCTTCTCACTCATCACTTCAGTATGATGAAAATATTTTAAAATTCCTGATTTTGCCAACTTACGTTCTTGATCTAACAAATCTCCTTTGGTTGCTACAATTAACTTATATTTTCCATGTAATTCTTGCAACACCTCTTCTACCCCATCTAGGAGTTCTATTGGTTTTTCTAACATATCTTTTCCTATTTCAAGAATTTCTTCCATTTTTTTAGGACTAATTTTATAGTTAGAAATTTCTAGCGCACATTCAACCATTGACAGCATAAAACCTTTTACTCCGTACCCGTATATTTTAAGATTTTCTATTTCTTTTTTAAATAACTCTTGATGGATTTTATTCTCTGTTTCATAATCGGACAATAATCGAGCAAAATCATCTTCAGCATCACGAAAGTAAGTCTCGTTTACCCAAAGTGTATCATCTGCATCAAAAGATATTATTTTAATATTATTCATTTTCTAGTTGTTTTATAGCTTTCTCTAAATCTTCAGGAGTATCAATACCAATACTCTCCACTGAAGTTTCTATCATCTTTATTTTTTTTCCTACTTCTAAATAACGAATACATTCAATTTTTTCAGCAGCCTCTATTGGTGTCATAGGGGTATGATAAAAATCAATTAACGCTTCTTTTCTGAACGCATAAACTCCTTTGTGCTTATAATAGTTTACAGGAACTTCTTTATCTCGATGATATGGAATTATACTTCTTGAAAAATAAATAGCAAAATCATTTGTATCAGTAATTACCTTAACGTTATTTGGATTTTGAATATCTTCTTTATTCGTCATTTTTACTTTTAGTGATGCTAAATCTATTTCTTTTTGAATATCAGATTTAAAAACACTAATTAGTTTTGATAACGAAACTGTATCAATAAAGGGTTCATCTCCTTGTACGTTTACCACAATATCTACATCTAAATTTTCAACTGCTTCTGCTATTCTATCAGAACCACATTCATGTTCCTTTTTACTCATTAAAACCTTACCTCCTACTTTTTCTATAGAGTTATAAATTACTTCGGAATCGGTTACCACATATACCTCATCAAAAAGATTTGCTTTTACAGCTGCTTCATAGGTTCTTACAATTACAGGTTTTCCTCCTAAATCTTTCATCAATTTCCCTGGAAAACGTGATGCACTATAACGTGCAGGTATCATTGCTATTATCTTCATAAATAATCATAAGTGTTTACGTATCAAAGATACATATTTAAACTGCCATCATAAAAACTGATAATACTCACTTTTATAAAACTTTAACATTAAATACTTTTTAGTTTTGTTCAATTATTAAAAACTTTTACTACTTTTGAGTCATTATGAAGACGCTTTTAGGTACATACACGTTTATTTTTAACACAATCAATTCGATTATGTGTACTGCCCGCATGCATAAACAATATGTATATGTAACTAAAAGCACCCAAAGAAACAGATTTAAACATCGATTTTAAACAATCAATTTTAATATAAATTTAACCAAAGGTGCTTTTTTAAAAAAGCACCTTTTTTATTTACTAATATTTTAAATTTTAAACATTATGAACACTTTTAAGTATCGAAACTCAATTAGAAAACATGTAGCCTCAACTGTAATGTACTCAGTACAAAATCCATTTTACAGAGATCCGGAATTACTAATACTTAATCCTTAAAATTATCATGAAAACATTAAATATCACATCAAACAGTCAGCCAAATCAATTTATAGTTAACAAAAAGCAGGTTAGCAAAAACAAAGTGTTAAAAACTTCAGTTTTATACGATAAAATTGAATCTAGCGCGAATACTTCTTTAGGCTTTTATCCAGACTCTTCTAATTTTAGTTTTAACAGTATCGAGTTTGATCTGTTAGGCAACGCATACCTTAATGATAAACTTGTTATCAAAAACAATATTAAAAAATTGAGTGATACTGAGATTATTTTCAATATAACAGTATCTAAAAAAGAAGAAAAGAAACAAAATATTATATGTACAGCTACTTTTGGCTATACAATTAAAAAAGCGTCTTAATTATTCCTAAAAATTGATTTTACAATCAATTAAGCAATCGTTAAGTTAGTTTGGTTTGTTTATAAGCTTAGGAGATTTTTTTCTCTTAAGCTTATTTTATATACGTTTCTAATAGTTCTGAAGGATTTTCTGATAAAATTTCCACTTTATCAATACATGCTGGTACCAAGATTGTTTCTCCTTTTCTTACAACTTCTTGTTGACTTTCATAAAAGAATGTTACCTCCCCTTCTACGCACATATAAATTACGAAGCAATCTTTTTTAGATAAATCTATTTCTTTTTTTCCCTCCACTGGTAATATATTTGTTGTAAAATAAGGGCATGAAACAACTTTATTCGCTATATTTTTTTGTTTCTTATAAGTTGTTTTATAGGAACTTTTAGCTGAGAAATCAATAGCTTCTAATGCTTTTTCAGTATGGAGTTCTCGGTAATTACCGTCTATATCTTTTCTATCCCAATCGTAAATACGGTAAGTTATGTCTGAGGTTTGTTGAATTTCAGCAATCAGTAAACCAGCACCAATAGCGTGTACTCTTCCTGGTGGCACAAAATAAACATCTCCTTTGGACACTTTATCTACATTTAAAATACTTAAGAGCGTCTTGTTATTTAGGTGATATACGTATTCTTCTTTATTAGAGTTTTCTTTAAAACCTATAATAATATTAGCTTCATTATCGGCTTGCATTACATACCACATCTCTGTCTTCCCAAAAGACTCTTGAAGTTCTGCTAATTTATCATCAGGATGTACTTGAATACTTAAAACCTCTTTTGCATCAATAAATTTTATTAATAATGGAAACTGCTCTCCAAAAGTTTCATATACATATTCACCTACTAAATCGTGCTTATACTCTTTTAAAAGACTTCTTAATGTTCTTCCTTTAAGGTTACCATTACTAACAACCGATTCATCTCCATCAACATCTGAAATTTCCCAACTCTCTCCAATATTGGATCCGTCTGAGTTTTTATGAAGTAGTAGGTTTAGTTTTTTTCCTCCCCAAACCTTTTGCTTTAAAATTGGAGTAAATCTTAGTAATTGGTTTATCATAAATTATGTACCTCTATAAGTTACGTAGTTTCTTGAAGTTTCATATAATGTAATTGCTAAGTCTAATTTTTCTGGAATACTTACACGTAACTTATTATAAATTACTACTGATATATTTTCTACTGTAGGATTAACATTCTTAAACTCCTCTACTTCAATATTTAAGTTTTTATGATCTAAAGTGTCTTCTACTTTCAGCTTAATTAAATCTTTCAGCTTACCTAAATCATATACATAACCTGTTTCTTGGTCTATTTCACCAGTTAATGAAACAATTAGTTCATAATTATGACCATGGTAATTAGGGTTGCTACACTTACCAAAAACTTCGTAATTTTTCTCATCAGACCATTTAGGATTAAATAACCTATGTGCTGCATTAAAATGTGCTTTTCTATGAACTGTTACTTTAGGCATAATTAAATATACTTAGATATTTTATCGTACGATTCTTTAAAAATTATTTTAAACCAAGCTGTATACTTTTCTGGATGATTTTCTATATCATTTTTCACCTCCTCTAAAGGCATCCATTTATATGACGCCACTTCTTCAGGGTTTACAATAGGTTCGTCGTTAAATGTACCAATCATTACATGATCGTATTCATGCTCTGTTAGGCCATTATCAAATGGAGCTTTATAAATAAAAGAGAATACTTCTTCTAACTCACATGAAAATCCCATTTCTTCCTGTAATCTACGTTTCCCAGCTTCAATGTTCGATTCTCCATCTCTTTGGTGTGAACAACAAGTATTTGTCCATAACAAAGGGGAGTGATATTTTTCAGCAGCACGTTGTTGTAACATCAATTCATTTTTATCATTAAAAACAAATACCGAAAATGCCCTGTGTAGTAAAGCTTTTTCATGTGCTTCAATTTTTTCCATTAATCCTATCGGATTATCTTGCTGATCAACTAAAATTACTTGTTCTTTCATCTAGAAAATTTACGAAAAGCAAACTTACAAAATTGCGACCAGTTCAACAATTAAAACCTTTTGAACAGTTCGCTTTAAAATGTATCTTTGCAACCTTAAAATTTATAGATGAGTTTTTTAGAAGAAATACAGAAGAGACGTACATTCGGAATTATATCACACCCAGATGCAGGTAAAACCACCTTAACTGAAAAATTATTACTTTTTGGTGGAGCGATTCAAGAAGCTGGTGCGGTTAAAAATAATAAAATTAAAAAAGGAGCTACTTCTGATTTTATGGAGATTGAGCGCCAACGTGGTATCTCTGTTGCTACCTCTGTATTAGCTTTTATTTATAAAGACAAAAAAATCAATATTCTTGATACCCCTGGTCACAAAGATTTTGCTGAGGACACCTTTAGAACCTTAACTGCGGTAGATAGTGTTATTGTAGTTATTGATGTCGCAAAAGGGGTTGAGGAACAAACCGAAAAATTAGTAGAGGTTTGTCGTATGCGTAAAATCCCAATGATTGTTTTTATCAATAAATTAGACCGTGAAGGTAAAGATGCTTTTGATTTATTAGATGAAGTTGAGCAAAAACTAGGTTTAAAAGTAACTCCGTTAAGCTTCCCTATCGGAATGGGATATGACTTTAAAGGAATTTATAATATTTGGGAAAAGAAATTAAATATCTTTTCCGGAGACAACAAACAAACTATTTCTGAAGGTGTTGAATTTGATGATATAGATAACCCTGAGCTAGATAAAATTGTAGGAGAAAATTCTGCAAATACACTTCGTGAAGAATTGGAGTTAGTAAATGAAGTATATCCAGACTTTGACCAAGAAGCTTATGTTAATGGAGATTTACAGCCTGTTTTCTTTGGTTCTGCTTTAAATAATTTTGGAGTAAAAGAGTTATTAGATTGCTTTATTGATATTGCTCCAAATCCACAGCCAAAAAAAGCTGAGGAACGTTTGGTTGATTCTAAAGAAGAAAAATTGACAGGGTTTGTTTTTAAGATTCATGCAAACATGGATCCTAAACATCGTGATCGTTTAGCTTTTGTAAAGATTGTATCAGGAACTTTTAAAAGAAACACACCCTACTTACATGTTCGTAACGGTAAAAAAGTAAAATTTTCTAGTCCGAATGCCTTTTTTGCTGAGAAAAAAGAAATTGTTGAAGAATCTTTCCCAGGTGACATTGTTGGTTTACACGATACTGGAAACTTTAAAATTGGAGATACATTAACAGAAGGAGAACAATTAAATTTTAAAGGAATTCCTAGTTTCTCTCCAGAACATTTCCGTTATGTAAATAATGCTGACCCAATGAAGGCTAAACAACTTTATAAAGGTTTAGACCAGTTAATGGATGAAGGAGTTGCTCAGTTATTTACCTTAGATATGAACGGACGCAAAATTGTAGGAACTGTAGGAGCACTTCAATACGAAGTAATTCAATACCGTTTAGAGCATGAATATGGAGCTAAATGTTCGTATGAAAATATTGCTGTACATAAAGCTTGTTGGGTAGAACCTGAAGATCCTAAAAATGAAGAATTCAAAGAATTTAAGCGCGTAAAACAACGTTATTTAGCTAAAGACAAACAAGGTCAGCTAGTATTTTTAGCCGACTCTCCATTTACAATTCAGATGACACAAAGTAAATATCCTACGGTAAAATTACATTTCACTAGTGAGTTCTAAAAAAAACTATATCGCCTCTTTTTTATTCTCTTTTGTCTCTTTTCTAGCATACGGTCAAGAGAATTTGTCTAATTTACAAGGAAAAGAGTTACACAATAAAGTTCGTTTGAATTTTATTCCTGTTGAGATGCCTACTGATAAATTTCCAAACTTAAAACCAACAATGGGACTAACTGGTTTGCACTATCAAATCCCTATTAATAACTGGTTATACGGAGGTGCTGGATTTCATTTTGCAGTAACAGGAGACCAAGGAGGATTATTTACCTTAGGTGCTGAATTAGGAATAAATAAACAACTATACAAAAACTTATATATTGATGCTAACTTCCATTTTGGCGGCGGTGGCGGATATCGTTACTTGGTAAACGATGGCGGTTTTATCAATCCGAATATCGGATTACAGTACAAAAAGAACGATTACTCATTCGGAATACAATACAGTCATGTTAACTTTTTATCAGGAGAAATTAAAAGTAATTCCGTTTCTTTCTTTGTAGAAATACCTAGTATTTTACGTTTTACTGATTATGACAAAGCGCATCAAAAATTTGTTGCAAAAAACCTTTCGCCTGATAGTTTTTGGAGTAAACCAGTGGTTAAAAATGCACAACAAATTCGTTTTGATTTCTTTAAACCTATTGGTAATTCGAAAAAAGATAATGGGGATGACCTAAATGAATTACTATATGTACTTGGATTTGAGTATCAGAAATATTTGAACGAAAATACTTTTCTATTTGCTCACACCGATGCAATTTACAAGGGGCTACGTGCTGGCTTTATGGATTTATTTATTGGTGCGGGGTATCATCCATATCAATCAAAATACATTAATATCTTCGGAAAATTAGGTATTGGTGCTGCTGGTGGTCGTGTAGCTCCTGAAGGTGGGTTAATGATCTACCCTTCTGCAGGAATTGACTTAAAACTATTTAAAAACATTGCCATTAGTGGCCATGGTGGATATTATCGTGCCATTGCAGGTGATTTAGAAGCCTATACTTTCGGGTTTGGTTTAAAATACTTCGGATTAAACGGCGGAACATCTTCCGAAGAGAACAGTACTTATCTTACAAGAGGGTTACGTTTTGAAGTTCAAAATCAAAGTTATTTTGATGTTGCTAAAACAGATGATATTTACGACGCTACTGAAATTGACTTACAATTAATTGGCTTTAAAGTTAACTATGATTTAAATCATTCATTATATATTGCTGGAGAAGCTGGTTTTGCATATGACGGTCGTTCAGGTGGTTATGCTCACGGATTAGTCGGTGGTGGTATATATAGTCCATATTTTTTTAACAACAAAATGCGTGGATTTATAGAAGTTATGGCAGGTGCTGGTGGAGGTGCTGGTGTAGATACTGACGAAGGAATCATTATTCGTCCTACTCTTGGATTGAGTTATGATATCGTAAATCAGGTTTCTATAATTGCATCTGGAGGTAGATATTACTCTCCTTTTGGAAATGTTAACTCTAACAATATTAACATAGGTTTAAGCTTTAACCTTTCAACTTTATCTGTAAAAAATTAACTTTGTCATTGCTAAGAAAAACAATGATTTAGCTATTTTAATAAAAAGATTCTTTTTTCCCTTAAATTTTGGACACTAGAATCACACATATATAAATAAACTAGAGAAAAATGGATAACGGAATTTATGCAAAGTTCACCACTCCAAAAGGTGAAATTTTAGTAAACTTAGAATACGAAAAAACTCCTGGAACTGTAGGTAACTTTGTTGCTTTAGCAGAAGGAAATTTAGAAAACTCAGCGAAACCACAAGGAACTCCTTATTATAACGGATTAAAATTCCACCGTGTAATTGCTGATTTTATGATTCAAGGAGGATGTCCTCAAGGAACAGGAACAGGAAACCCTGGTTATAAATTTGATGACGAAATTCACCCTGAATTAAAACACGATGCTCCAGGAAAATTATCTATGGCAAATGCAGGTCCTGGAACCAATGGTTCTCAATTTTTTATTACACATGTTGCTACTCCTTGGTTAGACGGTAAACACACTGTTTTTGGTAGTGTTGTTGAAGGACAAGACGTTGTTGATACAATTGCTCAAGACGATACTATGGATGTAGAAATTATTCGTGTTGGTAGTGATGCTGAAGCTTTTAATGCTGTAGAAGCTTTTAGAACTTTTGAAGGAGCTCGTGAAAAACGTGAAGCTGAAGCAAAGGCTAAACAAAAAGAGTTATTAGATCAAGTAGCAGCTGGATATGATGAAACTCCAAGCGGTTTACGTTATAAAATCTTACAAAGCGGAGATGGAAAACAAGCTACTAAAGGAGCTATGGTTTCTGTACACTATAAAGGTCAGTTATTAGATGGAACTGTATTTGATTCATCATATAAGCGCAAACAACCTATCGATTTTGCTATTGGTGTTGGTCAGGTAATTCCTGGTTGGGATGAAGGTATTCAGTTGTTAAAAGTGGGCGACAAAGCTCGTTTAGTAATTCCATCTGACTTAGCATATGGTGCACAAGGTGCTGGTGGTGTAATTCCTCCGAACGCTACTTTAATTTTTGATGTTGAGTTAATGAATGTAAAGTAATAGCTTACAATTTATTATACAAGTAAGTAAAGCCTTCATAAATTTATGAAGGCTTTTTTATTATCTCATTTCACTTAATATTTACTTAATATTCATAACATTAAAGAACATATTACTTAATAGATATATCATAATTACTTAAGAACAAAAGAGTAAAAAAGAATGATTTTTACGTCATCAAACAAGCTCTTAAGCCTTATGAAAACAACTTTCCTTTTTTTAACATTTTTTCTTTTCATCTCAATTACACTCGAAGCTCAAGAAGTATGTACTACGCCTGAAGATAATACTATTGATTTAAATATTATTAGTATGGATAAATGTGAAATTGGTAAAGAAAATCAAATTCCTAGAAAAAAAACAACTCAAACACTAACTGCTAGAAACAGAATAAAAAAAGTAAGAAAGATTACTCAAAAAAATCAATCAAGCTTAAATGCTTCTTCAAAAGTTTCTATTATTACTACAAACAATGACTTATCAATACAAAATTCTTTAAAATCTCAAACTAAAGAAATTTTATTTTCTGTTGTTGAGCAAGTTCCTTTATTTCCTAAGTGTAAAAATAGTTCTAACGAAAATGCAAAAAAATGTTTTAAAGACAATATGCAAAAACATTTTTCTAAAAATTATTATCCTGAAGTCTTTTCAGAAGAAGGTATACGTGGCAGAATTTTGATTCAATTCACAATAGATATATATGGATTACCAAAAAACATTCAAGTAGTAAGCTCTAAACCAAGTGATATTATTACCAACGAAATCAACCGAATTATTAACAAGTTACCTCAGTTAGAATCAGGTAAGGAAAAAGGAATTCCTGTTGATGTTACATACTCTTTTCCTATAAATTTAATCTTAAATTAATATAAAACATTTATCTAGATTTTCAGATAATTTTATTTTCGTGCTCCTTAAAAATTCCTCTTTAACACACACAAATGAAACATATCTTTACCTTTTTTTTATTTTCAATATCATTTTCTTATGCTCAAGAAAAATGTGAAACCCCAAATGAAAATATCCAAGATTTAAATACCATTAGTATTACTAAGTGCTCTATAGAAGATGTAAAAGAAGCTCTAGAAACTGAAAAAACTAAAGAAATTTCGACAAGAAAAAGACATCGTAAACTTAGAAAAACAAATACTATTTCAGCAAAATCAAATAAAGTAGAAGAAATAAAAAGTAAAAATTCTCTTGTAGAAAAACTAAACTTAAAAGAAGATATTTTAACTTCTTTAGATAAAATTCCTTTTCATCTAGTTGAACAAATTCCTTTGTTTAATGAGTGTAAAAAGACTCCAATTCTACAACAATCTAAGTGTTTTGAAAAAGAAATGATTAAACATATTGTTAGAAATTTTGATTATCCAAAAGAGGCCTTGCGAAAAAAAATTGAAGGTAAAATTTTAGTTCAATTTACTATTGATAAGCAAGGAAAAGTAATTGACATAAAAAAGAAAGGACCTAAAAACAGTGCACTTCTAAAAAAAGAAGCAGAAAGATTAATTTCACTGCTCCCTAAATTTATTCCTGGAAGTCATAAAGGTAGCTCGGTTAATGTAAAATATGCTTTACCTATAATTTTTAAAGTTCCATAACTTTATATTTTCTTTTTAAAGGAACTGAACTATGTTTTGGTCAAGATTATAAAATAATTTGCTATATTCTATTTTTTACTTATATTTACAGCGTTAGTTAACGTGTTAATAACTAAACCAAACACTTAAAAATAGAGCACACATGATTAAAAAATTCCCCTTAGTAGTAGCTGCTATGCTACTTTCTTTAGCGGCTGTAGGACAAGAAGTATGTACTACTCCAGATGAACAAATCGCTGATCCAAACAGTATCACAAAATGTGCAATTGAAGACACCGAGAGTGGTGCAAAAAAACAACTTTCTATTGAAGTCTCAACCAGAAGACGTGTTGTTCGTAAGAACAAAGAGGCTGTTTCTGCTATAGGTGGAGGTATTAATTCTTCACAAAAAGTAGCTGATATTAAAAAGAAGTCTTTGTTAATTGGTAAACTTGAGTTAGAAGATAATTCTTCAACTATTGAAAAAGTACCTTTTAATTTAGTTGAAGAAATTCCATTGTTTAGTAAGTGTAACAATGTTCCTTTAATAAAGCAAGCAAAGTGTTTTGAAACAAACATGACTAAACATATTATTAAAAATTTCAACTACCCTCAAGACGCCATTGAAGCTGGTATACAAGGAAGAGTTTTAGTTCAATTTACAATCAATGAGCAAGGAAATGTTGAAGATATCTTACTACGTGGGCCAAAAGGTGGAGAGTCTTTAGAAAAAGAAGCTGAAAGAATAATTAATAACCTTCCAAACTTTATTCCTGGTAAACATAATGGTAGGACTGTTAAAGTAAAGTACGGAGTTCCTATCACTTTCAAGGCTCCAGGAGCATCAAATAATTCTTCATCTAGTACAACAAGTAAAGTCGTAGCTAAAAAAAGTTCTAATGTAGTAAAAGAAAAAACTATTACTGATTTTGTAAAATTTGTAGAGGTACAAAGTATTCCTCAATTCAAAGCTTGTACAAAAGTTCCTGATATGCAAAAATTAACCTGTTTCAATGAAAGAATGGTTAGTCATATTCAAAGAAACTTTAACTACCCTGCAGCAGCTGCAGAACAAAATATTGAAGGTAGAGTATGGGTTCGCTTTATCATAGATAAAAAAGGAGAGGTAACTAACATAAAAATGAAAGGACCTAAAGATGGTCACTTATTAGAACAAGAAGCTAAGAGAATGGTTTCTAAGTTACCTAAATTCGTTCCTGGAGAACATAATGGAAAAACAGCTAATGTTGAGTACTACATTCCTGTTAACTTTAAACTTCATGAATAAGGTATAAAATAACTCTTAAAAGTGTTTAAAAAAGCTTCTAATTATATAATTAGAAGCTTTTTTTAGTTTTATTTCTTTTAAAATTTTTAAATTTACTAGAATACTTCTCCTCTTTTAATTTTTTATCTCACTATAACACCTATATACCTTTACTCATATTAAGGTAGAGTTTTCCTCTTTTAATCCTTTATTAGAAAATTACTTTATATACACCTTTTTTCTTTTACCTGTTTTAAAGCATAAATGAAGGTTTTCATACTTTCTCTGATTATCTAAACAATATCAAAATAGAACTTAAATTAGGTAAGTTATTAAAGTAATGAGCATAAAAAAAGCCAGCAATAATGCTGGCTTACTTTTTTGTCTTTTTTTCTTATTAAAGCTTAATGTTTTCTTCTGTTGCTAACAAACCAAAAAACTTATCTAAGTTTGGTAAAATTACAATTCTAGTTCTTCTATTTCTAGCTCTATTGCTAGCCGAGTTATTTTCAACAAGTGGCACAGAACTACCTCTACCAGAAGCTATTAATCTACTTGGATCAACGTTGTATTTTTTCTCTAAAAGCCTAACGATAGATGTTGCTCTTTTAACACTTAAATCCCAGTTATCTTGTACAACTGCATTACTAATAGGTCTTGAGTCTGTATGACCTTCTATCATAACATCCATGCTTGGTTCAGAGTTAATCACATCAGCTAATTTTTTTATTAATTTATGTGCATTTTTTTTAACTCTATAACTAGCTGTATTAAATAACATTTTGTCTGAAACAGAAATCATCACAACTGTTTGATCAATGTCAATATTTACATCTTCATCATTTTCTAACTCTGAAGTATTGATAGATTTTTTTAAGTTATGAGCAATAGCTACATTCATGGAGTCTTTTAACGTTTTAACATTAGCTAACTCAGCTGGATCAACATTTTTAAGCGTTTCTCTCATTTTTTCTTTTACAGAGTTTGAGATTACAGCTGATTTTCCAACCATATCTAGCTTAATGTTATTTTCTTCATGAAGTGTTTCGTTTACACTCTTTAATGAGTTAATTTTTTCATTGTAATCATCAACTCTCTTTTCTATTTTAGCAAACTTAGCTTCTAATTGCTCTTTTTCTAGAGTTGTCTTTTGTAAATTTCCTCTAGTATCATTATACTTTTGTTCAAGTTCTACATACTTCTTTTTTGATACACAAGACGACATTGTTAAAGCCAATACCGCTAAAGGAATAAATAATTTTTTCATAATTAATAATAAATGATAATAAGTTAATGTAACTCTATAACTTAATTTTCGATATATTATTATGTCAGTATAAATAAAATTTTATTTTTTATAGTTTAATTTTACGTTTTTGTTTAACTTTTGACAATCACTATCTTTTTCTTTAAAACATTTATTATCCTCTGGTCTTAAGCTTCTATCAGTTTTTTTAAAGTTTTTGCTTAAAAACTCTAAAAAATTACTTTTTCTTGTCGTAAATCTTCTATTGATCCTTTTCTTTTCTTGTTCCTGTCTTATTTCTATAGATTCACTCCCTTCTACTATATAAAAATATGAACGTCTGTTTAATTGATATTCTTCTTCAGTACACTTTTTTCCGTCTACACAATCATTTAAAGGGTTGTCTTCACCATAACCTATAGCGCTTTCAATTCTATTACTTGCAATTCCTCTTGATAATATGTAATCTCTCGTAGATTTTGCTCTTTTATCTGACAAAAACCTATTGTAATCTCTTCTACCTCGACTATCTGTATGTGACTCTATTTTTATCACTAACTCAGGATGATTAGTCATTACTGTTACAATATTTTCTAACTCATACTCTGCATCCTCCCTAATATCATACTTATCATAATCAAAATAAATAGGTTTTATAACTATTTGGTTTCCTATTATTAATGGTGTTAACTTTAAGTTTGCTATAATTTCTTTATTTCTCTTATTATTAGTTCGAACTATACTTCTATTTGATCTATGATCTAATTTAGTTGCTGTAACTGTATAGGTATTATTACATGGCACATCTTTGAAAGTATAGTTACCTGAACTATCAGAAATTGTTTCTGCTATAACTTCTTTTTCTTTATTAATTAGTTTTACTACAACCGCATCTACCGGAGTATTTGTTTTATTGTTTTCTATTACTCCTTTAACAATTTGTGTACAAACTGGTGAGTCCGTATAGATAAAGAAGCTATAAATATCATCATCTCCTTTTCCTTTTTCTCTATTTGACGAAAAGAAACCTCTTTTTCCATTTTCACTTATAAAAAATGAAAAGTCGTCTTTTTTACTATTGAATGGATACCCTAAGTTTTCAGGTGATAAAAATGTACCATCCTCTTTAATCTTTGCTTGAAAAATATCAAGCAGTCCTAAACCTAAATGCCCGTTAGATGAAAAATATAATACATTATCATTTCCTACATACGGAAAGACTTCTTTCTCTGATGTATTTATGTCACTTCCTAAATTTACTGGTTCTCCATACTCATCATTTCCTTTTATTTCTACTTTATAAATGTCAGACTGCCCATATCCTCCTGGCATATTAGAAACAAAGTATAATGTTTTTTCATCTGGACTTAAAGCTGGATGACCTGTTGAATATTCATCTTTATTAAATGGTAGCTCTTTAACGTTAACCCAATAACCATTAATATAACTGGCTTTATAAATTTTTAAATTAGATATGTTGTTCTTACTTCTCTTTACTTTCTTTCCTTCAGAATTATTTCTTGTAAAGTAAATGGTTTTTCCATCTTTTGTAAAAACAGGGGTCGACTCATGTAATTCAGAAGCTATTGGCTCTCCTAGCTTTTGAACGTTTCCTAAAACTAAGATAGTGTCTTGCTTACTACCTTCTAATGTTTGTATACTTTCTTCTGCCTTATAAATATTTAAAAATGGTTGATTATTCCACTTATATAATTTTTGTTTTTTTGAATCATTAGCTACAGATGATGAGAAATATGCTTTTCCATTCAATAAAAACCCTCCAAATTCTGAATAGGGTGTATTTATTGCTAAGTTCCTTACTCCTATTCTTTTCTCTTTATTAGTGTAGTCTAACAAATAGTTTTCTTTTTTAAGTTCCTTATTTAAACTACTTTTTTGAGCTTGAGTTAATCTTAAAAATATAGAATCTGATTTTTTATACTTTCCATTACTCCTCAAAGCTTGAGCATATTTAAACAAATGTTTTTCTTCTACTTTTTCATTAAAATTTGAAATAAGTTTTTGATACCATATTTCTGCTTCTTCTGTATTTGAATTATTATAGTAAGACTCAGCTAACCTAGTTAACACATGTTGAGAGCTATCTCCTTTAATTAATACTAAATCTTTATATAATTTGGCCGATTGGACATAAGAGAATTCTTCAAAATAACGATCTGCTACTTTTCTACTTTGGCTAAATCCAACTGCAGTAAGCATTAACAATATTGTTAATGTTAGTATCTTTTTTAATTTCATTTCTCTCTTTTTAAAAGAATCTCGGTGACCTATATCTAATATCCTTAAAGATTTCATACTGTAGCATAATTTCGTGTGTCCCAGAATTTGTTACATTATAGTTCGATGTTGTTAAATCATATGAATACCCTATAAGTAAAGAGTCTGTAGCTTGAAAACCTAAAAGTGCACTTACAGAATCATCCCATCTCCAAGAAGCTCCAACTCTAAACTTCTCATTAAATAGTAAATTAGCTGAAATATCTAATGATAGAGGTGCCCCTGAAACTCCTTTTAACAAAGCTGCTGGTTTAAACTTTAAGTCTTCATTTATATCGAAAACATATCCTGCGATTAAGAAAAAGTGCATTCTTTCTACTGCTACTTCTCCTGGAGTTTCAGCATCGTAATGTTCCATTCTTAAAATATTAGGTACCGATAATCCAATATACCATTGTGGTTGATGATAATAAATACCTGCTCCAACAGTTGGTAAGAATTTATTATTTACTGGAGCAAATGAAGGGTCATTTTGATCTGTTTGTGTTCCTTTTGACCAATCTATATTTAATAACCTTCCTCCTAAACGTAAACCAAAGGCTAAATTACCTTCTGCACCTGTTTGTATATTGTAAGACACATTAGCGTCTAAATATATTTCACTGGAAGGACCTATTTGGTCATTCATTAAGTTGACTCCTAATCCTAAACCAGAATATCCTAAAGGAGTATCGTATGATAAGTTTTGAGTATTAGGGGCTCCTTCAAAACCTACCCACTGCATTCTGCCTAATGCAGTAATTACTGTATGCCCTCTAGACCCTGCATAAGCAGGGTTTACATTCATTGTATTGTACATATACTGTGTGTACTGAGGATCTTGTTGTGCATGAATATTTGTGGTTATACAAATACTCATTGTACATATTATGATTAAACTTAAATATAATTTCATTTGATTAATACTTTTATTCATCAGTCTTTTTTATAAATCTAGATTATCTATTAATGTAAATCCAGCCTTTTTTAACTTTACTTCCATTTCCAAGATCTAAAATATAGAAGTATGTTCCAACTGGCAATTTATCGCCTACATTTATATTAGCTCTTCCTTCGGAAATTCCTCTAAACACAACACTGCTATTGTTATATCCTTCAGTTTTATATACTGTATTACCCCATCTATTAAAAATTTCAAGAGTATTATTTGGGAAATTTTCAATACAATCAATGTGTAAGTAACTGTTTGCTTCATCTCCATTAGGACTCATTAAGTTGTTTACTTTCACACAAGTGTCATCATTGATTGCATCCCCAAACCCATCAAAACCATCTATAATGTCAGGTATTCCATCTCCATCTGTATCTTCTCCATCTATCACTCCGTTACCTCCATCGTTTGGATCTGTAGGGCTAGAGTTATTATCTGGATTATTAGCATCTCCAAAACCATCTAAACCATCAACACTATCAGAAATTCCATCTCCGTCTGAATCATCTAAAGGGTTTTCCACTTGTCCATCTCCATCTTCATCTAAATTCCCTCCTTCCACAACATCATTTACTCCATCATTATCGCTATCTAAATCTTGATAGTTAGGAACACCATCTCCATCTGTATCTACTGGAGTATCATCTCCATTACCTCCCTCACCAAAATTATTTATATCTCCATCAACACTATCAGAAATTCCATCTTCATCAGAATCTGAACCTCCCATATCATTAGAATCTATAACTCCATTACCATTAGTATCGGAACTTTCATTTCCTCCCTCAATAACATCATTAATACCGTCATTATCACTATCTAAATCTTGATAATCTGGAGTACCGTCGCCATCCGTATCTGGCTCTTCATCATCATCTACAGAATCATCAGCTTGTCCATCTCCATTAGCATCTGTATACCCTGAATCGCCAGAGTCTATAACACCGTCTTCGTTGGTATCTAAATCTCCATTTCCTCCTTCTATTACATCATTAATACCATCATTATCAGAATCTAGATCTAATGAATCTGGAATTCCATCACCATCAGTATCTACTAAACCATCTCCCTCTTCAACATCTGGAATCCCATCATTATCATCATCTACATCTACAACATCTGATATGCCATCATTATCCGTGTCTTGTAAATAGTATTTATGAGTATTCAAAGCAGATCCTCTATTCCCATCACTATCAATTGAACTTACACTTGCTTCTACTGTCGTGTCTGTGTCAGCGGCTAAGTCTGACCCTGGTACATTGATGCTGTAGTTTCCACTGGCATCTACGGTACCGGTGTAGTTGTTTCCATTGATTACTAAGGTTACCGTG
>NZ_JBECOV010000013.1:0-92024 GCF_040104435.1 Tenacibaculum sp. SSH1-16
AAAGAGGAAATATTACAATATATTTATTATTATAATCAAGAAAGACCACACCAAAGTTTAAATGGTGTGGCTCCTAATATTTTTAACCAAAATTGTCAACGAATTAGTTAACCTTTACAATTTCGACGAGATATGAGGAGAAATCTCATCTTTAAGAGATTTTTCGTCACTCATTCTTCGCTCTTTGAACTGACAAACATTTTTCTAATACCAGTTATAATTTCAAGTTGTAAAAGGTATAAACCCTAAAACAAAATAGCATGAATTTTTTTAATCATAAAACCGACAGGTTATTATTGGGTGTCATTATAGTGCTGTTATTTATCAATCTTTTTTCTAAGAGATATCAAAAAACAAACCCACAAACCCCAAAAATAACCGTAGTAAAAGACACCGTTTGGCAAACCAAAATAGATACGTTTAAGGTACAAACCATTAAATACCAAAAAGTGTATGTCCATAAAAATGATGTCACCAAGATTGTAAAAGACACCATTTTTATCAAAGACACTAACGATTATGTAGCCGCAAAAATATACCGAGATACTTTAAAGAATGCCGATATAGAAATTTATAACTACGATTTGGTAAAAGGAAAATTGTTAGATAGTCAGTTATCGTATAAACTCAAAGTACCCCGAGAAATAACTATTACCAAAACGATTGAGCATCCAAAAACCTACAGAAGTGGCTTGTATCTCTTTACCGAAATAGGAGGAAATCCACAAACCTTTGACAACCTTAGTTTCGGACTGCAATACAACCGAAAAGGAAAATGGTTTGCTAGTTACCGATTAAATATCAACCAACTCAATCAACCTACTCATAATGTAGGTGTAGGGTATCGATTGTTGAATTAAAAGAATTAATTTTCAACCATAGAAGTTAAAAATTCGTTTTAATACCCGAACAATAAACTATTCGGGTATTAAAACGAATTTTAAGTTTTTAAAAAACTTGTCAGCTCTCTCTATTTTTTTCGACAAACAATAAAACTATGTATAAATGGCGGTACAAGATATTCAAAACTACTCCTATCAAAATATTTTTTCGTTGCAAACAGTTCAGTTTGAAGAATCATGTGTAGTAAACTCACCACAGCAAATAAATCAATACAAAGTATTTTGGATAAAAGAAGGAACAGGTAAGTATAATATCGATTTTAAAAGTTACTCTTTTGAAGATGGAGTATTATTTTTTTTATCACCAGGACAAGTATTTTCAGTAGATTCCGAAAAAATTAAAGAAGCCTATCAACTTAGTTTTACAAGAGATTTTTATTGTATTCAAACACACGATGCAGAGGTATCATGTAATGGAGTATTGTTTAATAATATATATGAAACACCTTTTGTAGTACCTTCAGAAAAAGAAACGCAAAAATTAGATTTTATTCTTCAAAACCTAAAAGAAGAGTTTGAGTTAGAAGAAACAGCCCAATACGATATGCTACAATCGCTTTTAAAACAGTTTATTGTATATTCAGTACGAATAAAAAAAGAAAAAGATGTTGTAAAAGAGAGTGTAGAAACCAAGCTTTTTAAAGATTTTAGCCTATTGGTAGAGCAAAATTTTAAAAAGATACACCGAGTTACAGGATATGCTTATCGGTTAGGCTTATCACCAAAATCACTAACAAAACACCTTCAAAAAATAGGAACGGAAACTCCAAGCGACTTTATAAAAAACAGAATTATTACCGAAGCAAAAAGACTGTTGTTGTATACAGATGATTCTATTAAACAAGTTGCTTTTGATTTAGGATTTAATGATCCTGCCTACTTTTCTCGGTTTTTTACCAAAGCTACAGGGCAATCGCCAAAACAATTTAAAAGAAGCTATAGCTTATAAAAGAAAAAACCACGCAATGCGTGGTAAACTACACAACTAATAAAGTTTTTTGTTACACTAATACAAACAACCTTTTCGACGCCTTAAAAGTACTACTATAAACGTGTTGTTACGTTACCTGTATTTTACGAAACCATAAATAAAAAGCTAGTTTTTTGTAAGAAAAATGTTAGCAAAAATAGCTTGTCCAAGTTTTAAGAACCTTTGTCCATTTTTTAAGGTCTATTCCTGTCGCACCTTTGTATCAGAATTCAAGAACAACGAATTATGAGAACAGAAATTAACCAATGCCCTAATTGTTGGGGATATCAAGAATACGATGATCAGTTTCCTGAAAGAGAATTATGTAACTGTGAAAAAACAAACTAAAAAGACAACTTTAAAATAGTAAAATTATGAGTACAAGAATTGAAACTTTAAACCCAGAAACCACAACAGGAAAATCAAAAGAACTGTTTGATGCAGTTCAAAATAAGTTAGGATTTATTCCAAACCTAATTAAAGTAATGGGAAATTCACCAGCACTTTTACAAAGCTATCTAAGCTTGGGAGAATTAAATGGAAGCGGGAATTTTTCAAACAAATTTAGAGAGCAATTAGCATTAGTTATAGCAGAAGAAAATGAATGTAACTATTGTTTATCAGCACACACGGCAATAGGAAAAAACAATGGCTTGTCAGAGGAAGAAATTGAACAAAACCGACAAGCAGAGGCTTCTGATGCTAAAACCAAAGCAGGCTTAAAATTTGCACAAAGTGTTACAAAAAACAAAGGAAATGTAAGTTCAGTAGAAATAGCTGAGGTAAAAGCAGCTGGGTATAACGACGGAGATATTTTAGAAATTGTATTAAATGTTGTAGCCAACACCTTAACAAACTATGTAAATCATATAGCAGAAACTGAAGTTGATTTTCCAAAAGTAGAAGCAGGAAAATTCACACAAAATGCATAAAAAACGAATAGCTCTTGTAGCCTTATTTACAAAGTGTAGTTACGGGGTTTTAGGTTACAGAGCTATTCATCTATAAAAAGTAAAATCATAAAAATCAATAAAAATGAAAAAAGTAGTAGCTATTTTAGTATTATTAGTTGGATTTGCATTTACAGCAAATGCGCAAAAAGCAAAAACCATTTCTTTAGAGCAAACAAAAGGAAAATTCACTCAAAAATCGTTAACTCTTTCAGAAGGAACTTATGTTTTTGAAATTTCAAACAAGAACGTAGGACACGATGTAGGGTTTGTATTAGCGCCAAAAGGAAAAACAGAAGAAAAGCATCATATAAAAAACGCGTATGTAACTTCTTTAGTAAAAAACAACAGTAAGTCAAGCTCTAAAAAAGTAACTTTAACAAAAGGGGAGTACGTGTACTTTTGTCCGCTTAATCCAACACCTCAATATACCTTAACAGTAGAGTAGTGTTTTAATAATTGATTAATAATAAAAAACCCGTTTTTACGGGTTTTTTAATTCAATTTTACAAATCTACTTCCAAGTCCATCGTAGTTATTGTCAGAAATTTCTAAAGTATTTGGTTTTATGAGTCTAATAATTCCTGAGAGGACAATTCCTGAAAATTGCTGATCGTTGGAAAGTTGTATAAAACGTTCTTGTTTATTTGAATAAATTGCCTTTTTCATTTCTAGGGTGTATGTACCTTTTGAAATGAGGGAGTCATTTTTTGATATAGAAAACTGATTGTTTTTCAACAAGGTTAATTGTACGTTTTTGTTGAGTGTTTCGGGAGTTTTATGAATATGGTTTCCAAAACCACCATCAGTATTGGTCCAATTCCATGTTCCGACCAAATCGGAATTATCAATCTTGTTTATTTGAGTTGAAGCACAAGAAATCAATGCAAAAGCGAATATATAAAGTAGGGTTTTCATGGTAAAGGATTTTTGTTCACTCTTTTATTTTTTGTTCTCTTCCAATTAGGAAATATAAAAAAGCACCAAAAAAGTTAGCTAATAAAACAACGAGAATCCAGACAATTTTATTATTTCCTTTAAATTTACTTTTTAAAATATCAATAAGCGCAATTACTGTTGGAATAATTCCAAGTAAAACAATTAAGATTAAAATTAGTTGCCATACTCCAACCATTTCTATATAGGTAGTCATCATAATGATTTTTAAATGCTAAAAGTAGTAAAATAAAAACGCCATTAAAACTCCTTTTAATAGAAATTTTAATGACGTTTTTAAAATATGGGAAATGATACTATTTATTCATAATATCTTCTATTTCGTCAGCTTCAATAGGTATGTTGCGCATTAAGTTAAATGGCTCACCATTTTCTTGAACAACAACATCGTCCTCTAAACGAATACCAAAACCTTCATCAGGAATGTAAATACCAGGCTCTACTGTAAATACTTGGTTTGCTTGCATTGGTTCATGTAACAATCCGTAGTCATGCGTATCTAAGCCCATGTGGTGAGAAGTACCGTGCATAAAATATTTTTTGTATGCTGGCCAGTTAGGGTCTTCATTTTGCACATCAGCTTTGTCTAATAACCCTAAACCTAATAATTCCGAAGTCATTAATTTACCAACCTCAACATGGTACTCAGCCCAAAGAGTTCCTGGAACTAACATTTTAGTAGCGTCGTTTTTTACACGGTTAACAGCATTGTATACCGCTTTTTGCCTGTCGGTAAAACGACCAGAAACAGGTATGGTACGAGTCATATCCGAAGAATAGTTAGCATATTCAGCTCCAACATCCATCAGTAATAAATCACCTGCTTTACATTGTTGGTTGTTTTCAATATAGTGCAATACGTTTGCATTGTTACCAGAGGCAATAATTGGGGTATAAGCGAATTTCTTAGAACGATTTCTGATGAATTCGTGAATGAATTCTGCTTCTATTTCATATTCCCAAACACCAGGTTTTACGAAGTCTAACACACGTCTGAATCCTTTTTCAGTAATGTCACAAGCCGTTTGAATTAAATCAATTTCGATTTGATCTTTTACCGAACGTAAACGTTGTAAAATTGGGTTACTTTTTGCTACTGAATGTGCAGGATATTTGTTTAATAACCATTTAGTAAAACGAGCTTCACGAGTTTCAGTTTCAACACTAGCACGGTAATGTTCGTTCGTGTTGATATAAACCGTATCAGCTAAAGCCATCATTTCAGCCAGTACTTTTTCTAAGTCTTGTAACCAGTATACGTTTTTAATACCGCTAGTCTCTAATGCTCTTTCTTTGGTTAGTTTTTCACCTTCCCATACAGCAATATGCTCGTTAGTTTCACGTAAAAATAGTACTTCACGTAGATTTTCTTTCGGACAATCAGGAAATAAAATTAATATACTTTCTTCTTGGTCAACACCACTTAAAAAGAAAATATCACGGTGTTGTTCAAAAGGTAACGTGCTATCGGCACTTACAGGATAAATATCGTTTGAGTTAAAAATAGCTAAACTACTAGGCTTCATTTGAGCCATGAAGTTTTTACGGTTTTTTATAAATAATTGACTGTTTATTGCGTCGTACTTCATAATGTTTCAATTAAATTGATAAGATTCCCTCAAAAATACGGAAAGAAACTATGCAAATATTAGCCATTTGGCGCTAATTTATGTTTTTTCGAATTCTACTCATATGGCGAGTAGAAATTCCCAAAAAAGAAGCTAAATAATGTAGTGGAACTTCTTGAAGTAGTTTAGGTTCGTTTACGAGTAGTTTTTTATAACGCTCTTCAGGAGTTAAAGTCAGTAAATCAATGCGGTAATCGTCAATCAAAAAAATTTGATGTTCGACTAAGTTGTAATAAAACTGATAAAAGGCCTTATTATGTTTCATTAAATGTTTAAAATCACTTATGTTAATAATCCAAAGCTTGCAGGCACTCAAAGCTTTAATGTTTTTAGGAGAAGGAGTTTGTTGTAAAAAACTTTTTAATGATGAGGTAAAACTATTTTTTAAAGCTAAATAAGTGGTCTTTTCTTCTCCTGAAACCGAGACAGCATGTTGTAAAATGCCACTTTCTATAAAACAAAAATAGGAACAAACGTTTCCTTTTTTAACAAAAAAATCATTTCTAGATAAGGAAAACTCTTTAAAACAGTCAATAATTTCTGGAATTAACATATTTAAGACTTCATTATTTATAATGTTTTGTATGTGCTGTGTAATAGCTTTTTTAGAAGCATCCATTTATGGAAATAAATTTTTAGCTTAAAAGTATAAAAAAGGATGCTTTTTACAGCATCCTTTGAAATAAATTGTATTGATAATTGATTTTAACTCAACTAATCTGGTATAGGCTTTTTATCTAATATTTTAATAACTTCTTTAGTTTTTCAAAGAATTAACATAGAAGTTTTTTAGTAACGAAATTTCAAACACTTAATAATTAAAGAAATAATATTGCTAGCGAGATGTTTTATTATTATTTCTTCTATTACGATTATTTCGTTTTCTAGGAGTATGTTTTTTAGTGTTTTCTGTTGACACTTTTTTCTTTGAATTAGAAGATGTTTTAAGTGTTTTTTTAGTCGGTTTATTTCTAGGTTGCTGCTTTGGTCGTTCTGTTTTTACTTCATCTTTTATGGTAGATAAATCAAAACCTTCTAATTCAGAAATAGTTATTTTTTGCCCTAATAACTTCTCAATACTTTTTAAATAAGCTTCTTCCTCTTGTGCGACCAAAGAAATTGCTTCGCCACTAGCACCAGCTCTTCCTGTTCTACCAATTCTGTGTACATAGTCTTCAGGAACATTGGGAAGTTCAAAATTAATAACGTGTGGTAATAATGGAATGTCTAATCCACGAGCAGCAATATCGGTAGCTACCAGTACTCTGATAGAATTATCTTTAAAGCCTTTTAGAGCTTTGGTTCTTGCTCCTTGACTTTTGTTACCATGTATAGCTGCTGCTGAAATTCCTCGTTTAATTAGTTTTTCAGTCAACCTATTAGCACCGTGCTTGGTTCGAGTAAAAATTAATACCTGGCTCCAGTTTCCTTTTGAAATTAACTGACCAACCAATTCCGTTTTCTTACTCTTCGGAACTTTGTATAGTTTCTGATTTACTTTTTCGGCAGTTGTATTTTCAGGAGCTGCTTCAACTAAAACCGGGTTGTGTAAAATACCTTGTGCTAATTTTTTTATTTCTTTTGAAAAAGTTGCCGAAAACAATAAATTTTGACGTTTTTGAGGTAAAAAAGAGATGATTTTTTTAATATCTCGTAAAAACCCCATGTCTAACATTCTGTCGGCTTCATCTAAAACCAAAACATCTACACGTTTTAAAGAAAGTTGATTTTGTTCATGTAAATCAATTAATCTACCAGGAGTAGCTACTAAAATATCTATTCCTTTTTTAAGAGTAGCTATTTGAGAACTTGGTTTTACACCACCAAAAATAGCGGTAGATTTAATGTTTAAATGCGTGCTATATTCGCGTACATTATCATATACTTGAGCTGCTAATTCTCTTGTAGGAGTTAGCACTAATGCTTTAATTGGACGGTATTTCGGATTCTTTTTTTCTGATATGTTTTGTAAAATAGGCAAAGTAAACCCTGCTGTTTTACCGGTTCCAGTTTGTGCAGAGGCTAATACGTCTTTACCTTCTAAAATAACGGGAATTGCTTTTTCTTGAATAGGAGAGGGAGTTTCGTACCCTTTTTCGGTTATAGCTTTCACTAAAGCTTTTGATAAACCTAACGATGTAAATGTCATATATAATTCTTCAGTAGTATTTAAAGAAAATACTACTATGAGCCAGCAAAGGTACTGCTATTTTATTGGGCTTCGGCTATAAATAAAAAAAGCCTTACCTAAGATGCTTCTATATTAATATAACTGATTTAATGAGAGAACTAAAAACAACAATTAAGAAAAGTTGTTATGGTTTCCCTATGTGGAATAAAGCATCTCCCATATTAATGATTGGAAAATTATTTTTAGCAATGATATAGCCATCGTAAGGTGATTTTACGGAAAAGTTTGTTTCTCCATAGGTATCCATAATATACCCTAATATTTGTCCTTTTATTATTTGATTACCATTGTTAACAACAGAAGTAAATAAGCCAGCTACTTTAGCACGAACCCATTTATGTTTATTAATGTGTATTGAAGTAGTGTTTTTAGGTATATCTATATTTTCACTTATCATTTTAAAATGTTTTAAAACACGAAGTGTTCCGTTAATACCTTGTTTAATAGCATGCTCTTCAAGCCTTAACGATTCTCCTCCTTCATAAACAATTACAGGAATATTATTTTTATAACATTGATTTCTAAAAGACTTCGGAATAAGTTTAGAGCCAAACATAAATGGAGCATTGAAAATATTGGCTAGTTGAACTCCTTTTTTATCTTCAGGAGTGTATCGTATTTGTGGGAAGTTATTTCGTTGTTCACCTCCCGTATGAAAATCAATAGCAAAATCTACATTATTGGTAATTTCTTTCATTAAATAATACGCCATTCTACTAGCTAAAGAACCCGTTTTTGAACCAGGGAAACTACGATTTACATCTTTACCATGCATGTCTCTCGACATATTTAAAAAGCCAAACACATTAAGTAAAGGAACCACGATAACACAACCTCGGTGAATTTTGTACGATTTATCAATTAACATTCTTCTGACTAACTCAATACTATTTACTTCATCTCCGTGTAGACCACCCTGTAGTAGAATAGTAGGACCTAATTGATTACCATTAAAAATATACACAGGAATTTCTATTAGAGTACCTGTAGGTAACCTATCAATTGGAATCTTAATTAATTTAGATTCGCCTAAACCAATTTTTTGTCCACGAATTTCTATGATTTCGTTTTTAAAATTTTGTTCGAACATTTTTCTTCTAAAAATTTAATAATAACTTTAGCAATATTGTCTTTGGTGTAGGATTCAATTCCTTGTAAGCCAGGAGTTGAGTTGACTTCAATTAATAGAGGTCCTCTTTTTGATCGAATCATATCAACGCCAGCAATAGGAAGTTCTAAGTGTTGAGCTGCTTTAATAGCTATTTCTTCTTCTTCGGGAGTTAATGTAACCTTGTGTCCGCTACCTCCTTTATGAATGTTAGAACGAAAGTCCCCCTCGAGCCCTTTACGTTTCATAGAAGATACCACCTTGCCATTTACAATAAAAGCACGAATATCTTCACTGTTACTTTCCTGAATAAATTCTTGTAGTAAAATACTGGTATTTGTTCCGTGCATAGTATCAATAATAGACATCGCAGATTTTTTGCTTTCAGCTAAAATTACTCCAGAGCCATGTGTTCCTTCTTGTAGCTTAATAATTACAGGAGAACCACCTAATAAATCTATTTGCTCACCAATATTTTCAGCGTCAACAGAAAAAACAGTCTGCGGAATAGGAAGTCCATTTCTACTCATTATTTGTAAAGTACGAGCTTTGTTCTGTGCATCAACGATACCTAAATAACTAGCAGTACTATATACTCCGTTCATTTCAAACTCTTTTACAACTGTTGTTCCATGTTTCATGGCTGAAAGACCTATTCGAGGAATAATAACATCAGGAATATCAATAATATTTTTACCGTTGTATAGAATAGCAGGTTTACCATCGCCAAGTTTTATAAAACATTTTAAATGGTTTATAATTTCAACTTTATGTCCACGACGACTTGCCTCTTTATATATTCTTTGTGTTGAATAAATCTGGTCACTAACAGAAAGAATAAAAATAGTCATAACCTAAAAATTTTGAGGTTAAACAAAGCTACTAATTTTTTTGTTTGACAAGAACTTCAAAAAGAAGTCTCTCAATATTCTGTTAATTTTTTTGAAATAGTTTTTGCTTACAGTATTTTCACTTCTTCTAAACCAAATTATAATGAGAACCTTAGCCAAAGCTTTAATAGCTTTATTTCCGTTTACAGTAGCTGCACAGCAACCTACATCTGCAGAGAAAATACAACAAGCTTTACAACAAAAAGAAGCATTAACTTTAACTTCTACAGTAAAAAATATTCCCTTTAAAAATATAGGACCTACAGTGATGAGTGGGCGTGTAGTGGATATTGATGTAAATCCAGTAAATACTACAGAGTTTTATGTAGGTTATGCTTCAGGAGGAGTATGGCATACTGATAATAACGGAACAACTTTTACTCCAATTCTAGACAACTCTCCTACACAAAACGTAGGCGATATTGCTGTAGATTGGAAAAATGGAACAATTTGGGTTGGTACAGGAGAAAATAATTCTTCTCGATCATCGTATGCAGGAATCGGAATTTTAAAATCTACCGATAAAGGTAAAACTTGGACAAACGTTGGGTTACTCGATTCACATCATATTGGACGAATTTTAATCAATCCAAAAAATCCTGATGAAGTAATAGTAGGTTCAATAGGACATTTATATTCATCAAACAATGAAAGAGGAATTTTTAAAACTACAGATGGAGGAAAAACCTGGATAAAAACCTTGTTTATTGATGAAAATACTGGAATTATAGATATTCAACCTGTACCAAATAACTTCAATATTTTATATGCTGCTGCTTGGGAGCGTGAACGTAAAGCATGGAATTTTGATGGAGACGGAAAAAATTCTGCAATTTATAAATCAACAGATGCTGGGAGTACATGGACTAAAATTTCTGATAATAATGGTTTCCCTAATGGAGATGGAGTAGGAAGAATTGGTTTAGCAGTATATGATGAAAACACGGTATATGCTTTTCACGATAGTCAATTCCGAAGAAAAAAAGATCCTGCTAAGAAAGAGAAGGGAGCAGGAGCCTTAACAAAAGAGGAGCTTGCATCAATTTCGGCAGATGAACTTTTGAATATGAAAGACAAAAAATTGAATTCATATATCAAAATGAATGGTCTTCAAGAAAAATATCGTGCAGAAAATATTAAGCAAATCATTCGCTCAAGTCCGGGAGAAATGAAACCAAGTGATTTAATTGGTTATTTAAAAGATGCAAATGCAGCGTTATTTGATACTCCAGTAATAGGAGCGGAGGTTTTTAAGACTACTGATGGAGGAAAAACATGGAAAAAAACACATGAAGGGCATTTAGATGATTTATACTATTCGTATGGGTATTATTTTGGAGAAATTCGTGTTGATCCTCAAGACAAAAATGGAATCTATGTATTGGGAGTTCCAATTTTAAAGTCGAAAGATGGTGGAAAAACATTTACATCTATTAGTAAAGAAAATGTACATGCCGATCATCAAGCATTATGGGTGAACCCTAAAAAACAGGGACACCTAATTGATGGAAACGATGGTGGGTTAAATATTTCATATGATGATGGTGAAAGCTGGATTAAGTTAAATCAGCCAGCAGTTGGGCAATTTTATACCGTATATGCGGATAATCAAGAAGTGTACAAGGTATATGGAGGATTACAAGACAACGGAGTTTGGGTAGGAAACCACAATGCAAAAATTGACAAAAGCTGGCATCAAACAGGACAAAATCCTTACGAAAGTTTAATGGGAGGTGACGGAATGCAGGTTGCTGTTGATGACAGAAATCCGAATATTGTGTATACAGGGTATCAATTTGGAAACTATTATCGAATTGATAGAGCAACAGGAAAGCAAACCTATATTCAGCCGAAACCAAAAAAAGATAAACCAGCATATCGATTCAATTGGCAAACTCCTATTCAGCTATCAAAACACAATCAAGATATTTTATATTTAGGAGGAAATAAGTTACACCGTTCTTTAAACAAAGGTGATGATTGGGAAGAAATTTCTGGAGATTTAACCAAAGGAGAAAAGGAAGGAAATGTAGCTTACGGAACATTAACTACTATTTCTGAAAGTCCATTTCAATTTGGATTAATCTACGTAGGTACTGATGATGGATTGGTACAAGTAACTAAAAACGGAGGAGGAAATTGGGAGAAAATCTCTAATTCTTTACCCCAAAATTTATGGGTAAGTCGTGTAATAGCTTCAAAATATAAAAAAGAGCGTGTATATGTTACGTTAAACGGATATCGTTTTGATGATTTTACACCGTATGTATACATGTCTGATGACTATGGAAAAACATGGAAAAATATAAGTAGTAATATTCCAGCTTCTGCGGTAAATGTGATTAAGGAAGATCCTAAAAAAGAGAATGTCCTATACTTAGGAACTGACAACGGATTGTATGTTTCTTTCAATCAAGGTTCAACATGGGAAGCTTTTAGCAACGGATTGCCAAATGTTGCAGTACACGATTTAGTAATTCAACCTAAAGCAAAACATTTATTAGTAGGAACGCATGGGCGTAGTTTGTACAAAGCGAATATTACTTCTTTACAAGAATTTGATAACAAAGAAGCTATTTTCAGTATGAAGGATATTAAGAAAAGAAAATCTTGGGGTAGTTCTTGGAGTAAATGGTTAGAACCAAATACACCAAAAATCACAATTCCTTTTTATGTAAATGCAGATAAAGAAGTTGTGTTAGAAATATATTCGGGTAAAGTTTTGGTAAATACTATAAAGGCTAAAGCAACAAAAGGATTTAATGAAGTAGTGTACGATGTTTCTTTTTCTGAAAAAGGAAGAAAAAAGTACTTAAAGAAAAACAAAGAAGCTAAGGTAAAAAAAGCAAAGAATAACAAGTATTATTTACCTAAAGGGAAATATAAAGTAACAGTGGGTGAGTTAAGTCAAACATTTGAAGTTCTTTAACAAAGAGATTATAAAAGAGAAAAACAAAACTGTTTTTCTCTTTTTTTGAAATAAAATTTACACAACTTAATAAAGAAACATTACTATTTTTGCGGTATGGGAATAATACGTGTAAACGACATTCGTGTTTTTACAAATCACGGATGCTTAGATGAAGAAGCAAGAATCGGTTCGGAATATAGAGTTGATATTGAAGTAAAAGCTGATTTACAAACATCTGCAAAAACAGATAATTTGGTTGATACGGTAGATTATGTGCATTTAAATAAAATTGTAAAAGAAGAGATGGCAATTCGTTCTAAATTACTAGAGCATGTTGCTCAACGAATTTTAAGTAGAATTTTTAAAGAAATACAACTTGTTGATGAAGCGGAGGTTAGCGTAGCAAAAATTAACCCACCAATTGGCGGAAATGTTGCTGAGGTTGCAATTGTTTTATCAGAAGTGCGTAAAAAGTAAAAAAAGCTTGCAAAAAAAGATAAAAGCTGTAAATTTGCAGTCCTTATCAATATAAGGTGTCGTGGCCGAGTGGCTAGGCAGTGGTCTGCAACACCATCTACAGCGGTTCGAATCCGCTCGACACCTCAAAAAGCTCATCAAATTTGATGAGCTTTTTTGTTTAATTCTATTTGAGGCATTTGTTGTTGCCATAAATTGTAATATTTTCCTTCAGCAACATATAGTTCTTTATGGTTTCCTTGCTCTAAGACGTTTCCTTTATTTAGGACTACAATTTCATCAGCATTAATTACAGTGCTTAATCTATGAGCAATAATGATAATGGTTTTGTTTTCTTGGCGTAATCTTTCTACAGCTTTTTGAATATAGTTTTCTGAAGTAGAATCTAAAGATGAGGTTGCTTCATCTAAAACGAGTATTTCAGGTTGTTTGTACAAAGCTCTAGCAATAGCTATTCGTTGTTTCTGCCCGCCAGATAAAGTAGCTCCGTTTTCTCCTAAATAGGTGTCAAAACCATTAGGTAAACTTTCAATAAACTCTAAAATACCTATAGACTTACAAATTTCAATAATTAATTCCATGTTGGGAGCAAAATCACCAACAGCAATATTGTCAATTACATTTCCTGCAAATAAATCTATTTTTTGAGGAACTACGCTTACTAACTCCCGTAAACTTTCATGTTGAATATATTTTAAGTCTAAATCCCCCAGTGTAATTTGTCCTTTTTGGATAGGATATAAGTTTTGCAACAGTGAAATTAAGGTTGATTTTCCTGAGCCACTTTCACCAACAATGGCGGTAATATTCCCTTTTTTAATTTTTAAATTAAAGTCTGTAAAAACTTGTACTCTTGTTCCGTAACGAAAAGCTACATTTTTAAACTCAATATCTCCTATTTTTTCTTTTGTAAGAACTACTTTTTCTGTGTTTTCTTCACGCTCTAAATCCATAATTTCAAACAAACGATCAGCAGCAATTAAAGCATTTTGTATTTGTTTATTAGCACCTATCAAACTAGCAACAGGATTCATAAAGTAGCCTATAATAGCATAAAAAGACATCAACTCACCAGCAGTTATTTGCCTTTCAATTACAAAATAAGACCCACTCCATAATAAAACTATAGTAAACAACTGTGCGATAAAAGTAGTTGAAGTTCCAGAAAAAACTGAGTTTAAAGCCGATTTGTAACCTATGTGTAATAAACTTATAAAACGTGTTTCTGTTTTTATATTGGCAAAACTTTCTAAACCAAAACGTTTTATAGTACCTACTGAGTTTAATGATTCTACTAATTGACTTTCTAAATCGGCAGAGCGTTCCATTATCGTACGTTCTGTTTTCTTATTTAGTTTATTAATAATAATATATACAGCTAGGTAAAAAGGAATAACTAACAACATAATTAAAGCTAATTTCCAATGATACATGAACATTAAACCAAAAGAGAAAAATAAAATAAGAATGTTTACTGTTAAACTTAGCGACACTCCGTTGATAAAAGTTCTAATTTTTACAGCATCGTTAATACGAGAAATAATCTCACCGACTCGCATTGTATCAAAGAACTGTTGTGGTAGTTTTAATAAATGTTTGTAGTAGCCTAAAATTAATCGAGCATCAATTTGCTGCCCTGTTTTTATTAAAAATACATCTTTATACACCCCGATAACAATTTGTAAAACTAGTAGCGCAAGCATTATAATACTGAGTAAGTTCAATAACTTAGTATTACCGCCTACCAATACATAATCTGTAATTTTTTGTATGTATATGGATGTTGAAAAACCTAAGAGGGTATAAATAACAGCACCTATTAAAGCTTGTAACAAAACAAACTTGTGAGGCTTTAGTAAAAACCAAAAACGTTTGATTACAGACACCTTTTCATTACCTGCTGAAAACTCTTCTTTAGGTAGGAGTAAGACCAAAATACCTGTCCATTCTTTTAAAAAGGCCTCATGTGTTTTTTTATGGATTTTCCCATCACCAGGATCCATAATTTTAATGTACCCTTTAGTCACTTCATAAATAACCACATAATGCTGTAACTGTTCTCTAACAATTACATGGGCTATGGCTGGTTTAGGTATTTTAAACAAACTATCGAGTTCACCACGTACTCCTTTGGCTTCAAAACCTAATTTTTCAGCGGCTTCTATGAGTCCTAATACATTGGTTCCTTTTTTATCGGTACCTGCATATTGGCGTATACGCGCAATGGGAAGTTGTAATTTATAATGTGCTGAGATAGATGCTAAACAAGCAGCACCACAGTCAGTAATATCGTGTTGCTTTATGGTAATTTTTGCCATTCTTTTTCAATTTAGAAAGACAAAGAAAGGAGTGTTTAGTGCAATTCGATTGCGGTGAAGAATTAAAATATTGAAATATGTTTTTTCAAAGAAATAAACAGTAATTTTATATAAAAAGTGTAAAATCACTATTGTTATAAATGGAGAACTACCTTTTTTACAAAAAAATATGCTATTTCCCCCTCCCTCCCCAAAAAAAACTGAAAAAGATATAATTATGACATAGGGTGTGTCATAACAAAGAACGTACAAAAATTACACGTTCTTTGTTAATGTAAAAGATTGATTTATTCCCAAAAAGCCATGCCAGCCTCAAAGTCATCAGGATTATTTTGAGCATCATTAATCATTGCTCCTAATAAAGTTATTCCCCATCTATACCAATTTCCTCCATTTACTTGTTTAAATTCATTTGAATTTAATTCAATAACATTCATTTTTTTAATATTCATTTTAGTTATTTTTAAATTACTATTCTTATTTATTTGCTCCAGCACTATTAAAACCAGATCTTTCTAATCCTTCTCCTGCTTTTATCATTGCACCAGTTAAAAAACCTAAAGCATAAGCTAACCAACCGCCACCTTGAACTTTTTTAACTTCTCCAGCGTTCAATTCCTGAACCCCAAAATTTTCTAAATTTTTCATAAAATTTAATTTTTTAATTAATATCTGTTTTTGACTGTGATTTCGATTACGCTCAATCACCTAAATAGGGATAACATAAAAAATCACAATCCATATCAAAACCAACCTAAATATGTGCACCTATTTGTTTGTTTTGATACTACAAGTATAGCCTTGTTCACTGCAACTAACTTGCGATGTGTAAATTATTTTGTAAAAAGTAACTACCACCAAATATTTGGGTTACCTCGTTATTCGTTAATACATTTACTGAGATAGATACTTGTAAGTCAAAATCATCACAATAGTAATAAGTTTTTCTACTTCTGCTATAACAGATATTTGCATTGTAATCTTTTAATTGTTCTACTAACAGATGTACAGAACGTTGACTAATTTGTAATAAGTTAGCCAATTCTTTAGGTGTTCCTGTGTTTTCGTTTGTAATTAGGTTGTGCAGTTGTTGTAAGCGTTCTAACGTTTTTAAATTTTTCATACTTCTTTCTTTTTCTATATGTTTTAGTGAGTTATCAATACCATCTTTGATGGTTGAGCGAAGTCGAAACCACCAAAAACTACTCAAACTGACATGTTATTAATTGTTATGTGATAATTGAGTGCTAGGATTCAACCAGTCATCCATTTTATCGTAGAGTAAGTCAAATAAAGAGCGTTCTGTGAGTTCAAAACGAGCATTTACCAACATCCCTTTTTTTAGCTGACCTTTAAAACCATTTTTTAATGTTAAAAAACGTTGGTTTAAAGAACATGCTACTCTAAACATGGGCGTATCGTTTACCATTTGTATGTCGTTTCCTACTTCTAGTATGTTTCCTGTTGCCAACCCCCACTGGTTATAATTAAAGGCACTTACTTGAAAATTTACCTTGTTTTCTTTTTTTAGCAATCCAATATCACTTGGGCTTATAAAACACTCAACAATAAGATCTGATTTTGGTGATATTTCAGCGAGTTGTGTACCAGAAGGAATAAAACTTCCTTTTTCAATTCCTTTCACATTTAATAAAGTACCCGAAACAGGAGCTTTTATGATTGATAAATTAGTATTCTCTTGTAGTTGAGTATGATTGTTTTTTAGCTCTTTTAATTGATTTTGATAGTCTACCAATTGTGATTGCCAAGTACTCGACTGTTGCTTTTTATATTGATAAATAGCATTCAGCGCCAAATCGTACTCTAATTGACTATTGTTTAATTCAACTTTAGCAATCACTCCTTTTTTAAATAATTGTTGATTCCGTTTATAATCATCTTTTAGTTTTTTAAAGCGAGTACGTAACTCATTTAATTTTTGTTGGTAAAAATTATATTCTTGTTGATACTTTGATGATTGTATTTGGGTTACTTGTTTTTTGCTTTTAGATAAAAACTCTAAATCTTCAATAAAAGCTTTAATTTCATGCGTCTGACTTTCAATGTTTTCAATTTTTTGAGTAATAGCTAAATTGTTTACCAGTAATAAGGTATCTCCTTCATGTATTTCTTGATTGTTTTTAAGTTGATGGAAAATAACTTTACCACTAGTGCTGTTTTGTAAAGAAATTCGTTCTTTATCTGGGCGTATAAGTCCTTGTGAAGTATTATAAATAGTTACTTTAATAAAAGGTAAAGAAGCTATAGTAATTATTAAAGCTACTAAAAAGACACTATAAATAATTTTGCTTTTATTGGTGTGCTTAAATTGATGTACTTCAGTACTGTTTTCAATAATTTCTTTAGGAAATATTTGTTTGCTCATAACTTTTTTAAAATAAAACCCCTTTATTTATGAGAACAAAAAGTAAAAATAAAGGGGTGGTTTTTCTTTTTCACGTATAACTTTCCCTGTCTACGAATACAATGCAAACCAACGCAAAATAAATGCAGTAAAAAATTCATATATAGCGAGATTTATAAAAAAATGGACGTTATTTATAAATTTCGAGTTAGAATTTTGTTAGTTTGTGTTTGTTTTTTAAGGGTTTAGCTGTTTTATGAGCTTGTTTTAATAATAACTACATTTGCAGGGATAAAGACACTAAAAAATTGACTCAAAAGAAGAGAATGCCATATAAAATTTTTGATTCTTATTGTTTAAGAACTCCATTGTTTTCTTTTTCTGATTATAGAACTTTAATAGAAAAGGAAGAGGTTTTAGAATCTGATTTTAGAAATTTGTTGCAAAACAAAATTTTTGAAGAGGCTTTATTTTTAGCTTCTCCTGAATTAGTAGGGCAAATTCAGAAATGGAAAAATCAAGAAGTTTTTGATGAGAAGAAAAAAGAAAGGTTAGAGCTAACAATATTAAAATATTTTACAAGAATAGCTACTCGCTGTACTCCTTTTGGTTTATTTGCTTCTTGTTCTCAAGGAAGTTTTAGTAATAAAACATCAATTCAATTAGCAGCAGTAGAAGACTACAAAAGAATTACTCGTTTTGATACTACTTTTTTAGCAGAACTATTTCTAGAATTGTTAAAAGAAGATGAAATTAGAAAACAATTACTGTTTTTTCCGAACACAAGTTTGTATAAAGTAGGAGAACATTACAGATATGTTGAGTATATAGTACAAAACAAAAAAAGAGAGTATTCAATTGAAGGAATTAAGTTTTCTACATATTTAGATGAGGTGCTCAAAGCTGCAAAAGAAGGACAAACAATTACAGCGTTAGCAAAAGTACTTGTTAGCGATGATATTGAATTAATAGAAGCAAAAGGGTTTATAGAAGAGTTAATAGAGCATCAGATTTTGGTGTCTGAACTTGAAGTTACTGTTACAGGAAGCGATTACTTTTCTAATTTAATAAAAAAAGTTTTTGAGATTTCTGAGAATAAAGAGTTTAAAAATAAACTCATGGAATTATCAAATCATTTAAATAAGATAGATGATTCTTTTGAAAACCCAGCATCTAGATATGAAGTAATTGAGGAACTAAGCAAACAGGTAGTTCCAAAAAAAGATACCAAATACTTATTCCAAACGGATACCTTTTCAAACACAATTGAAAATAAACTAGATAGAAAACTTAAAAACAATCTATACAAAGCGTTAAGAGTTTTTAATAAAATGACGTTGCGTTCCACAAGTGGAAGGCTAGAAGACTTTAAAAGAGCTTATACAAAACGTTACGAAGGTGAAAGGTTACCGTTAAGTTTAGTATTAGATGTTGAAACAGGTATTGGTTATGGAAAAAAAGAAGAAAACAACACTCCTTTTTTAGATAAAATTGTAAACACTCCCAAAAAGAAAAGATATAAACATATAGTTTGGAGAGATGTAGATAGTATTTTACAAGAGAAGTTATTTGAGGTACTGACTGAAGGAAAAACTACAATTAAATTAACGGAGCAAGATTTTGAAAGTATAGAAGAAAGATGGGACGATTTGCCCGATACGTTTTCATCAATTATAGAAGTGTTTAAGAGTTCAGGTGAAGAAAAACTGTTTATAAAAGGAACTGGAGGTAGCAGTGCTATAAATTTATTAGGCAGGTTTGGTCACGGTAGCGAAGGCTTGTCACAACACATAAATAATATAGCTAAAACGGAAAAAAACATTGAAAAGGATAAAGTCATAGCTGAAATAGTCCATTTGCCAGAGGCTAGAACAGGAAATATCTTACAGCGTCCTAATTTTAGAGATTATGAAATCCCTTATTTAGGGAAGTCTAGTGTAGATAAAAAAAAGCAAATTCCATTAAGCGACATTTTAGTTACAGTAAAAGGCGATGAGATTACGCTTTTTTCAAAAAAATTAAATAAAGAAGTAATTCCAAGATTAGGGAATGCTCATAATTATAGCAATAGTACATTGCCGATTTACCATTTTTTGTGCGAATTACAAACCCAAAATAAAAGAGCTAGTATAGGGTTTAGTTGGAATGCAACTTTTTTAAACCTACCTTTTTTACCAAGAGTAGTATATAAAGATATTATTTTTTCTAAAGCTAGATGGAACCTTCAAACTGATGAGTTAGGTGAAATATTAAAAAGTAAAGACTTTTTTAAACAAATGGTCAATTGGAAAAAGGAATTGCAATTACCCAATTATGTTGAGTTAGTTGAAGGGGACAACAGACTACTTATTTATTTAGAAAATAAGACAGCGGTTCAAATGTTATACAATGTAGTTAAAAGAAAAAAGAACTTTGTGTTAGAAGAGTTTTTATTTACTGATGATGAGCTTGTAAAGAGAGAAGGGATGTCTTTTTGCAATCAATTTGTAGTATCTTTTTATAACAATAAAACTAATTGTTGAAAATGGAAGTTGTAATAAAAAGAAATTTTTTTCCAGGAGAAAAGTGGGTGTACTACAAAGTATATTGTGGAAAAGAAGTAGCGGACAATGTGTTGTTACAATGTGTAAAACCTTTAGTAGGAGTTCTTTTTGAAAAGAAAATTATAGATAAATGGTTTTTTATTCGTTATACCGATCCTGACAACCATTTACGCATTCGTTTTCATTTAAATGATACAGAGAGTATTGGGAGTGTTGTTTTAGAATTTCAAAAATATATAGCGTCTTTTATTGAAACCAAACAAGTTTGGGATATTCAATTAGGAACTTATAAAAGAGAATTGGAACGTTATGGGAAAAACACGATTGCCGATGCAGAAACTTTTTTTTACGGAGATAGTGAAACAGTTTTAGGTCTTATTGAACAAACGATTGATGATAAGTACAGGTTTATTTACACACTTAAATACCTAGAGCAAATTATAAACACTTTCAACTTTTCAAAACATGAAGAGTTGTTGTTTCTAGAACGATATAAAAATCAATTTCAAAGAGAGTTTAATGCTGATAAGAAGATGAAAAAAGAAATGAATGTGATGTATAGTGAAGTAACTGGAGTTTCTTTAAATACAGAGTGGGTTGTGTTAAGTACTCTACAAAAAGAAGTTATAAAAAATTTCAAAACCAAAGCAGTAGAGAAAAAGTTATTGGTTTCTTTAGATGGTTTAGTAGCGAGTTTGATTCACATGTCTGTAAATAGAATATTTAAAAGCAAGCAACGAATGTATGAAATGGTAGTATATGATTTTTTGTATAAGAAATGTAAAAGGAAATTAGTAGAGTAATGAAACAACAATATAAAAGAGGATATATTTTATCCGTTGCTATTTTGTCTTTTTTAATTTTAGACATTAATGCTCAAAACAAAGATTCTTTAAGTATAAAAGGATTCAAAGAGTTGTCAAACTTATTTCATAAGCATAAAAAAGATTCTTTATTGTCTTTGAGTATAGCAAAAATATATTTACAAAAGGCGAAGTCAAAAAAAGATACAATTAAAATGGCAAAAGGTTTTCATTATTTATCAATTGTAAACAAAAGCAACGATAGTTTGTTTCTGGGTTATAATGACAGTATAATTGAATCTACAAAACTTGTAAAAACAGAATTTTTTCCAGTAACAGCTTACTTTAACAAGGGTGATTATTTTTATAAAAACCGTCTTTTTTATAAGTCCTTAGAAAATTATCTCTTAGCAGTTAAAAGTACAAGTAACGAAAAATACTCAAATATTATAAAACATAGGTTAGGATTGTTGAAGTCGAGATATAATAAGAATAAAGAATATTTGATGTTACTTAAGGAGGTGTACTCATATAATAAAAGAAATAATTATGAGAAAGAATATGTTGACTACCATCTTTCTATTTTGTTTGCTTTATCTGATGCTTATTTAAGGAATAAAAAAAATGATTCTGCAAGGTACTTTTGTTCAATAGGCTATGCAAAAAGTATTGAGAATAATAGAAAGTTATTTAAAAATTATTTTAGGTTAGAAAAAGGTGTAATTGAATTTTGGGATAAAAACTATAAAACAGCTATTGATAGTATTAATTTGGCTATTCCGGAAATTATTAAAGCAAAGGACTTAGCTAACCTCTCTTATGCTAACTTTTATTTAGGAAAATCATTCGATAAGTTAAATAATGAAAAGAAAGCTTTGAGTTATTTTGAGAAAGTGGATAGCATTTATTTTTTATCTAAAGATATTCATCCTGATTTGAGAGAAGGTTACGAATTTGTTATTAAATATTATAGGGAAAAAGACAACCCAGAAAAGGAACTAGTTTATGTTAGAAAACTATTGGATTTAGATCAATATTTCAGTAAAAATTATAAGTCTATCACCAATTATTTTAATAAAGAGTATGATACTCCCAAACTATTATTTAAACAAAAGGAAATAGTTAAAAGTTTAAAAAAAGAAAATACACTACAAGGTTGGTTGCTTTTGTTTTCAATTATACTTGTATTTAGCGCAATATTTTTTGGAGTATATAATTTTAAAAAGAGAAAAGTGTATAAAAAAAGATTTCAAGAAATTTTAAAGGAAACTAAAAAAGATAAATTAAGGACAACTAAAAAAGATAAAAGAGAAAAAGAGAAAGAATTGGCGTTGCCCCAAAAGAAGATAGATGAAATACTTCAAAAACTAAAAAGTTTTGAAGAAGGAAAACGGTATCTTGAACAAGATATAACCCTTAATTCTCTAGCTAAAAGTTTAGAAACAAATACGAGCTATCTTTCAAAGGTTATAAACTATTACAAAAAACTGTCTTTTTCAAATTATCTAAATACACTTAGGATAGAGTATATAATTGAAGAGTTGAAAGAAAACAAAACTTACAGGAAGTATACGGTTAAAGCATTAGCTCATGAGGTAGGTTTTAAGAATGCCGAGTCATTCTCTAAAGCATTCTATAACTTAAAAGGAATAAAACCTTCTTATTTTATTAAAGAATTGAACAAAGGGTAGTTAAGATACACGGTATTTATAAATTTAGAGTGGCTTTTTTAGAGAAATATGATTTTTGTGAGTATTTTTACGATTGTAGAATGATAATAATTTAAGTTAATTATGAAAAAAAAGAAATTAAATATTGAAAAGTTTAGAGTGGTAAGGTTGGAAAAACCATCAAATATTTTTGGAGGAAATGTTAATAGGATGAGTGTACCAAGAGGTACACAAACAGAAACGGTTATTGACGACGATCCTATCAAAACTATTAATTATTAGAAAAATCTTCAAAAGAGTACAACTAAGAAAAGAATAAGGAAGATAATAACCATTATCTTCTTTTTTTATGAAAAAAAAGAAAAAAGTTGGTCAAAAAAATATATTTTATTATTATTTTATGTCTTGTTTCATGTAATAAGAAAAGGTATTCTAGAATCTACCTTCCTGCTAATTTATTCGAGAAAAAAAAGCCTTTAAATAAAAAACAATTAAAGAATTGGCTAGGTAAGGACTTATTAATAGATACAATACCAGGAATAAGTCTTTACAGGTTATATGATAGCTTGTTGGTTGATAAGGAGGGAAAGGAAGTTATAGTTGCTATTCTTGATACAGAAATTGATACAAATCATAAAGATTTAAAAGGAAAGTTTTGGATAAATGAAGATGAAATACCAGACAACAATATTGATGATGATTATAATGGGTACGTAGATGATGTAAAAGGCTGGAATTTTCTAGGAAACCTTAAAGGAGATAATATTATTTATGCAAATTTAGAGTGCGTAAGAATTCTAAGAGAATATGGAAAAATATTTGAAAATAGTGACTCAATTAACTTAAAGTATAAATACCCTAAAAAACATCAATTATATATTGAAGCAAAAAGACAATTTCAAAAAGAATTGATAAAAGCTCAAAAAAAACAGAAGTATGGAGATTTTTTGTACGAAGGATATCCAATTGCTGTGAAAAAAGTAGATAGTATTTATCCAAAAGGAGGTTACACGACGAAAGATTTAGATAGTATCTATAAAAAGTACAAGGATGAAAATAAAAACTTAGCAAGGTATATTTATTTCATGTCAGATTTTATAAAGTATAATTTATCTGAAGAGTGGATAAAGAATTATAAAGAAGAGGCGGAACTTATGATAAGCAAAACACTTAATTTAGAGTTTAATGAAAGATTGATGATAGATATAAAACCAAACGATATTAATTATACTAATTATGGTAACCCTTACATTAATAAAAACATAAATACATATTATCATGGTACTGAAGTTGCTGGAGTTATAGCAGGGGAAAGTAAAAACTCTTTAGGGGTTAATGGTATAGTAAAAAAAATAAAAATTATGCCTTTACCTATTGCACCCCTAGGAGATGTACATGATAAAGATATAGCTCTCGCTATTCAATATGCAGTTGATAATGGAGCAAACATAATTAATATGAGCTTTGGAAAGGATATGTCAATGTATAAGGAGTGGGTTTTTGATGCCATGAAGTACGCAGCAGAAAAAAATGTCTTAATAGTATCCTCGGCTGGAAATACAAAACTGAATTTAAATATCACTAATAATTATTATCCCAACGATAATGTGAATAATAAAGAGGAGGTTACAGATAACTTTTTATTGGTAGGCTCAATGTTTTACAAATTAGATAAAACCCTATTTTCTTATTTTTCAAATTATGGAAACATAGATGTAGATTTATTTGCTCCAGGACAGAGTATACACACAACAATGCCCAACAATAAATATAAAACTGATACAGGAACGTCTTTATCTGCTGCAATCACATCAGGTGTAGCAGCATTAATCTATTCGTATTACCCTAACTTAACAGTATCTCAGGTAAAACATATTTTAATGGACTCTGGTTTAGAGTATACTTTTGAAGTGAGTACACCAACAAGAGAAGATAAAAATAAAACAACACCTTTTAATCAATTATCAAAATCAGGTAAAGTTTTAAATGCATACAATGCTTTAATTATGGCAGATAGCATTTCTAGAAACTAGGCACTTTTTGTTTTCCTTAACAAATTAATTCGCTAAAATTCTGCATCTTTGTAGTTATGCGAATTTATCCGATAGAAACAGGAAACTTTAAATTAGATGGGGGTGCCATGTTTGGCGTAGTTCCGAAAACAATTTGGCAAAAGACAAACCCAGCCGATGAAAACAACATGATCTCAATGGGCATGCGTTGTATGTTGATTGAAGATGGAGATCGTTTAACACTCATTGATACAGGTATTGGTAATAAGCAGTCAGATAAGTTTTTTGGATATTATTATTTATATGGAGACTTTTCATTAGATACTTCTTTAGCAAAACATGGTTTTCATAGAGATGATATTACAGATGTGTTTTTAACACACCTACATTTCGACCATTGTGGAGGAGCGATTCAATGGAACAAAGATAGAACGGGGTATGAACCAGCTTTTAAAAACGCACGTTTTTGGAGTAACCAACGTCATTGGGATTGGGCAGTACACCCAAATGCGAGAGAAAAAGCATCTTTTTTAAAAGAAAACATCTTACCAATTGAAGAAAGCGGACAACTAAACTTTTTGCATCTAAACGCAAAAGATTATGTTGGATTTGATGTGTTGTTCAAAGATGGACATACCGAAAAACAAATGCTACCGAAAATAGAATATCAAGGAAAAACATTGGTGTTTATGGCAGATTTACTACCAACAGCAGGTCATGTTCCTTTGCCTTATGTTATGGGGTACGATACAAGGCCATTACTTACCTTAAAAGAAAAAGAAGCTTTTTTAAACGAAGCAGCAGATAAAGAATTTTACCTGTTTTTAGAACATGATGCTTACAACGAAGTAATAACAGTAAAGCATACAGAAAAAGGAGTTCGTTTAAAGGAAACATTTGAGTTTACAGATATTTTTAATTAAGATAGAGATTATGAGAGTTTTAAAGCCCGTATTTTACTCGGCAATTGCAGTGGCTACCTTAGCTAGCTGTAAAACAGTAAGCAAAATCCCTGTGCCAGCAGGAAGTAATACCGTAGTGAATATTCCAGCGAAAAAAGCTGAATTAACAGACTATGAACAAGAAAACTGGCAACATTTAGACTTGGCTACAGATACAATTCCTGGAATGAGTGTAAATAAAGCTTATGAGTTTTTAAAAGGTAAAAAGAATATAGAAGTTGTAGTAGGAGTAATTGATTCAGGAACTGATTTAAAACATGAAGATTTAGTTGATGTAGCTTGGGTGAATTCTGAAGAAATTCCAGGAGACGGAATAGATAATGATAAAAACGGATATGTTGATGATATTAATGGATGGAACTTTTTAGGAGATTCTTACAAAGAACACTTAGAATACGAGCGTATTTTAATGAAACCCGAAGTTGCAGATGCTGAAACCTTAGCAGAAGTAAAAGCTTATCAAGCAGAGAAAATAGCAGAAGCAAAGAAAACGGTTACTCGTTATGGAGGTTTGAAAGTAATGGCTGAAGAAGCTGATAAAGCCTTTGCTAAATATTTTGGAAAATCAACCTATACTAAAGAAGAAGTAGAGGCTATTAATACAAATGATTCAGTGTTAAGCCAAGCAAAGATGTTTGCTACTAGAATGTTTGGTTATTTTGATACACTAGAAGAAGCAAAAGAATACTTTGAAAAAGGTGTTAAAGACGCTCAAAAGACTATTAATGGAGATAATTTAAAAATTGATTACCGTACTGTTGTTGGTGATAATGCGTATAATATTAACGATAAACCAGGATACGGAAATGGCAATACAGGTCACTCTGAAAAAGGAGAGCTTCATGGATCACATGTTTCAGGAGTTGTAGGAGCTACTCGTAATAATGGAAAAGGAATGAATGGGGTTGCTGATAATGTAAAAATTATGGCTGTACGTTCAGTTTCTGAAGGAGATGAGTATGATAAGGATGTTGCCTTGGGTATCCGTTATGCAGTTGATAACGGAGCAAAAGTAATTAATACAAGCTTTGGTAAAGGTTTCTCTCCTAATAAAGAATGGGTTTACGAAGCAATTAAGTATGCTGCATCTAAAGATGTATTAATTGTAAATGCAGCAGGAAATGATGGTAAAAATATTGACGTAGAGAAAACCTTTCCTAATGATGCACCAAACTTAGTAGATGAAATAGCAGACAATGTATTAACTGTTGGTGCAATGAGCGCTAAATACAATGAAGAGTTACCAGCAAGCTTCTCTAATTATGGTAAAAAGAATGTAGATGTATTTGCACCAGGAGTACAAGTATATTCGACAACCCCTGATAATGAATATAAAAAGTTAGATGGAACATCATTTGCTTCACCAGCAACTGCTGGAGTTGCTGCATTAGTGCGTTCTTATTATCCTGAGTTAACAGCGAGTCAAGTAAAGCATATTTTAATGAATTCAGGAACGAAGATAGATTTAGAAGTTAATAAACCAGGAACAGGAGCTAGATATGGTACTGCGCCTGTAAAAGTTCCTTTCTCAGAATTATCAGTATCAGGGCGTGTTGTAAATGCATACAATGCAGTAAGAATGGCTGATAGAATGGTAAACGGAAGAAAATAAAACCAGTATAAACAAGCTAAAAAAGAGCATTATTTTTTGATGCTCTTTTTTTGTTATAAGAAAACACATGCAACTAGAATTCAACAAAAAAACACAGGAATTAACAATAAAAGATGAAGTGCCAATGCATTCATGGTTAATAATCTCTTTGATGTTAATTAATGGAATTAATATGGGAGTTCAGTTGTATTTAATGAGTTATAAAAACAATGAAACTCTTTTTGTTTTTATGTTTTTACTTGCAGTAGTTTCTGTAGTAGTAATATTTTATTACGTGGTAAAAAGATCATGGAAATCTAAACACTTACTTAATGAAATTGAAGGAATAGAAACAAGAAAAGCCTACGGAAGAGAGCGGGTTTTTCTAAAGTTACATAATGGAAAAAGACGTAGTTTTCCAGTATTAAAAAATGAAAAAGAACTAAGCGATTTTAAGAAAACACTAACCTCAATGGGAATTAAACCAGTTTAATATGAAGAAAATAATCTTAAGCCTTTTATTGTTACCGGTTATTTCTTGTGCTACCGTAAATAGTGCAAAAAACAAAACCGTAACAAAAACAAAAGTACACAAGCAATCTAGCCAAGGATATTGGCAGCAACATGTTGATTATACTATGGATATTGATATGGATGTTAAAACATATCAATACAAAGGAACACAGAAATTGGTGTACACAAATAATTCACCAGATGCGTTAAATAAAGTATTCTATCATTTATATTTTAATGCATTTCAACCAAACTCACAAATGGATGTTCGTTCAAGAAATATCCAAGATCCAGACAGAAGAGTAGGAGATCGTATTAGTAAATTATCACCTTCAGAAATAGGATACATTAAAGTAAGTTCTTTAAAACAAAACGGTTCGGTAGTAAAACACGAAACTGTTGGAACGATTTTAGAAGTTACATTAAACAAACCAATTCAACCAGGGGAAAGTGTAACGTTTGATATGATTTTTGATGCGCAAGTACCAAAACAAATCCGTCGTTCAGGTCGTAATAGTACTGAAGGAGTTGCTTTGTCAATGACACAATGGTACCCTAAAATGGCTGAATATGATTTTGAAGGTTGGCATACACCACCATACTTAGGAAGAGAATTCCATGGAGTTTGGGGTAATTTTGATGTAACACTTCATATTGATAAAAATTATGTAGTTGGAGGAACTGGATATGTGCAAAACCCTCAAGAGGTTGGTCATGGTTACGAAGACAAAACAAAACCATTAAACCTTCCGTCAGGTGATAAATTAACATGGAAATTCACTGCGCCAAACGTACATGATTTTACTTGGGGAGCAGATCCTGAGTTTATTCATGATACCTATAAAATGGATAATGGAATCGACTTGCATTTCCTTTACAAGAAAACATTAGATGCTGAATATTTAGAAAATTGGAAAAAATTACAACCTAAAACTGCTGAATTAATGAAATATTTTAGTGAGCACATAGGTCAGTATCCATACAAGCAATACTCAGTTATTCAAGGAGGAGATGGAGGTATGGAATATGCAATGTGTACATTAATTACAGGACAACGTAAATGGGGAAGCTTATTTGGAGTAACAGCACACGAATTAGCACATACTTGGTTCCAATTCTTGTTAGCAACTAACGAAAGTAAACACCCTTGGATGGATGAAGGATTCACTACTTATATTTCAAACAAAGCAGAAAATGAAATTTTAGGAGAAGGAAAAGAAAATCCACATGCAGGATCTTACCGAGGGTATAATTACGTGGTAAAAAATAATATTGAAGAACCTTTAACAACACATGCTGATAGGTATCATACAAATACAGCGTATGGAGTTGCGAGTTATTCAAAAGGAAATATTTTCTTATCACAATTAGAATATATTATTGGAGAAGAAAACGTAGCAAAAACACTAAAGAAGTATTTTGAAGACTTTTCTTTTAAGCATCCAACACCAAATGATATTAAACGTACAGCTGAAAAAGTTTCAGGACTTCAGTTAGACTGGTATTTAAATGAATGGACGCAAACAACACATACTATCGATTACGGAATTAAATCAGTAAACGGAAAAGAAATTACCTTAGAACGTATTGGTCAAATGCCAATGCCTATTGATGTTGAGGTAACGTATACAGACGGTTCAAAAGAATCATTTAACATTCCGTTACGTATGATGCGTGGAGAGAAATCAACCAATGCTACAGTTATTACAGATTGGACTTTTGCACATCCAACGTACACTTTTACAGCCAAAAAAGAGGTGAAATCAGTTGAAATTGATCCGTCAAAACTAATGGCAGACGTAAATCAAGAAAACAATTCGTTCGGAAAGTAAGTTCAAACCAAATAAAATTATTAAAACGGAAAATCTATACAGGTTTTCCGTTTTTTTATTAAAAAAAATAATCCATAATTTTCTTTGTGTAATTATCTCATAGATTCTATGTAATTTTGTTGTTTAAACCTTTTAGGAAGCTCTTAATTGATTCTATTTTAAGAGAGAATCATAGAAGGTTGTAAAAATAGAACACGTACATAATTTATAAAGATGTCAGAAGAAAAGAAATCATTGAATTTTTTAGAGCAAATTGTTGAAGAAGATTTGGCTAATGGAATGCCAAAAGAAAATTTGCGTTTTCGTTTTCCACCAGAACCCAATGGATATTTACATATAGGACATACAAAAGCTATTGGTATTAGTTTTGGTTTAGGAGAAAAATACAATGCTCCAGTAAACCTTCGTTTTGATGATACAAACCCAGCAAAAGAAGAGCAAGAATACGTAGATGCTATTAAGCGAGATGTAGCTTGGTTGGGGTATCAATGGGAAAAAGAATGCTATTCTTCTGATTATTTCCAACAATTATATGATTGGGCAGTTCAATTAATTAAAGACGGAAAAGCATATGTAGACAATCAATCTTCTGAAGCAATGGCTGAACAGAAAGGAACGCCAACGCAACCGGGAGTAGCAGGACCTAATAGAGACAGAAGTATTGAAGAAAATTTAGATTTATTCATACGTATGAAAAACGGTGAATTTGATGAAGGGTCTCATGTATTACGTGCTAAAATAGATATGGCTTCACCAAATATGTTAATGCGTGATCCTATAATGTATCGTATTTTAAAGAAAGAACATCACCGTACAGGAAGTGATTGGGTAATCTACCCAATGTACGACTGGACACACGGAGAAAGTGATTATATAGAACAAATCTCGCACTCATTATGTTCATTAGAGTTTAAGCCTCACCGCGAACTATACAATTGGTTTAGAGATAACGTATATGAGTATAGTCAATCAGAATACCCATTACCACCAAAACAAAGAGAATTCTCACGTTTAAACTTAAGTTATACCGTAATGAGTAAACGTAAGTTAATGAAGTTGGTGGAAGAAAGAATCGTTTCAGGATGGGATGACCCACGTATGCCAACTATTTCAGGATTACGTCGTCGTGGTTATACACCTGCTTCAATACGTAGTTTTATTGAAACGGTAGGAGTTTCTAAACGTGAAAATGTGATTGATGTAGCATTACTAGAGTTTAAAATTAGAGAAGATTTAAATAAAACAGCAAATCGTGTAATGGCTGTTTTAGATCCGGTAAAGGTGGTAATAGATAATTATCCAGAAGATCAAGAAGAAATTTTAATTGCTGAAAACAATCCAGAAGATGAAAACTCAGGAACAAGAGAAGTTCCATTTTCAAGAGAAATTTATATAGAGCGTGAAGACTTTAGAGAAGAAGCAAACAAAAAATTCTTCCGTTTAAAATTAGGAAAAGAAGTGCGTTTAAAGAACGCGTATTTTATCACGGCTAATAGTGTAGAAAAAGATGAAAATGGAAACATTACAGTAATTCACTGTACATATGATCCATTAACAAAATCAGGAAGTGGAACAGAAGAAAGTAAGCGTAAGGTGAAAGGAACCTTACACTGGGTTTCTATAAAACATGCAGTAAAAGCTGAGGTAAGAGCGTATGATAGGTTGTTTTCAGATGAAGCACCGGACAGTCATAAAGACAAAGACTTTATGGAGTTCTTAAACCCGAATTCGTTAGAAAAAATTACGGCTTACGTTGAACCAAGCTTACAAACAGCAAAAATTGGAGATCGTTTTCAGTTCCAACGTTTAGGATATTTTAATGTAGATGATGATTCAACAGCAGAAAGTTTAGTATTCAATAAAACAGTTGGATTACGAGATAATTGGGCGAAAAAGAATAATTAGTGCCCAAAGACTAGAATAAATAAAAAATGCTGCTTTTAAGTTAAAAAGCAGCATTTTTTTTAACAAAAAAATCAATTTCCACTTTTCATTAGAATATGTATCTTTACAGATTAAGGATAGTTGTTATAAAGTAAATTTTATACAGCTGAAAATCAAATAATAAAAATATTTTTTGATACTGTAAATACCACAGGTTTAAAAAATATTTCAAAAAAATATATTATCGTATGAGTTGTAGCAGTTGCTCAACTAACAAAAGCGGTGTGCCAAATGGCTGTAAGAGTAACGGAAATTGTGCTACAGGTACATGTGGAAGTGGAAATAAGCTCGCTGTTTTTGATTGGTTATCAAATATGACTTTACCTTCAGGTGAAGCACCATTTAATATTTTTGAAGTCCGTTTTAAAAATGGACGAAAACACTTTTATAAAAATCCTGAAAACTTAACCCTTTCCATGGGAGATGTGGTTGCAGTTGAAGGATCTTCAGGGCATGATGTAGGTATTGTTTCTTTAGCAGGAGAGCTAGTAAGAGTTCAAATGAAAAAAAGAAAAATTACTGCAGATAGTGATGATGTAAAGAAAATTTACAGAAAGGCATCTCAAAAAGATATTGATGTTTGGCAAGAAGCCAGAGGAAGAGAGTTAGAAACACAACGAAAAGGAAGAGAAATTATTAGCCGTTTAGGGTTAAAAATGAAACTTTCTGATGTTGAATATCAAGGAGACGGAACCAAAGCTACTTTTTATTATACAGCAGACGAACGTGTAGACTTTCGTCAGTTAATTCGTGACTTAGCTAGTGCTTTTTCTATACGAGTAGAAATGCGTCAGGTAGGAATGCGCCAAGAAGCAGCTCGTTTAGGAGGAATTGGTTCTTGCGGTAGAGAATTATGTTGCTCTACTTGGTTAACCGACTTTAGAAAAGTAAATACAGCAGCAGCCCGTTATCAGCAACTATCATTAAATCCATTAAAGTTAGCAGGACAGTGTGGTAAACTAAAGTGTTGTTTAAACTACGAATTAGATACGTATTTAGATGCATTACAAAGCTTTCCGAAGCAAGATAAAGTGCTAAAAACAGAAAAAGGAGATGCTGTTTTCGTTAAAATGGACATATTCAAAAAATTACTTTGGTATACCTACAAAGAGGAAAGTTTTAAATGGTATAAACTATCGTTAGATCAAGTTCAAGAGATTATAGAATTAAACAAAAATAATGAACTTGCGTTACCGTTAGAAGAATATGAATTGGAGATAGCTGAAGAGGTTTCTGTCGATTTTGAGAATGTTGTAGGTCAAGATAGTTTAACGCGTTTTGATGCACCTAAAAAAAGTCGTAAAAACAGTAGGCGTAGAAAAAGAAAACCAGCAAATAAAGCGGAAGTAGATAAACAGCCACAAACAAATAAAAGGCAAAAGAAAAAACCACAAGGAAAAACGGAAAAAACTGAAGGAGGCCAAAAAACAGAAAAAAAGAGAGTTGATAAAAGGAAACCAAGACCTAAAAACAATCCAAAAACTAGAAAGCCAAAACCAGAAAGTAAAACAACTGATAAACCACAAGGACAACAAAAAAAACCGAGAAATCCCAGAAGAAAAAACAACAATCAACGAAAAAGAAATAATAGCGATAATAAAAACAATACCAATAATGAGAAGTAAAATTGGCATCATTTTTTTAGTAGCCATACTATTAGCTTCATGCGACTCAAATAGTGAGTTTGACAATTATATTGCGCTTCCTAAAAGCTCATGGAATAAAAAAAATGCAATACAGTTTACATTTCCAATTAATGACTCTATTGGTAAGAAAAATCTTTTTATAAACCTTAGAAATAATAAAGATTATGCATACAGCAATCTTTTTTTAATTACGCAAATGAATTTTCCTGACGGACAAATAATCATAGATACATTGGAATATGATATGGCAGACGTTACAGGGAAATTTTTAGGACAAGGTTTTACAGACATTAAAGAGAATAAACTTTTTTATAAAGAAAACATAACGTTTCCCCGAAAAGGAGAATATACTTTTAAGGTTCGACAAGCCATGCGAAAAAATGGAAAGTTGGAAGGAATTGAAGAATTAGAAGGAATAACTCATGTAGGGTTTAGAATAGAAAAAATAAAGTAATGACAGAGAAAAAAACAACAAATTTTAGCAAGTACATTAAATGGTTTTGGGGTATCATTTTAGGAGGGTTCTTATTTGTTTGCCTACTATTTTTACTAGCTTCTTGGGGAGTGTTTGGTGCACTACCTACTTTTGAAGAGTTAGAAAACCCAGAGAATAATTTAGCTACAGAAATTATTTCAGCTGATGGTAAAACTTTAGGTAAGTACGCTGTTGAAAACAGAACACCTATAAAATATAAAGACATTCCACAAAATATGGTAAAAGCGTTAGTTGCAACAGAAGATGAGCGTTTTTATGAACATTCAGGAATTGATTTTAGAGGAACAGCAAGAGCCGTTTTAAAACCAGGAAGTGGAGGGGCGAGTACAATAACCCAACAACTAGCAAAAATGTTGTTTACAGGAAAAGCTTCTCGCAATATTTTCAAAAGAGTACTTCAAAAGGTGAAAGAATGGGTAGTAGCTGTTAAGCTAGAGCGTCAATACACTAAAGAAGAAATCATAACCATGTATTTGAATAAATATGACTTCTTAAATCAAGCAGTAGGTGTTCGTTCAGCAGCTCGAATTTATTTTGGAAAAGAACCCAAAGAGTTAGATATAGAAGAATCTGCAATGCTAGTAGGAATGCTTAAAAACTCTTCCCTTTTTAATCCTTTAAGGAGAAAAGAGATGGTAAAGCAACGAAGGAATGTTGTTTTAAAGCAAATGAATAGAAGTGAGTTTATTACTTTAAAACAAAAAGACTCATTACAAAAATTAGGTCTAGGACTTAATATAAACAGAGAAGGACATAGTGACGGTTTAGCAACATATTTTAGAGAGCATTTAAGAAGTATCTTAAAAGAGTGGGTTAAAGAAAACCCAAAACCAAATGGAGAAGAGTATAATATTTATAGAGATGGATTAAAAATTTACACTACTATAGATTCTCGTATGCAAAAATATGCTGAAGAAGCGGTTTATGAACACATGGAAAACCTTCAATCATATTTTGATAAAGAACAAAAAAGAAATAAAAAAGCTCCTTTTTATGATATAGGGAAAAAGGACATAGAAAAAATAATAAGAAGAGCAAAGCAAAATTCAGACCGTTATAAGCGAATGAAAGCAGCAGGTAAGTCTGAAAAAGAAATAGATAAGGTGTTTAACACAGCTACTGATATGCGTATTTTTACGTGGAAAGGTGAACGTGATACAGTAATGACTCCTTTTGACTCAATACGTCATTATAAACACTTCTTGCGTTCAGGTTTGGTGTCTATTGAACCTCAAACAGGCCACATTAAAGCATGGGTTGGAGGAATTAATCATAGATACTTTAAATATGATGCAGTTGAGCAACAAAAACGCCAAGTAGGTTCTACATTTAAACCTTTTGTATATGCTACTGCAATTAATCAATTAAAAATGTCACCTTGTGATAAATTACCAAACACACCATACACCATTCCGAAGGAAAAATATGGAATGCCAGAAGATTGGACACCAAAAAATGCAGGAGGTAAATATGGAGGTGAATTAACGTTAAAAGACGCCTTAGCAAAATCAGTAAATGTGATTACAGCACAATTAATTGATAAAGTCTCACCTATAAATGTAGTTCGACTAGCAGAGTCTTCAGGAATACAATCCAAATTAGAAGCAAATCCGTCTATTGCATTAGGAGCAATTGATTTATCTTTATTAGAAATGGTTAGTGCATATTCAACTTTTGCGAACAAAGGGTTACGTGTTAGTCCACTAATGGTTACTCGAATTGAAGATAAAAACGGAACAGTTTTAGAAGAGTTTGTTCCTGAGACAAAAGAAGTGTTAAGTGAAGAGTCAGCTTATGTGATTTTAGATTTAATGAAAGGAGTAACTCAAGTAGGTTCCGGAGCTCGTTTAAGATCAACATGGACATCAGGAGGAGATGCAGTAACAGGTTTCCCTTATAAATTTACGAATCCTATTGCAGGTAAAACAGGTACAACACAAAATCAATCAGATGGTTGGTTTATGGGAATGGTGCCAAACTTAGTAACTGGAGTATGGACAGGAGGAGAAGATAGAGCAACACACTTTGCAGGACTAAGATATGGTCAAGGGGCAACAATGTCACTACCAACATGGGGAATATTTATGAGAAAATGCTATGAAGATAAAACGCTAGAGGTTAGTAAAGGAAATTTTGAAAAACCTAAAGATATAAGTATTAATTTAGACTGTTCAAAAGTTGAAGAAGCTAAAGAAGGAGAAGAAGAAACAGTACCAGACGATACGGATTTTTAGTAAATTGTAAAGTATTTAAAATCTCACCTAGTAGGATAAAGCTTAAAACAACAACTATAATGATAAATAAAAAAGTAAATAACGTACAAGAAGCATTGCAAGGTGTGCAAGATGGAATGACCTTTATGTTAGGAGGGTTCGGTTTATGCGGAATACCTGAAAATGCTATTGCTGAGTTAGTAAAAATAGGAGTAAAAGATGTTACTTGTATTTCTAATAACGCAGGAGTTGATGATTTTGGCTTAGGGTTGTTATTGCAAAATCGTCAGATAAAGAAAATGATTTCTTCTTATGTAGGAGAAAATGATGAATTTGAGCGTCAAATGTTATCCGGAGAATTAGAAGTAGAATTAACACCTCAAGGAACTTTAGCCGAGAAATGTAGAGCAGCACAAGCAGGATTTCCAGCATTTTATACTCCAGCAGGTTATGGAACAGAGGTAGCAGAAGGAAAAGAAACTCGTGAGTTTGACGGGAAAATGTATGTATTAGAGCCAGCATTTAAAGCAGACTTTGCTTTTGTAAAGGCATGGAAAGGTGATGCTGCTGGAAACTTAATTTTTAAAGGAACTTCAAGAAACTTTAACCCTAATATGTGTGGGGCAGCTACAATTACAGTTGCTGAGGTTGAAGAGTTAGTTCCAGTAGGAGAATTAGATCCAAATCAAATTCATATTCCAGGAATTTTTGTACAACGCATTTTCCAAGGAGAAAAATATGAGAAGAGAATTGAACAACGAACAGTAAGACAAAGAAGCTAGTTATGTTAGATAAAAACGGAATAGCGAAAAGAATCGCAAAAGAAGTAAAAGACGGATATTATGTAAACCTTGGTATCGGAATTCCAACATTAGTAGCCAATTTTGTTCGTGATGATATTGAAGTAGAGTTTCAATCAGAAAATGGAGTGTTAGGTATGGGACCTTTTCCTTTTGAAGGAGAAGAAGATGCTGATATCATCAATGCAGGAAAACAAACTATAACAACTATGCCAGGAGCTAGTTTTTTTGATTCTGCTACTAGCTTTTCAATGATTCGTGGTAAACATGTACACTTAACCATTTTAGGAGCTATGGAAGTAGCTGAAAATGGAGATATAGCAAACTGGAAAATACCAGGAAAAATGGTAAAAGGTATGGGGGGGGCAATGGATTTAGTAGCCTCTGCCGATAACATTATTGTAGCAATGATGCATACCAATAAAAGAGGAGAATCGAAGCTACTTAAAAAATGTTCCTTACCATTAACAGGTGTAGGTTGTGTAACTAAAATTGTAACCAACCTAGCGGTATTAGAAATTAAAGACAGTAAATTTTACTTATTAGAAAGAGCACCGGGAGTATCTGTAGAAGAAATTCAAGCAGCTACAGAAGGAACTTTAATAGTCGAAGGAGACATTCCAGAAATGAATATTTAACAAAATTATAGGATAAAAAAAAGACGTAAAGTGTTAATCTTTACGTTTTTGTATTTTAAAAATAGATGAAAATAATCTCATACAACGTAAACGGAATTAGAGCAGCATTAAAAAAAGGGTTTATCGATTGGTTACAAGCAGCGAACCCTGATGTAATATGTATTCAAGAAACCAAAGCTCATAAAGAACAATTAGATGTAACTGAGTTTGAAAACGCTGGGTATCCATACCATTATTGGTTTTCAGCAGAGAAAAAAGGGTATTCATCAGTAGCAATTTTTTGTAAAGAAGAACCAAACCATGTAGAGTATGGTACAGGAATAGAATCTATGGATTTTGAAGGGAGAAATCTTCGTGTAGATTTTGATGAGGTCTCTGTAATGAGTATGTATTTACCTTCAGGAACTAATAGTGCTCGATTAGACTATAAGTTCAACTACATGGATGAAATTTTAACCTATGCTACAGAGTTAAGAAAAGAAATTCCTAACTTGGTTATTTGTGGAGATTACAACATCTGTCATGAAGAAATAGATATTCACAACCCGAAAATGAAAGGAGTATCTGGGTTTTTACCAGAAGAGCGTGAATGGTTAGGGAAGTTTATCAATAGTGGATTTATTGATAGTTTCCGCCATTTACACCCAGAAAAACAAGAGTATTCTTGGTGGAGTTATCGAGCAAATGCAAGAGCGAATAATAAAGGTTGGCGTATTGATTATAACATGGTAACAGAAACTTTAAAAAACAAAATTTCAAGAGCGTATATTTTACCAGAAGCAAAGCATTCAGATCATTGCCCAATTGCAGTTGAATTAGATTTATAAAACCAACATGAAGAAATTACTAACACTACTACTTTTTACAACTTCAATTTTTGCGCAACAACCTGTTGATAGTCTTTTTATAGCTAAAGACAGTATTGATGTTGTGGTAAATGACTCTATAAACTTATCGCAAAACCAAGAGCTATTTTCTACAGAAGATTTAAAAATAATTGATAGTTTACTAATTGAAGAAAAATTCAACTCATCATTGTTTGATAGTATTCAATATGTAATTAACGATAAAGATATTTTAGGAAATACAACCACAATTCTAACAACAGATTTATTAAAGAAAAGATTACAAGACCTAAACGTAAAAACACCGTTTCATTTAGAGTATAATCCTGCGTTAGAAAAAGTAATAAACAGTTATTTAAAATACCGAAAAAAATACTATCCAGCATTAATGGCTCGTGCTCAATATTATTTTCCAATGTTTGAGCAATACTTAGATCAATACGACATTCCGTTAGAAATGAAATATTTGGCTATAGTTGAGTCAGCGTTAAGACCAGACGCTCGTTCTTGGGTAGGAGCTACAGGTTTATGGCAGTTTATGTATGGAACAGGTGTTCAGTTTGATTTGAAAGTAAATTCGTATGTAGATGAACGTCAAGATCCTGTGAAATCAACAAAAGCAGCTTGTCAATATTTAAGTCAATTATATAAAATATTTGGTGATTGGGATTTAGCTTTAGCAGCATATAATTCGGGTCCAGGAAATGTATCAAAGGCAATAAAGCGTTCTGGAGGATATAAAAACTATTGGAATATCCGCCCTTTTTTACCTCGTGAAACAGCAGGGTATGTACCAGCATTTTATGCAACGATGTATATTTTTGAGTATGCAGAAAAGCACCATATTTACTCTGAAGCACCGAAAATCTTCAATTTTGAGACAGATACAGTTCGTGTAAAAAGAACCATTAGTTTTGATCAGATTTCAGAAAAAACAGGGATAGATCCTGATTTATTAGCGTTTCTAAACCCGTCGTATAAGCTAGATATTATTCCATATGTAAAAGAAAAAAATTATGCAGTTCGATTACCTCGAAGAAACTTAATGGACTTCTTAGAAAAGGAAAAAGAAATATATGCTTTAGCAAATGAAGATGATGCTAAAAGAGAAAAGCCATTACCAAAGTATTTTGAAATGGATAAACGTATTCGTTACAGAGTTCGAAGTGGAGATTATTTAGGTAAAATAGCTAATAAATTTGGAGTACGAGTAAGTGATATTAAACGTTGGAATGGTTTACGCACACATCATTTAAAAATAGGTCAGAGATTAAGTGTTTATCCTAAAAGAATGGCTGTTCCAAAAAAGGTTTCAAAGAAAAAATATAAAGCACCAACAGGTAAGCATGAGGTGTATGTTGTTAAAGAAGGAGATTCATTATGGACTATTTCAAAAAAATATCCATCAGTTTCTGTTGATGAAATTAAAAAATGGAACAATATTTGGAGTGTTAAGAGTTTGAAACCAGGAATGAAACTTAAAATATTTAAAAGCTAAAAAAACAACTACTAAACACCACAAACTATGAATAAACTAATAGCATTATTTGCCCTGATTTTTATAACAGTTTCGTGTAAAAATAAAGGAGAGAAAAGCGACTATGTTTTACCAACATCAAATGGAAATACTAATAAAATATTAGTAGTAATTAAAGGAAATGATTGGGAAGGTAAAATTGGTGACGAAATTCGCTCTGTTTTTGGGGAGCATCAGGTAGGATTACCACAGCCTGAAACATTACTTTCAGTAGGACAAATAGACCCTATAGGATTTAAAGGTTTTATAAGGAATGCAAGAGCTGTTTTGATTCTTAGAGAAGGAGAAAAAGAAAAAATAGCAGTAGAAAAAAACAAATATGCTGAACCTCAAATTTTAGTTTATGCAACAGCTAAAAGTAAAGGAGCTTTGGTTGACTTGATTCGCAACAGAGGAAAAGAGATTATTAAATTATTTAAAGATGAAGATGTAAAATTTACTCAAAACATTTTTAAAAAAGAGAAATTAGACGAAAGCCAATTCAAAACAATAAAAAAATTAGGTATTTCATTAACCATTCCTGAAAGGTTTAAACTTGTTGAAGATACGGGAGACTTTTTATGGTTACGTCAACACTTAAAAAGCGGAATAGCAAGAGGAGATGGAACCAACAATATTTTAGTGTATAGTTATCCATTAGAAGATGAAAGCAAAGTAGAAGATAATATAACAAGAATGCGCGATACGATTGGTAAAAAATATATTCCAGGAAGTAAAGAAGGAATGCACATGATTACCGAACAAGCATATACGCCATTTACTTTCGATGCAGAAATTGATGGAAGAAAAGCTTATGAAACTAGAGGTAAATGGGAAGTAAAGAATGATTTTATGGCAGGACCGTTTATTAATTACTCGATAATTGATAAAGAAAACAACCGTGTTCTTGTTTTTGAAGGCTTTACTTATGCACCTTCAGTAAATAAAAGAGATTTTATATTTGAGTTAGAAGCAATAGCAAAATCTTTAAAAATAAAATAAAAGATAAATCATAACAACGGTAGAAAAGCATCAATTTAAAAATTGATGCTTTTTTTATGTAACAAAAAGTTGTAGAAAAAGACAAATAAGATAATCAACCAAATACAAAACCAAATGATTGCACATTTTTTAAAGTTAGAGTGGAAGCAGTTTTTTCGCTCTTCTTATTTCGGAAAAAGTATTGCATTAAAAATTATCATGGGCTTTTTTGCATTGTATATGCTAGTTTCATTTTTAATGATAGGAATAGGAGGGTATTTTTTCATTAAAAAAGAATACCCAAATACAGATCCACTTTTTTTTGTGAATGGATTTCTTGTTTTTTTACTACTTGGAGATTTAATTTTTCGTTACTTAATGCAAAAATTACCAGTACTAAACATTAAGCCGTTTCTAAACTTACCGGTAAAAAAAGAAAAGTTAGTCCATTTTGTATTAGGAAAATCAGCAGTGTCATTCTTCAATATAATGCCGTTGTTTTTTTATGTGCCTTTTTCAATAGTATTAATAGGTCAAGGCTATGATATTATAGGGGTTTTAGGATGGTTGTTTTTAATGGTTATGCTAGTGTTAAGTGCTAACTACGTAAATTTTTTAATAAATAAAAACAATTATGCACTAGGAGTAATGATTGTTGTACTAGCAATATTGTTTTTTGGAAATAAATACCAGCTGTTTAACGTAAATGATGTGTTTGCTCCTGTTTTTCAATCAGTATATAACCTTCCTGCTTTTGCATTAATAGGAGTGGTTCTATTGATAGGTTTATATTATATAAACTTTAAATTATTAAGAGAAAAAGCATATTTAGATGACGCTATAAAAAGTAAAGAAGAAGTAGCAAAAGAATCAGACTTATCTTTTGTTGATAGATTAGGAGATGTCGCGCCATTTATTAAAAATGATATTCGTCAAATTTGGAGGAATAAACGTACCAAAACGGTATTTTTTATGTCGTTTATATTTCTTTTTTACGGAACTATTTTCTTTGGAGAAGAAACATATCGAGAAAAAATGCCTGCTTTCTTAGTCTTTGCAGCAATTTTTGTGACAGGAGGTTTTACGATAAATTATGGACAATTTATTCCTGCGTGGGATAGTGAGTACTACAACATGCTTATGAGTCAAAATATTCGTTACCGAAAATTCTTAGAAAGTAAATGGTATTTAATGGTTGTAATGTCAGGAGCATTATACCTATTGAGTATTCCTTATGCTTATTTCTATGGAGTAAATATTTTTTTAATGATAACCGCAGGAGCAATATTTAATATTGGTTTTAACTCGCTCTTTTTGTTATTTGCAGGTTCTTTTAACCGAAAACGTATAGACCTAAATAAAAGTGGGTTTTCAAATTATCAAGGAACCAGTGCAACCCATTTTTTAATCATAATTCCCATAATCGGAATTCCTATGTTCTTATTCTGGGTTTTCAATAAGTTTGTCAGCTTTAATGCAGGAGTTTTAGCAATTGCTATTGCAGGAGTACTAGCATTAGCGTTCAAAAATTACTTTATGAACTTTATAGAAAAAAGATACATTAAAAGTAAGTATGCAGTAATACATGCATTCAGTCAAAAATCATAACAATCCAAAAACTAAACAAAATGATATCTATACATAATATTTCAAAAACATACGGAAGTACACAAGTTTTAAACATAGAAGAGTTGAATATTCCAAGCGGACAAGCTTTTGGGTTAGTAGGGAATAATGGAGCAGGAAAAACAACTTTGTTTAACCTGTTATTAGATTTAATTAGACCAACTACAGGAGAGATTGTAAATAATGAAGTAATTGTAAACAAAAGTGAAAACTGGAAAACATTTACAGGGTCGTTTATAGATGAAACTTTTTTAATAGGATATCTAACACCTGAAGAATATTTTGATTTTGTTGGAGATTTACGCGGGATGAATAAAGCTGATGTAAAAGCTTTTTTAGCTCAGTTTGACGAGTTTTTTAATGAAGAGATTTTAGGAAAGAAAAAATACTTACGAAGCTTAAGTAAAGGAAATCAAAAGAAAGTAGGTATTGTAGCTGCAATGATGGGGAATCCACAAGTGATAATTTTAGATGAACCTTTTGCAAACTTAGACCCTACAACACAAATTAGATTAAAAAAAATAATTAAAAAACTTACAGAAAATAATGATGTAACTGTACTAGTTTCTAGTCACGATTTAAGTCATGTAACTGAGGTATGTGAACGTATAGTAGTCTTAGATAAAGGAAATGTAGTAAAAGATATAAGCACATCGCAAGAAACCTTAAAAGAGTTAGAAAGCTATTTTTCTGAATAAAACAGTGTATAAATCATCTTATAATTATTATTTTTACCTCTTTACGTACAAAAAATACAATTATTACGTTGTTGTACTGTAAAAGTAATAGTATATGAAAAAAGGGGTAAATATAATAGTATTCAGTGTTTTAGTAGCTATTGTGTATTCGTGTAGTGTTAAAAAGGATGCTTTTTTAAATAGAAGTTACCATGCTGTTACTACTAAATATAATGTGCTTTTTAATGGAGAGCAAGCGTATTTAAAAGGACTTGAAGAAATTCAAGAAAAGCACGAAGACAATTTCTGGAAACGCTTACAAATAGAACCTATAACTTTTGATGAAAGTAAGTTAGCTACGAAAGTACTTACACCAGGTACAGGATTTAATACTGAAGAGAGTGAAGAAGACAAAAACCTAACTCCTTTTGAAAAAGCAGAAGAAAAAGCAATAAAAGCCATTCAAACACATTCAATGAATATTAATGGCTATGAAAAAAATAGCCAGATAGATGACGCTTATTTATTGTTAGGTAAATCAAGATATTATACCCAGCGTTTTATTCCAGCATTAGAAGCCTTTAACTACGTAATAGTTAATTATCCAAAAGCAAATTTAAATTATGAAACAAAAATTTGGAGGGCGAAAACAAATATTCGTCTAGGTAATGAAAAAAGAGCTATAGAAACATTAATGTTGTTATTAGATGTTTTAGATGAGAAAGAAAAAATAAATAAAACGGTAAAAGAACAAGCTTATACAGCCATGGCAATGGCATATGAACAAACCGATACCATTCAAAAAATGGTAGATTATTTAAAATTAGCAACTAAAACACGTTACAATAAAGAGCAAACAGCAAGAAATATGTTTGTGTTAGGTCAGGTTTACAGCGAATTAGATAGAAAAGATTCAGCAAGAATGGTGTTTCGAAGATTATCAGAATTTAAAAGAGCACCAGACAAGTTCCGTATTCGAGCAAATATTGAACTTGCTAAAAATACTCCAAATGATTCAACATCAATATTAATGTTGGCAAGGTTAAGAAAACTGATTAAAAACTCTGATAACCGCAAGTTTTTAAACGAGTTATACTACCAAGCAGGGGTGATTCAAGAAGGGAGAAATAATCCTGAAGCGGCAGCAGAATATTATAAAAAATCTTTACAAGCGAAGCATAACAACAATTACCAAAAAACATATGCGTATGAACGCTTGGCAAATATAGCTTTTGAAAAAGAGAATTATTTGTTAGCAGGCTCATATTATGATAGCGTATTGCAGGTGGTTTCCAAAGAGTTTGATCAAGAAAAAAGAATTCGTAGAATTCGTAGAAAGAGTAAAGGGTTAACAACTTTAAGAAAATATGAGGAAACTGTTAAAAATAACGACAGTATTCTTAGTTTAGTTGGAATGACGCTAGATGAAAGAACTTCTTTTTTTGAGACATATATAGAAAAAATAAAGAAAGAAGACGAAGAAAAAAGACAACAAATGCTCAATGCTCAGAACTTTGGAAATGGTTTTGGAGGCGGTGTATCTATAAATAATAGTGCAAATAAAGGGAAGTGGTACTTTTACAATACTCAAGCATTAGGATTTGGAAGAGCAGATTTTCAAAAAATATGGGGAACACGCCCTCTAGAAGATAACTGGCGATTATCAGACAAATCTATTAGCGTCACAGAAGATGTGTCTGATGATACTAATGGAAAAAAAATCAACAAAAGATACGAGCTTTCAACATATCTTGAAGCTATACCAACTGATGACAATGTAATTAATGACCTTGTAAAAGAGCGAAATGATGCATTATATCAATTAGGACTAATTTATAAAGAGCAGTTTACAAACACTACACTAGCAATTAAAAACCTAGAACGCTTAAGACAGGTGAGTATAAATAATAAGTTGGAACTGCCAATAAGTTACCACTTGTATCAAATATATAAAAAGCAAGGAAATGTAGCTAAGTCAAATGATTATAAGAACATTATCCTAGAAAAGTATCCAGAAACAAGTTTTGCTCAAATAATTTTAAACCCAGATAAAAAACTTGTTAAAAAGAAGAAAGAAGATGAGGTTTTAAATAAGTATAAAGAAATATATTATTTATATAAAGAAAATAAATTTGAAGAGGTTGTTAGTGAAATAGATAAATTTTCAAGTACACTAAAAAATTCAAATTTAATCCCTAAATTCGCACTTCTAAAAGCCTTGGCGATAGGTAAATATCAAGATAAAGAGACCTATAAAAAAGCGCTAGAGTTTGTTGCAGTTAGTTATGCTACTACTCAAGAAGGTAAAAAAGCAAAAGAAATTATAGAACTATTAAATAAAGCATAACCCCTTAAATTCCCCGAATATGTTTGGTAAAGAGAGTAAAAAAACAGGAGAAAACAAAGTTGCAGAGAGAAACATTATAGGAAAAAACACTAAAATAATAGGTGAGATTATTTCAGAAGGAGATTTTAGAATAGATGGAATATTAGAAGGAACCATAGAAACTAAAGGAAGAGTAATAATTGGAAATACTGGTTTAATTAAAGGAAAGGTTGAATGTACTAATGCAGATATAGAAGGAGAGTTTTCAGGAGAGCTTTTTGTTTCAAACACTCTTACAGTAAAATCTTCAGCAAATATTAATGGTGATGTAATTATAGGAAAATTATCTGTAGAACCAGGAGCAGAATTTAATGCCACTTGTGCCATGAAAGGAGCGGTAAAAGAACTAAATAAAAATGAGCAAGGACTCAAAGAAAAAACCGCTTAATAAATACATACGATTCACAGGAATCGCACTTCAAATGGGATTAACTATTTACCTAGGAAGTTTGCTAGGTAAATGGTTAGACCAAAAATATCCAAACGACAACCAACTTTACGTAAAGATTTGTACACTTGCAGCAGTTTTTGGTGCTATTTACTCTGTAATACGCCAAGTAATTAAGATAACCGACAATAATGAGTAAACGAATTTTAGTATTTTCTTCTATTATATTAGTTTTAGGTATAGGAGGCTTCTTTTTAAACAGTTTTTTGCTTTCTAATGCGGGTGTAACACTTTCTTTTTCTGTATTACAAGTATACTGTTTTAATGTAATAGCAACTATTTTAATTTATTCTTTAATAGAATGGGTACTTGGATATTTACCAAATGAAACAGGATATTTATATTTAGGAATGTTAATGGTAAAATTCGGAATTTTTATTCTACTATTCCAAAAGAGTATTTTTTCAGAAGCAGGGTTAACAAACCCAGAAAAAGCAACCTTATTAATTCCTATTATGGTCTTTTTAGCTATCGAAACTGTAGCATTGTCAAAAATACTTAACACTAAATAGATGAGTTGTTTATGGCGATGTGTGGTGTTCTTTAAAACTAAGCAAAAAAAGGGTTTGTAGTTTTAATTAAATGTGTACCTTTGCACCGAAATTTACAGACCCAAAATCTATATTTAGTAAAGGTATGATGGTAGCAAACAAAACTATCAAGTTTTTAACACTTTTAACACTTGTGTTTTCATCGTTAACTGCATTTGCAGGTGGAGACGATACAACTTCTAATGATAGTGGTAGAATTAACACTAAAGAGTCAATAGATGCTTATATTAAGCATCACTTGGCAGATTCTCATGATTTTAACTTGTTTTCATATACGAATGATGCAGGAGAGCGTAAGCATATAGGCTTTCCATTGCCTGTTATAGTGAAAACTACTAAAGGAATTAAGTTTTTCATGTCGTCAAAATTTCATCATAACGATGATGGTACATTGGTTGTGGATGCAGGTGATGTGAAATTGGTGAAAATTCATAGTAAAATATATGAATTAAATGCGGGTGAAGAAGTGGTTGCTTTTGATGAGGAGCATCATGCTACTAACGCACAGAAAGTATTGGATTTGTCTATTACCAAAAGTGTGTTTGGTATGTTTTTGGCAGGTTTGTTAATGTTCTTTGGATTTAGAAGTTTGGCTTCTGGGTACAAAAAAGGACCAATACCAACAGGTGTAGCACGTATATTAGAACCTTTAGTTTTATATGTAAGAGATGAAATTGCACGTCCTAATATTGGAGAGAAACATTACCGTAAATTTATGGGGTTCTTATTAACCGTATTTTTCTTTATTTGGGTTTTAAACTTATTAGGGTTAACCCCGTTAGGTTTTAACGTAACAGGTCAAATAGCAGTAACAGTTTGTTTAGCTTTATTTACATTTTTCATCGTACAATTTAGCGGAAATAAAGATTATTGGAAACATATCTTCTGGATGCCAGGTGTGCCAGTCTTAATGAAATTAGTATTAGCACCAATTGAGGTGTTGGGTATGTTAACTAAGCCATTTTCTTTATTTGTGCGTTTGTTTGCGAATATTACTGCAGGACACTCAGTAGTTATGGGTATCGCAGCGTTAATGATTTTATTAAAAGCAAAGTTTGGAACAGCGGGAGCAACAGGAATCTCTTTCTTTTTAACCTTGTTTTTAACTATTATAGAGTTGTTGGTAGCTTTTCTACAAGCTTATATTTTTACCATGTTATCATCGTTATTTATTGGTATGGCGGTAGAAGAACATGACCATCACTAAGAACTAGAATCAAAAATTTGTTTAATTATATATAAATCAATTATTATGACACTTAATTTAGTTGGAGCAGGATTAATCGTAATCGGAGCAGGATTAGGATTAGGGAAAATCGGTAGTAGTGCAATGGAAGCTATTGCTCGTCAACCAGAAGCTGCTGGTAAAATCCAAACTGCAATGATTATTATTGGAGCATTATTAGAAGGTTTAGCATTCGGTGCTTTACTTTTAGGATAAGCAACAAAAAACAAATAAATTCCTGTAACGGTTGGTTGCAGGAATTGTTTACACAATTAAACAAAAAAACACAAAAAATATATAATAATGGGAATATTTAATGACTTTTCTGTAGGGTTGTTTTTTATGCAACTAGTAATTTTAGCTTTATTAATCTTTATAATGGCAAAGTTTGCATGGAAGCCTATTTTAAATGCGTTAAATGAGCGTGAGGAAGGGATTCAAGGTGCTTTAGATGCTGCAGAAAATGCACGTAAGGAAATGCAAAACTTGCAAGCGGATAACGAAAGATTAGCAAAAGAAGCCAGAGCAGAGAGAGATGCAATGATGAAAGAAGCTCGTGAGATAAAAGATAAAATTATAGCTGATGCTAAAAAAGAAGCAGAGGATCAGACTACTATAATGATAGATAATGCAAAAGCTACAATAAAACAAGAGCAACAAGCAGCTATCGCTGAGTTAAAGAAAACAGTAGGTAACTTATCTATCGAAATAGCTCAAAAGGTAGTAAGAAAAGAATTAGCTTCACAAGATGAACAATTAAAGCTTGTGGAAGGAATGTTAGAAGAGGTTACTTTAAACTAATCAGTAGATGAAAGAATCAAGAGCAGCATTACGTTACGCAAAAGCAATTTTAAATTTAGCTAAAGAATCAGGAAATGAAGCTTTAGTAAATGATAACATGAAGTTAATCGTAGATACAATTGCCGAAAGCGCTGATTTAGATGTTATGCTTAAAAGTCCTGTAATTAAAGCTGCAGATAAGCGTAAAGTTTTAAATGCACTTTTTGGAGATAAAGTAGACAACATAGTAAAAGGGTTGTTTAATTTATTAGAGGAAAATAAGCGTATGGTGATGTTAGACCCTATTGCTAAGCAATATGCAGTTATATATGATCACTATAAGAACACAAAAATTGCCAGAGTTACAACCGCAGTAGCTTTAACAAAAGAGTTAGAAGATAAAATACAAGCTAAAATTGTAGCCCTTACAGGAAACAATGCAAGTATTGAGAATATAGTAAATCCAGAGATATTAGGAGGATTTATCTTACGAGTTGGAGATGTGCAGTATGATGCAAGTATCTCTAGTCAATTTAATGAGTTAAGGAGAGAGTTTGACAACGGTCATTACATTCCAAAAATTTAATTATACATCAAAAGAAATAAGATGGCAGCAATTAAACCAGCTGAAGTATCAGCAATTTTAAAGGAACAATTAACAAATTTTGAGTCTAAAGCTTCATTAAATGAAGTAGGGACTGTATTACAAGTAGGTGATGGTATTGCACGTGTTTATGGGTTATCTAACGTACAATACGGAGAATTAGTAGAATTCGATAACGGATTAGAAGGTATCGTATTAAACTTAGAAGAGGATAATGCAGGTGTTGTATTATTAGGAGCTTCTACTTCAGTAAGAGAAGGATCTACTGTAAAACGTACAGAAAGAATTGCTTCTTTAAAAGCTGGAGAAGGAATTGTAGGACGTGTTGTTAACACTTTAGGGCAACCAATCGATGGTAAAGGACCAATCGAAGGGGAAACTTTTGAAATGCCTTTAGAGCGTAAAGCACCAGGAGTTATCTTCCGTGAGCCTGTAACTGAGCCAATGCAAACAGGTATTAAATCTATCGATGCAATGATTCCAGTAGGACGTGGTCAACGTGAGTTAATCATTGGAGACCGTCAAACAGGTAAATCAACTGTTGCTATTGATACTATCTTAAATCAAAAAGAATTTTATGATGCAGGACAACCAGTGTACTGTATCTACGTAGCTATCGGTCAAAAAGCTTCAACAGTAGCAGCAATTGCTAACATGTTAGAAGAAAAAGGAGCGTTAGCATATACAACTATCGTTGCTGCAAATGCATCTGACCCTGCACCTATGCAGGTATATGCACCATTTGCAGGAGCTGCAATTGGAGAATATTTCCGTGATACTGGTAGACCAGCTTTAATTGTTTATGATGATTTATCTAAGCAAGCAGTAGCTTACCGTGAGGTATCTTTATTATTAAGAAGACCTCCAGGGCGTGAGGCTTACCCAGGGGATGTATTCTACTTACACTCAAGATTATTAGAACGTGCTGCTAAGGTAATTGCTGATGATTCTATTGCAAAAGATATGAATGATTTACCAGAATCATTAAAATCTAAAGTAAAAGGAGGAGGATCTTTGACTGCATTACCAATTATCGAAACTCAAGCAGGAGACGTTTCAGCATATATTCCAACAAACGTAATTTCGATTACTGATGGTCAGATATTCTTAGAGTCTGATTTATTCAACTCAGGGGTTCGTCCAGCGATTAACGTAGGTATCTCTGTATCACGTGTAGGAGGTTCGGCTCAGATTAAATCAATGAAGAAAGTATCTGGTACACTAAAGTTAGATCAAGCTCAGTACCGTGAATTAGAAGCATTCGCTAAGTTTGGTTCTGACTTAGATGCTGCAACTTTAAATGTAATTGAAAAGGGTAAGCGTAACGTAGAGATCTTAAAGCAAGCTCAAAACGATCCTTATACTGTAGAAGATCAGGTAGCTATTATTTATGCAGGTTCTAAGAACTTGTTAAAAGATGTGCCTGTAAACAAGGTAAAAGAATTTGAAAAAGATTATTTAGAGTACTTAAATGCGAAGCATAGAGATACTTTAGATACTTTAAAAGCAGGGAAATTAACTGATGAAGTAATTGATACTTTAAGGGACGCTGCTAAAGAAATTTCAGCTAAATTTTCAGCTTAATAAAAACAAAAAAGGCATCCCCGTGTTACAACGGGGGTTTTATAAATTTTAAGTTCAATTAAATGGCAAACTTAAAAGAAATACGTAACAGAATTACTTCGATTAAATCAACAATGCAGATTACCTCTGCCATGAAAATGGTATCGGCTGCAAAGTTGAAAAAAGCTCAAGATGCAATTACAGCAATGCGTCCGTATTCATCTAAGCTTACCGAATTATTACAAAGCTTAAGTGCTACATTAGATAGCGATGCAGGTGGAGTATATTCAACAGAAAGAGAAGTAAATAAAGTATTGTTAGTTACTATAACTTCAAACAGAGGTTTATGTGGAGGTTTTAACTCATCTATCATTAAAGAAACAGTTAAAACAATTAACGAGAAATATAATAATACTGCTGTTGAATTATTAACAATTGGTAAAAAAGGAAACGATATTCTATCAAAAGATTACACCGTTGTAGAAAATAGAAACGATATTTTTGATAACTTAACTTTTGATAACGTTGCTGAAGTTGCTGAACAGTTAATGAATTTATTTGTAGATGGTTCTTACGATAAAATAGAAATCATTTACAACAGATTTAAGAATGCAGCGACTCAAATACCACAAGTAGAACAATTCTTGCCAATTCAACCTATAGAAGGAGAAACAAATGCTAATTTAGATTATATTTTTGAACCGTCTAAAGAGGAGATTATTTTAGAATTAATTCCTAAGTCATTAAAAACGCAATTATACAAAGCAATTCGTGATTCATTTGCTGCCGAACACGGTGCTCGTATGACTGCAATGCATAAAGCAACAGATAATGCAACAGAATTACGTGATGAGTTATTATTAACTTATAACAAAGCACGTCAAGCTGCAATTACAAACGAGATTTTAGAAATAGTTGGTGGAGCAGAAGCTTTAAATAACTAGAATAATATTTTCAATCATTTAAAAGGTCAAAGCTTATTTAAGTTTTGACCTTTTTGTTTTTCTAAGCTATTCTTATATAGATATAAGTATACTAATAAAGGAATCAACCCGTGAGGAAGCCTATATATTGTTAAGTATAAGTATTGGTGCATAATACTCAAAGAAAAATCATAGTGAAAAGCGCTAAAAATTCTAGCCAAAGCAGTTACACCCCCCCAAAAACAAGCATATAGCAGGACTGGTTTTGAAAGTTTGGGAATAAATATAGCAATAGCAATGATAAAATCTAAAACACCAGCTACGAATAATAGGTTTTTAGCCATTTCTTCTTGTACAGGTAAGATGTTTAAGGTCATAGTAACAAAATTACCAGGTAATGGATAAAAAATACTAATAGCGTACATTCCATGACATATAAAAGCTAGGGCGATAAAAACTTTAAGATAAAAAAGTAAAAGAAGTGCGTTTTTGTGTTTTAAGAAATATAATAAAGCAATAGGAACTCCAAACTGAATAGTGTGCTCAAAAAACATTATAAGGTGAAAAAACTTATTCTTGGTAATCATTAAAGCTAAAAAAATTAAACTTACTGCACCTAATTTTAAGATACAACGCATCCATTTTTTTGAATTTTCATTTATTATTATTGAAATGATTGCACATACTAAGTATAAAACACCAATACTTCTAGTTAAAATTTGGATAGCTAAATCTGTATTTAGGTTTGTAACATACGACTGCCAACTAATGTCAAAAACAAAATTAATCACAGGTTCTAATAAGTGTTGGTCCCAAAAGAAACTTCTGTATGGAGCATCCCAAAATAAATGCTGGTAAGCTCTACCGAAAAAAATAAAAAAAGAAGAAATTTTTAAAAAAGAAAGAAGGGTTTTAGTACTCATAAAGTAAGGTTTAAACAAAAGTAAGAATAGAGGATATGTAGTTTGTTAAAATAAGATTAGTAAACTATAAAATAACAGTTAGGTTAATGTTAGTCAGGTTATTATATAATTAATTTTAATAAAAACAAACGATTAATTTGAAAGGTAAAAAATATATTTGTGATAACTAACTAGTAAACTTAAAAGCCCCCTCACGATGAAAAAAATTATTTTAACACTGTTATTTTTAGCAGTCCTTAGTACTTATGGTTCTAACGATAAGTACCGATTAATCATCACAGATAATCCTGCAACTACTATAATGATTGGTTGGAACCAAATTTCAGGATCCAACCCAGTTGTGTATTATGGAACGACAGATAATGGAACCAACTGGTCAAATTATCCAAACTCTAAATCTGTAGACCGTTCAGTTTCTTATAAAGGAATGAGTAATAGTTTTGCTAAACTAACAGGTTTAAGTCCTAATACTAATTATTATTTTGTAATTAGAGATAGCCAAGGAGTGAGTAGTCGATTCTGGTTTAAAACAGCTCCAAGTACCAATGATAAAATGTCATTTATCGCTGGTGGAGATTCAAGAAACAATAGAACACCAAGAAGAGATGCTAACTTATTAGTTTCTAAATTAAAACCAACAGCTGTGTTTTTTGGAGGAGATATGACTAACGGAGACTCAAGCTCTGAATGGCAAGATTGGTTTAACGATTGGCAATACACAATAGCAAGTGACGGAAGAATGTTTCCTATTGTACCAACAAGAGGAAACCACGAAGGTTCAAATAATAGTATTTATAACTTGTTTAACGTTCCTTCAACGAGTGTTTATTACGATATAACTTTTGGAAATAACTTGTATACAATTTATACGTTGAATTCAGAAATTTCAGCAGGAGGGAGTCAGTATTCATGGCTAAGTCAAAAGTTGAATGCTAATAACTCTATTTGGAAGTCGGCTCAATACCATAAACCGATGCGCCCACACGTATCATCAAAATCAGAAGGAAATGATGAATATGCTAGTTGGGCTCAATTATTTTATGACAAGGGAGTGAACTTAGTATTTGAATCAGATTCTCATACAGTAAAAACTACATGGCCAGTAAAACCTTGTTCCAGCGGAAGTAATTGCGATGAAGGCTTTGTTAGAGACGATGTAAACGGAACCGTTTATGTAGGAGAAGGTTGCTGGGGAGCACCTTTACGCTCTTCGAATGATTCAAAAAACTGGACGAGAGATGCGAGTACCTTTAATCAATTTAAATGGATTTTTGTTGAAGAACCTAAAATAGAGGTTAGAACGATTAAGGTAGATAATGCGAGTAGTGTAGGTTCAGTTTCAAATCAAAATCCATTCACAATACCCTCTAATTTAGATATATGGAACCCATCTAACGGAAGTGTAGTAACAATTATAAGTAGTAATGTTAGCTATCCAGAAGTTACAATTACAAATCCATCATCAGGCGCATCACATACCGTAAACACTCCAGTAACAATTTCTGCTACTGCAACCGATAGTGATGGAACTATTTCAAGTGTTAAGTTTTACGTAAATAATACTTTAGTAGAAACTGATATGAGTACTCCTTATTCTTATAACTGGACACCAACAAATAATAACCAATCATATACTATTAAAGCAATAGCAACAGATAATGATGGATATGAAACTACTTCTGAAGAAGTTTTAGTTTTTGTAGGAAACGTTTCTAAAACTGTTACTTCAACAATCAATAGTACCAATGATGATGCTGAACAATATGAATCGTCAGGGCAAATGTATATGAACAGTTCTGATTTAGAATTGGTTTATGATGGAAGCTCAAAAGGAAACCAGCATGTAGGAATGCTATTTAGAAACTTAAATATACCTGCAAATGCTACGATAACGAATGCGTATATACAATTTACAACAGATGAAACAAATTCAGGAAGCACATCATTAACAATCAAAATTCAAGATTCGTCAAATGCACCAGATATTACTTCTCAAAGCTATAATATAACTTCAAGAAGTTATTACAGTCAATCGGTTGCTTGGAATCCTAGTTCTTGGAGTTCTGTTGGAGCATCTGGAACAGCACAAAGAACTCCTGATTTAAAATCACTGGTACAATACGTTGTGAACAAGTCCAATTGGAGTTCTGGTAACTCTATGATGTTTTATATTTCTGGAACAGGTGAACGAACGGCAGAATCATATGATGGAAGTAGTGCTAGTGCTCCAAAATTGATGGTTACTTATAGTACAGGATCTCCTGATAATGGTGGAGGAGAGATTCCAGAATGTGAGGATGTAAACGTAACAATTACTTTTGATAAATATTCTTACGAAACTTCTTGGACCTTGAAGGATAACAATGGACAAACAGTGATAAGCGGAGGTGATTATACTCAAGGAAATGGAGAGTCTATTACTGTGTCAAAATGTATACCTGTAGGATGTTATGATTTTACAATTAATGACGAATATGGTGATGGTATATGTTGCAGTTATGGAAGTGGTTCATATGAAATAACAAATAGCAAAGGTGACGTATTAGCTTCAGGAGGAAGTTTTGGCTCATCTGAAACCAAACAAGTTTGTTTGAATACTTCTACTGCTGCAAAGGAGCAATTAAGAAGTAAAAAAACAGAAGAAATAAACAATTCAGAAATGAGTATTTATCCAAACCCAGCTGTTGATAAGATTTATATTAAAGGAGGAAAGAATACATTTTTATGGATTGCAAAAATAGTAGACGTATCAGGAAGAAAAGTAATAGAAATACCTGTAATTAATAACTCAATAGATGTTTCTACAATTTCAAATAACTCAATTTATATTGTTGAAATATATGATGAATTAGGACTAAAGAAACTTTCTGAAAAGATAATGAAGAAATAGATTTTGAAATAAAGAGTTAAAAAGCGAACCAATTTGGTTCGCTTTTCTTTTATAATAAATTTTGAATTGTTTTTTTAATTGAACTAACATCTATTCCACAAACTTCTTGTAATTGTTGAATTGTACCGTGATGTATAAACTCATCAGGAATTCCTAATAGTTTCATTTTTCCTTGATAGTTTACTTCGGAAGCATACTCTAATACTTCACTCCCAAACCCACCTTTGATAGTGCCATCCTCAATAGTGATAATGGTATCAAATTTGTCGAAAATAGTATCTAAAAGTTGGGCATCTAAAGGTTTTACAAAGCGTAAATCGTAATGTGCAACCAATTCTTTATTTTCAAGCTGATTAATCGCTTCAGAGATATTATCAGCAATAGTTCCTACAGACAACACAGCTACTTGATTTCCTTCTTTCAAACAAGCTCCTTTTCCTATTTCAATGTTTTCAAAAGGAAGCTGCCATTGTTCTAGTTTTCCCTTACCTCTTGGATAACGAATTGCAATTGGATGCTCTAACCCTTGTTGAGCGGTAAACATCATATTACGCAACTCAATTTCGTTACGAGGAGCAAAAACAATTAAATTCGGAATAGAACGTAAGTAGGCTAAATCAAAAACACCGTGATGTGTTGCTCCGTCTTCACCTACTAATCCAGCTCTGTCTAAACAGAAAATTACAGGTAAGTTTTGTAGAGCTACATCGTGAATTACTTGGTCGTAAGCCCGTTGTAAAAAGGTAGAATAAATATTACAAAAAGGAACCAGTCCTTGAGTAGCCATACCTGCAGCTAAGGTTACAGCATGTTGTTCAGCAATACCTACATCAAATGCTCTATCAGGAAACTCTTGCATCATAAATTTTAACGAACTTCCAGTTAACATAGCAGGCGTAATGCCTACGATTTTTTCGTTTTGTTGTGCTAGTTCAACAATGGTTTTTCCAAAAACATCTTGAAATTTGGTGTATTTACTTTCTTTTTTAGGTAATACATCCCCAGAAACTTTATCAAATTTTCCTGGAGCGTGATATCTTACTTGATCTTGTTCTGCTTGTCGTAACCCTTTCCCTTTGGTAGTAATTACGTGTAAAAATTTCGGACCTTGAATCTTTTTTAATCGATCTAGTTCACGTAGTAACTCTTCAAAATTATGTCCGTCTATAGGCCCTGAATAATCGAAGTTTAATGCTTCAAAAATATTATGCTGTTCAATCTCTAATCGAGGGGCTTTGATTTTTGTTAGATAATCTTTTAACGCACCTACCGATGGGTCAATTCCAATCGCATTATCATTTAAAATAACCAAGAGGTTAGTATTGGTGTCTCCTGCGTGATTTAAGGCTTCAAAAGCCATTCCACTTGCGATAGAGGCATCACCAATCACCGCAATATGATGCTTTTCAATGTCTTGTAATTTTGAGGCAATAGCCATTCCTAAAGCAGCTGAAATAGCAGTAGAAGAATGTCCTACACCAAAAGTGTCGTACTCACTTTCTGAGCGTTTAGGAAATCCTGAAACTCCGCCAAATTGACGATTGGTATGAAAAACGTCTTTTCTTCCTGTTAAAATTTTATGTCCGTATGCTTGATGTCCTACATCCCAAACTAGCAAATCGTTAGGAGTATCAAATAAATAATGAAGTGCTATGGTTAGTTCAACCACACCTAAGCTTGCACCTAAATGCCCTTCTTTTGTGGAAACCACATCAATAATAAACTCACGCAATTCCTTTGCTAGTTGCGGTAGGTTTTCAGGTGTTAATTTCCTTACATCCGAAGGAAAACCAATATTTTTTAACAGCTTTTTTGGCATAGGACAAATGTAAGAAAACTTTGTTGTAGCTTTGTTGTATGAGTAAACTGTATTTGGTACCTACACCGATTGGAAATTTAGAAGATATTACGCTAAGAGCACTCAATATTTTAAAAGAAGTAGACTATATTTTGGCGGAAGATACACGTACAAGTGGGAAGTTGTTAAAGCACTATGATATTGCTACACCTATGCAATCTCATCATATGCATAATGAGCACAAAACGGTTGAAACGATTGTAAAACGTTTGCAGAGTGGTGAAACTTTTGCTTTAATTTCAGATGCAGGAACTCCTGCAATTTCAGATCCTGGTTTTTTACTTACCAGAGCTTGTGTACAAAACGATATAGAGGTGGAATGCTTACCAGGAGCGACCGCTTTTGTACCTGCATTGGTAAACTCAGGTTTACCGAATGATAAATTTGTTTTTGAAGGCTTTTTACCTGTAAAAAAAGGACGTCAAACACGTTTACAATTCTTAGCAGAAGAAACACGTACTATGATTTTTTATGAGAGTCCGCATAAATTATTAAAAACGTTAGCAAATTTTGCTGAATATTTTGGAGAGGACAGACAAATATCTGTTTCTAGAGAATTGACAAAATTGTTTGAAGAAACCAAACGAGGAAGTGTAAAAGAAGTGCTATCATATTATACTGAAAAACCTGCTAAAGGTGAAATTGTTATTGTTGTTGAAGGGAAAAAATAGGTTAGATTTTTGTATTATTTAATTCTTAAATTTTTAATTGTTGGTAAATTTATATTCTGGATACTGTTCTTCGAGAAGTTTTTTAGCTTTATTGGGTATGATTATTAAACTTATGTAACCAATAATAATTGCTAGTGTAGTAACAAAAGCTATGATTACAGAAGTAAATCCACTTAGGTTTTCATATGAACTAGGAGTTATAAATTGAAAAATGTAAAATAATAGAAATACAACATTTCCATGATTTTGAGTTTGTATAATATCCTCCAACATCCATTTTTTTCCTGTTTTTTTGAATTTTACATTTAATTTTTTCCTTTTTTTGAACAACATAAAAAACTCTATTAGGATAACTATAAAGAAAAATCCATTAAATAAATTTTTAGAAAAAGAAAACTGTAATAAAAGATAAAAGCAATAAAACATTGAGAATGTTAATACTATTTTAGGAATAGAAAACCACTGTTTTACAAAACCTAAAATAATTAGAAAATATTTTTTATTCATCTGTTTTTGCTTTTCTTCTACTACATTCATAAATCCAAACACACCAAATTTTTTAAACGATTTATCGCGAGCTTGCTCAAAAGTTAGTGTTGGATTTTCTTCCCAAATTTGTTCAATATCGTTGGCTAGATGATCTACCAGTTCTGTTTGGACATCATAATGCTCAACAAAGTGTTGACGTGTAAACTTGTACAAATGTTTTATATGTTGGTCGGTTAGTTGCATAGCTATTGAATTAAATACTGATATTTTTTTTCAATAAAATCTCTTTTTTCTAGAAAACTTTGAGAGAGTAAGTAATTAAAAACAAAAGCAGTTAGATAAACATATATAGCACTTTTTTGATAATTACCATTATAAAAAATATCTAAAAAATTAGGAAAGTTTAAAGCAATAATAATAACAAATGAGCTTACAAAAGAGTAAGTTTTTACAATTTTAAGAAGCTTATATTTCTTTGTGAAATTATGGGAAGCATATGACGTATATACAAGATTTAGCATTAATGAACTAAAAATAAAAACAGAAGTTTCTTTAACATATTTAGGACCAAAAAAGAAGCATATAAACAAAAAGAAAAGTATAACGAGTACATTTTTAGGATATATGACTTTTTTTAAGATGTCTTTTAAAATAGTTTTAGTATAATACCAATGTAATTTTTTAGTTTGTTTTTCATATCGGTTTTTTAGAGCTTTTTTTCTGCTCAACATATACTTTATAAAAGGTACTTGAAAACCTTTGCCTTCAAAAAAAGCATTCGTATCTTCAACTGTACTTTCAATTTCAGTAGCAATATGATCTACCATTTCAAAACGGATCTCGATATATTCAATTCCTATTCCTTCTAAGAAGATATCTATTCTTTTAATTTGTTCTTTTGTTAATTCCATAGCTAAAAAAATTACTCCAAACTAAATTTTGGGTTTACCAATTGTTGCATGGTGTTTAAAAACTCCTGCATTTCAGAAAGACGATTAACTGTTTCTTTCGTGCCACTTTCCGTGAGTTTATAATATTTACGTAAGCGATTACCAACTTTAGCAACTTCAACATCCAACAATCCTTCAGCTTCTAATTTATGTAAAGCTGGGTATAAAGCTCCTTCAGTAATTTTTAATTCACCTTTGGTAAGCTCTTTTACTTTTTGTGTTATTTCATACCCGTACATTTTATCATTTTGAGCTAATAATTTTAAAATAATAGTTTGTAATGATCCTTTATATAGTTTTTGATTTCCCATGATTATGAGTTTTCTTATACCTAAGATTTTTAGGTATACAAATATACATAATTTACTTATGTATGAAAATCTTAGGTGTACTTTTTGTAAAACCCTAACTTTTGTTCGTATTGAGTTTGTTATTTTTGCTGTTCAAATTTGACTACATGAGTACTTTTTATAAATTAACAATAGAAGAAATAATAAAAGAAACAAAAGATGCTGTTTCAATACTTTTTAATGTTCCTGCAGATTTAAAAAGCAAGTTTCAATTTATAGCAGGACAATACATTACTTTAAAAACAATAATTAAAGGAGAAGAAGTTCGTAGAGCTTATTCTATATGTGCTGCACCGAAAAGTAATCAACTAAAAGTAGCAGTAAAAGCTGTTGAAAACGGGAAATTTTCAACATTTGCAACTACTCAATTAAAAAAAGGAGATGAATTAGAAGTAGCAGTTCCTGAAGGAAAATTTATATTAACTCCTGAAAACAACAAAAATTATATTGCTTTTGCAGCAGGTAGTGGTATTACCCCTGTGTTATCAATGATTAAAAGCGTTTTAGAAGATTCATCATCAACTTTTACGCTAGTTTATGGTAACAAAAGTATTAATGATACTATTTTTTATAATGATTTAAATTTATTACAACAAGAGTATCCTAATCGATTTAATTTACATTACGTGTATAGTAGAGAGCGTCAAGAGAACACATTGTTTGGAAGAATTGACAAAGGACACATAAACTACTTTGTAAAGAATCTTTATAAAGAAGTAGTATTTGATGAAGCTTTTTTATGTGGACCAGAAGAAATGATTAAGATAGCTTCTGAAACACTTAAAGAAAATGGTTTATCAAAAAGCGCCATTCACTTTGAATTATTTACAGCTTCTACAGCTGAGGAAAATACAGATTTAATAAAAGAAGGAGAAACAGAAATTAAAGTAGTGTTAGATGATGAAGAAACTAGCTTTACAATGAAGCAAACAGATACTATTTTAGCTGCAAGTTTACGAAATAAATTAGATGCTCCTTATTCTTGCCAAGGAGGTGTTTGTAGTAGTTGTATTGCAAAAGTTACAGAAGGTAAAGCTGTTATGACCAAAAACTCTATTTTAACTGATGATGAGTTAGAAGAAGGTTTAATACTTACTTGTCAAGCGCATCCTACGACGCAGAAAGTTGTAGTAGACTTTGATGATGTATAAGTAAAACCGTAACTTTATAAAATGGATTTTTACGACTTTAAAAACGCCTTCTTTGTTGGTGTTTTCATGGCTTTTATGATAGGGCCAGTATTTTTTATGCTCATTAAAACAAGTATTTTAAAAGGTGCTCGTGCGGCAATAGCCTTTGATATAGGTGTGATCTTAGGTGATATTTCATTTATGTTAATAGCCTATTTTGGAAGTAGAAGTCTGTTGGAAAAAATAAAAGATGATCCACGCTTGTTTCTTATTGGAGGATTGGTGCTTATTATTTATGGGTTAATTACTTATTTAGATAAAAATAATAAGAAAGAAGCAGAAGCTCCTGATGTTGTTTTACCAGAAAGCAATAATTATTTAAAGCTTCTTTTTAAAGGTTTTTTCCTAAATTTTATAAATATAGGTGTATTAGCCTTTTGGCTTGGTTTAATCGTGGTTATAGGACCAACATACGATATGAATCCTAAGTACTTAGTTTGGTATTTTGGTACTGTAATAGCAGGCTACGCAATTACAGATTTAGGAAAAATATTACTTGCTAAACAATTAAAAAGTAGGCTAACTCCATTAGTTATTTATCGAATAAAACGAGGAATGGGAGTATTGTTAATTGTTTTTGGTGCTGTATTAATGCTAAAAGGATTTATTCCTGAAAGTAAGATTGATAACCTGATAGAAAAAGTAGAATCAATAGATTAAAAACCAATAATTATTTTGGCTATTGAAAAGTAGATTAAGATTCCAAAAATATCATTACTTGTTGTAATAAAAGGTCCTGTAGCAATAGCTGGATCTATACCTCTTTTATCTAAAAATAAAGGAATAAAAGTACCCACTAAGCCAGCTACAATAATTACTGCAAATAAAGAAGATGAAATAGCAGAGGCAATTGTTATATCTCCTTTCCAAACCCAAATAAAGAAAAACAAAATAATAGCTAAAACAAGTCCGTTTACAGCAGCTAAAGACATTTCTTTTAACAACCTATTAGTAACACTTCCTTTTACATCATCATTAGCTAAGCCTTGAACAATAATGGCAGAAGATTGTACGCCTACATTACCAGCCATAGCAGCAATAAGAGGTGTAAACATAAAGAGAACAGCATTATCTTCTAAAGCACCTTCAAAAAAACCCATAATTCTTGCTGCTCCAATACCTCCAATTAAACCTAAGAATAACCATGGTAATCGAGCTCGCGTTAATTGTAAAATGCTATCTTCGGAGTCAACATCTTGAGTAATACCTGCGGCTAATTGATAATCTTTTTCAGCTTCTTCTTTAATTACATCAACAATATCATCAATAGTAATTCTACCTACCAAAACACCTAATTCATCCACAACAGGAATAGCTTCTAGGTCATATTTACGCATGATGTTAGCTACATCTTCCGCATCGTCGTGTACATGAACAAAATCTACTTTTGGAATGTAGACATCTGAAATTTTAGAACGAGTAGACGCCATTAACAAGTCTTTCAAAGACAAACGTCCTTTTAGCTTACCTTCATCATCAACTACATAAATAGAATGAACTCTAGTAACCTCTTCTGCCTGCAGTCGCATTTTTTTAACACAAGTAAGCACATTCCAATTCTCATTAACTTTTACAAGCTCTTTTGCCATTAAACCTCCAGCAGAGTCTTCATCATAACGAAGTAGCTCTACAATTTCTTTAGCGTGCTCTCTGTCTTCAATTTTTTGAATAACAGCTTGTTTTCGCTCTTCAGGAAGTTCGGCAATAACATCGGCAGCATCATCGGTATCAAGTTCATTAACCTCTTCGGCAATTTCTTTGGCAGAAAGTTGTTCAAAAACTTTTTCACGAACCTCTTCATCAACTTCCATTAATACATCTGAAGTTGTTTCGCTATCTAATAAACGTATAATGTAAACTGCTTCTTCAAAAGTGAGTTCATCTAAAACTTCAGCAATATCAGCATAGTGAATATCTGAAAAAACTTCAGAAAGAGCTGTGTCTTTTTGTTGCTGAATCAGTTCTTTTACGTTTTCTAATAAGTCTTTTGTGATTTCTAGTGCCATTACTTGCAATTTTGCTCGATTATCGAGGTTTTGAATATGTTGAAATCTAATTCAAAAAGAAGACTTGTTCTTGTCTAAAAAGGACTCTTAACTATTATTTTGAGCTATTTTTTGTGTCAACTCAATGAATTTTTGCACCGATAATTGTTCGGGACGCATCGCAAATATAGGGTCTTCTTTTAAGGTATCCGAAAGATTAAAAGATTTTAAACTGGAACGTAACATTTTTCTTCGTTGATTGAAAGCTGTTTTTACCACTCTAAAAAATAATTTTTCATCAACAGGAAGTGTATAGTTCTCTTTTCTGATAAGTCTAATAACTCCAGAATCTACTTTTGGTGGTGGATTGAATACAGAAGGAGGTACGGTAAATAAGTATTCAGCATTGTAAAAAGCTTGTGTTAATACCGAGAGTATTCCGTAGGTTTTGCTTCCTTCTTTTTCTGCAATTCTTTGAGCAACTTCCTTTTGAAACATTCCTGAAAACTCAGGAACAAATTCGCGGTTTTCAATAGCTTTAAAAACGATTTGAGAAGAAATGTTATAAGGAAAGTTACCAATAATGGCTACTTGTTGCTTATCAAATATTTTGGTAAAGTCTTTTTTTAAAAAATCACCTTCAATAATGGTAAACTTCTCTTTTGAAGTGTCTAACTTAATATGTTCAACAGGAAATGTTTCTTGTAAATAGGTTACCGATTCTGAATCTAGTTCCATTACGGTAACCTTAGTTTTTTTTTCTAATAAATACTTTGTTAAAACCCCCATTCCAGGACCAATTTCTAATACATTATTGTATCCGTTTTCAGTTAAAGTATCAGCTATTTTTTTTGCAATGTTTTCATCGTTTAAAAAATGCTGTCCTAAATGTTTTTTAGCTCTTACGGTCATTTTTATTGTATCTATTTGGTTGGCGATTTTATTGTTAACGCTATAAATGTTAGTCCAAAACCTATCCCACTAATTACTCCACTAATGGTTTCCCAAGGACTATTTTCATAAGTGCAATACCCCATGACTCCACCTAAAGTTGCTATGAGTATGCCTATTATTATAAGTAGTTTTTTCTTTTGATAGATTTTTTCTTGCATCTCTAGTTACTATTCACTGTAGGATAAAATTCATTTACTATTTTCAATTCAGTTCGAAAAGCAAGCATTTTATCAGCAAACTTTTTTAATCCGTCATTACGTAGTTTGTCTGCGCTATATTTATAATAGTTATCTAAATCTTCACGTGTTTTCGCGGTATATTGAATAGAGTAGGTAATACCTCCCATTTCTTCCTCAACCAACACTTGTGTCATTTTAGCACTTAAAAAGTGTCCTGTAGCTAATACTTCAGGTATATGGTTTTCAATCCATGTTAACCATTCTGCATGTATACTTTCGTCTATATTTATTGTTACATTGTATATGTACATTTCTTTTAATTTGGAAGTTTGAAAATAAAGTAATTGATAAATTTTCAAACTTGGTTTATTAAATATCGTCTCCTCTTAATTTTCTAAATTTTTTTCGAGCTTCTACTAGGTAGATACTCGACGGGTGGTCAAAAATAATCTTTTGATAGTATTCTTTAGCCTTTTCTAAGTTATTTAATTCGTTATTATATAATTCAGCCATGTGATAATATACATCGTCAACGTAAATGCCTTTTTTATCTAGGGCTATTATTTTAGTGTAATTTAAAATAGCCTTATCATATTGTTTCTTTTTAACAAATAATTGAGCTTGTTTAAATAAGGCTTCATCTTCAATAGGTTGCCCACTGTAATTAGTAATTATATTACTTAAAATAGCTATTGCTTCGTCATTTTTATTTTGATAAGCTAATAAATCAGCTTTCGCATATTCTTTTAAACCTGTACCAATGCTATCTTTAGGCTCGTTATCTGAAATTGTTAAGAACAAATCGGCAGCATCATTGGCAATAAGCTGTGTAGCAGATCCTTTTAGAACTTTTAGTTGAGCTTTTGCCCAAGTAAAATCATTTTTAAAGTAGGAAGCTTGCGCTACTTTAAAGCGGGCTTCTTGACCTATGTAATTATTTTTGAACAGTGTTTGAACTTGAGAAAAATAAATTAGCCCTTTGTTAAACTTACCCATATAAACAAAAACATCACCAAGTTTAAGTTTTATAGTTGCTTTTATAAATTTTGAATTGGTAAAGTTTAAGGCATTCTTTAAAATGATAGATGCTTCTTCTGGATTGTTTTTTGTAAAGGTTAAGTAATTAGCATACTCTATTTGTGTGAAAAGTGTTTTTGAGTTAATTCCGTATTCTTTGAAGATGGAATTAAAACGCTCCTCTACATCAGGTTGTTTTGTCTCAATTGCTATTTTTAGGTTGTTGTTTATGGCATTGAACTTATCTCTTGGGTAATTCGTTTTCTCAATAATAAGATCAAAGCACTCTTTTGCAGTTTCATAGTCTTTATTCTCTAAAGCTATTTTACCTAAATCATTAATTTTACCCAAATTATCAGGGTTTCTTGCAAGTAATGCTTTGTTTTGAATAAGGGCTTTGCTGTATTGCTTTTGCCTAATAAATAACCAAGAAAGTAAATCGTTCCAAATATCTTTGGGGTTACTTATTGACTTTAGTAATAGCGCTTTTTTAAACAAAATGTTATTTTCATCTTCGCTATCATCAGTTAAATATTTACCAGCGTAGCGTTTAACGTTGTTAAGGTAACCTTCATTTTTATCAACCAAATCAATATAGGATTTAAACATTTGTTCAAAGTTTCCTTTTTCACCATAAATTTGTGCTAGCTGAAACCCATAATTGGCTTTAGGGTTAATTTCCATTACTTTATTAAATGCTTCAATGGCTAAATCTAACTTGCTGTAATTTTTAAACAAACCAGCTATTAAAGAACCATAATTAGCTTTTTTATTAATGGACTCAATTGCTTTTTGATAGTATTCATTAGCATCTTCTATTTTTTCTTGTCGTTCACTATTATAACCTAGAATTACATATAAGTAAGATAAATTGGGTCGTTCTTTTAGTTTTTGAGTGAGTAAATTTTCAGCAGCTATAAATTGTTCTGTTTCTTGATAACAAGTAATTAGTTTTTTTAAATAGGTTGTATTATAGGGGCTTTGATCATACAGCCTTTTGTATAATTGAATGGCTTTTTCATACTCATTATTTCTAAAATAATTTTCAGCAATAATAAACTCATTTTGTTGTGCGTGACAAAATAAGCTTAAAATGAGTAAATTAAATAGAATAATGATTTTCTTCATTTTGGAAAAGTTTAAGCGTTTTGCTTTATGTTTAATTCAGCTAAGAGCGGTTTTATCTACCAAAAATACAGAACATAATTGTTAAAATACTATTAAAAGAGATGCTTTTTTAAATAGAAGTGTAACATTTTGGCACGAACTTTGTCTTATTAATAAAACAACTAAACAGTGTAAACTATGAGAAATTTTACGACACAATATGAGTTAGCAAAGCAGAATGCAAATGAATTTATGAGAAAAGGGCAAATACCTCAGTATTTTGAAGCTTTGTTAGAAATGAATAAATACAAGAGATTAATGGTAGCAGTAGTTGCCAATTAAACATATTTTTTTCAATGGGGATTGATTAATTAAAAATCCCAAGCATCGTAATTGAGGCTTGGGGTTTTTTCATTTTTTATATTATAATTGATTAATCAATTATATCAAAACCACAATAAGGAACTAGTACTTCAGGAATTTTAATTCCATTTTCAGTTTGGTAGTTTTCTAAAATACCAGCCAATACACGAGGTAAAGCTAAAGAACTACCATTTAGTGTATGTACTAATTGACTTTTACCTTCTTTATTTTTGAAGCGTAACTTTAAACGGTTTGCTTGAAAAGTTTCAAAATTTGAAGCAGAACTAATTTCTAACCAACGCTCTTGTGCTGTTGAGTATAATTCAAAATCGAATGTTAAGGCAGAAGTAAACCCTGTATCTCCACCACATAAGCGTAAAATACGATATGGTAATTTTAACTCACGTAAAATATCTTTAATGTGTTCTACCATTCCGTTTAAAGCATTGTATGAATTGTCAGGGTGCTCAACACGAACAATCTCAACTTTATCAAATTGATGTAAACGATTTAATCCACGAACATGCGCTCCATAACTTCCTGCTTCTCGACGAAAACAAGGAGTGTAACCTGTAACTGCAATAGGTAAATCAGCCTCTTTAACTAAATCGCCTCTAAACATATTAGTTACTGGAACCTCAGCAGTAGGAATCAAATATAAGTTATCTCCAGTTACATGGTACATTTGTCCTTCTTTGTCAGGTAATTGTCCTGTTCCAAAACCAGAAGCTTCATTTACTAAATGAGGAACCTGTACTTCGTTATACCCAGCAGCGGTATTTTTATCTAAAAAATAGTTGATTAAAGCACGTTGTAAACGAGCTCCTTTTCCTTTATAAACAGGAAAACCTGCACCCGTAATTTTAGCACCTAAATCAAAATCAATAATATCATATTTCTTCGCTAATTCCCAGTGAGGTAATGCATTTTCTCCTAAATTAGGAACAATACCTTCTTTAAAAACTTCTTCATTATCTTCTTCATTCTTTCCTGCTTTTACTGATGGGTGAGGAATATTAGGGATTTGATATAATAATTCGTTTAATTTCTCTGCAGCTGAATTTAATTCTTCTGTTAACTGTTTAGATTGCTCTTTTAATTCACCTGTTTTTGCTTTTAGTTGATTTGCTTCTTCAACTTTACCAGACTTAAAAAGCCCGCCAATTTCTTTGGATATTTTGTTAGATTCAGCTAAAATAGTGTCTAAAGAAACTTGTGTAGTTCTACGCGTTTCATCAGCAGTTAATACTTCTTCAATAATTGTTTCGGCATTAGCAAAATTACGTTTTGCTAATCCGTCTAAAACAGTTTGTTTGTTTTCTCTAATAAACTGAACCTGTAACATCTTTTTAATTTTTTAAGAATAGCAAAGATAAAAGAAGCTATAGACTTAAGCAATGTGTTTTGTGTACTAAATTTCTTCGAGCATTACAAAGAAGTCAGATAAAGTAATATTAAAATAGTCGCATATTTTTTGAAGAGTGGTGATAGTAACATTTGTTTTTCCTTGTTCTATTCTAGCTAGGTGTATTCCAGTATCAATATAAAATTCACTTGAAGTAATGTGGTATTCTTCTCTTAAAGCTTTTACACAAAGTGCTACCTTTTTTAAAGTAACCTCTTTTTTTGACAGCATCATTCTTTTTTTGATACAAATTCTTAAAAACATATGAAATACATAATGACATACTTGTCATTATATAGGGGTTAAAAAAATTAACTTTGCGTGTAGTTACGTCAATAATACTAATTCTAAAAATATTTGAAACCGGGGGGCTTTAAGTATAGTTTTAAGGTTAGGGTTTGACGTAACTTTTTAGAAAAAGTAACGAATTCTGTTTATCTTTTTTCAGTTGAGAAATTAAACAAGAAACAGAATCAAATTTTTGTTCATTTCTTAAATAGTAAAGTAATTCAATAGTTAATTCTTTACAATATAGATTTTGGTTAAAATTGAAATAGTGTACTTCAATTGTTTGGTGTTCACCGTCAACTGTTGGTCGATTACCAATATTCATCATTCCATAAATAGTAGTGTTTTCAATAATAGATTTTATTATATAAACACCTGTTTTAGGAATTAATTTATAATCTTCAGGGATATCAATATTTGCGGTAGGGAAACCTATTTTTCCTCCTAGTTGTTTTCCATTCACAACTTTTCCAGTAAGAGAAAAATTATATCCCAAGTAATTATTAGCTGTTTTTAAATGCCCGTTAGCAAGAGCTTTTCTAATTTTGGTAGAACTAACTGATACATCATCAATATCTTGAGCGGGAATTTCTTGAACAGTAAAATCATATAAATGAGAATACTCTGTTAATTGTTCAATATTACCTTCTCTATTTTTACCAAAATGGTGATCGTAACCAATAATCAGTTTAGAAATATTTAGTTGATTAACTAAAATATCACGAACAAAATCTAAAGCGGTAAGTCTTGAAAACTCTTTACTAAAAGGATGAATTATTAAATAATCTAACCCTAATTTTTCTAGGTGTTGAGCTTTTTCGGTAATAGTATTGATTAACTTAATAGAAACATCTTTTTGTAATACCATTCTTGGGTGAGGAAAAAATGTTAGTAACACCGACTTTTTATTACTAGCTTTTGCTTCACTAACTAACTTTTCAATAATCTTTTGATGCCCAATATGCACTCCATCAAAAGTACCGATGGTGATTATTGTTTTTTGAGAAGGGTTAAGGTCAAAAAGAGAATGTATAACTTCCAAGATAACTAATAAATTTAAGCAAAAATACAATTTGTATGAGATGATAAATAATAAAAATTTAAATAAAATGTAAAATTTGTTTTTGGTAAGTTTTTCGATGTATAATTAGTATAATTGTAAAAAAACAGGGTAAATATTCTGTAAATGAAAAAAAATTGTATTTTGCACTACAGTTAACAAATTACTTTACATTATGATGAAAAAACTATTACTTGTTGCATTTGTGCTATTTGGTACAGCAATAATGGTTGCTCAAACTACCATTACAGGTACGGTTAGTGATGCTTCGCTTGGCGGACCATTACCGGGAGCAAACATTAAAGTTTCGAGAAAGACAGTAGGAACGTCTACTGATTTTGATGGTAAATTTACAATGACGGTAACAGATACTCCTCCGTTTACTATTGAAATTTCTTCCTTAGGATATCAAACAAAAACAGTTGAGATAACAAAAAACAACCAAGTTGTTGAAATTAGCTTAACAGAAAACGCAACCTCTTTAGATGAGGTAGTTGTATCAGCTTCAAGGACTCCAGAACGAGTTATGGAATCACCTGTAACAATTGAGCGTTTTGATTCAAGAGCAATAAAGAATACAGCTTCTGCTTCATATTATGATGGATTAGAAAATTTAAAAGGAGTTGATATTAACTCAGGAGGCTTAACATTTAAAACAGTAAATACACGTGGTTTTGCTACCTTTGGTAATGAGCGTTTTGTACAGTTAGTTGATGGTATGGATAATGCTTCACCAGCATTAAATTTTGCCATAGGAAACTTATTGGGAATCTCTGAAGTAGATGTAAAAAGCGTTGAAATTTTACCAGGAGCAGCTTCAGCTTTATATGGAGCTAATGCTTTTAACGGTATTATGTTAATGCGTAGTGAGAACCCGTTTAACGAGCAAGGTATTAGTGTTGGTCTAAAAACAGGCTTAACAAGTCAAGAAGCAGCAGGAGATAATGGATATTATGATGCTACAATTAAAATGGCACATGCTTTTGATGATTATTTTGCTGTTAAAGCTAGTTTTTCTTACTTAAAAGGAGAAGAATGGCATGCAACTGATTACAGAAACACAACAGGTATCGGTGGTACATATATTCCAGGTATGAATCATACTGATGATCCAAATTATGATGGAGCAAATATATATGGAGATGAAGTATCTGTTAATTTAGGAGGAGCAATAGGAAATGTTAGTAGAACAGGGTATAGAGAAGTAGACTTAATGTCTAACGAAGCTAAAAGTGTAAAGTTTAATGGAGCTATTCATTACCGTCCATTGGGAAATGACCGTGTTGAAATAATTTGGAATTCAAAATACGGTACAGGTAATACCATTTATCAAGGACAAAACCGTTATAATCTTGCTAACTTCTTTATGGAGCAACATAAATTAGAAGTAAGAGGTAAAAACTTTTTTGTAAGAGGGTATTATGCAGGTGAAGACGCTGGAGATTCTTATGATACTCGTTTTGCTGCAATAAATATAAACAGTAAATGGAAAGAGAACTCAGTTTGGTTTGGAGAATATGCAGCTGCGTATTTAGGATCCGTTCCTGGAGTACAGGCAAGCAATCATAATCAAGCAAGAGCTTTTGCTGATAGGAACAGACCAGAAGCAGGTTCTGCTGAGTTTACAAGACTATTTAATGAAGTAACTGCTGATCCAGATTTAATGACAGGGTCTAGATTTAGAGATAATACAAGTTACTATCATGCAGATGCAAACTTAAACTTACGTGATTACATTGATTGGGCTGAAGTTCAAGTAGGAGGTTCTTACAGGCAGTACAAGCTTAACTCTTTTGGTACTATTTATACTGATAGTGATGGGCCTATTAAATATGGAGAGTACGGTGTATATACACAAGTTCAGAAGAAAATGATGGATGACCGTTTGAAGTTTACAGGATCTATCCGTTATGATAAGTCTGATAATTTTGATGGAAATGTTACACCAAGAGTCTCTTTAGCCTATGCAGCAGGAGAAAACAAGAACCATAACTTTAGAGCGTCTTTCCAAACAGGTTTCCGTAACCCAACTACCCAAGACCAGTATATTGGTTTGGCAACAGGAGCAGGCTTTATTTTAGGAACAGCTCCTGACAATATTGATCGTTTTTCAACTGCTGTTCAAACAACTACAGGAACATTTACTTTAACGGGTCAAGATGCTCTTAATAGAGGGTATTCTGCTGCTTCAATTAGTAGAAAAGCGAATGAACCAAATAATCCAAATATTCCTGATCCTACATTAGTTAAGACAGCTTTAGTGCAGCCAGAAAAAGTTAAATCTTTTGAAGTTGGATATCGTGCAGCACTTCCCTTAGGAGAAAACAAACTATCTATTGATTTTAGTACATATTATAATATGTATTCTGACTTTATTTCTAATAAAGATGTAGTTGTACTAGTAGACCCAAATACGCCAGCTACCATAAATAACTTAACTAATAGAGACTTAGTAAGAACATTTAGTGTAAAAACAAATTCAACGGCAGATGTTAATTCTTATGGAGTAGGGTTAGGATTAAACACAAAAGTATTTAACGGGTTTGATGTTGGATTAAACTATACATGGTCTAAGTTTGATTTTGATCAAGCTTCTGATCCTGATTTTGAAGCTGGATTTAACACACCAGAGCATAAAGTAAAAATGCAATTTGGACATACAAATTTATTTGAAAACTTTGGATTTAATGTAAGTGCTCGTTGGCAAAATGAATTTTATTGGCAGTCTACTTTCTTAGAAGGAACAATTGAAGAAAGAACAGTTCTTGATGCTCAAATTAATTATTCTGTTCCTTCAATTAAATCAGTATTTAAAGTAGGAGGATCTAATTTAACAGGTGAAGAATACTTAAGTGCGCCAGGAGTAGGAGCTGTAGGTTCTCAATATTACATTTCTTGGACTATCAATAACTAAAAAAGAAACAATGAAAAATACAATTAAATATACTTTTTTGTCTGCGTTATTTTTAGGGTTAGCCGCCTGTGACGTAGATAATACATTACCTGAGATTAAAGGAGAAGCGGAAAACAATGTAACACTAGAAGCTGGTAGTGTAGATTTTTCTAAATATGTAGCAGTAGGAGCCTCTTTTACAGCAGGATTTTCAGATGGGGCTTTATTTAAATCTTCTCAAGAGAACTCTTTTCCAAATATCTTAGCTAGTAAATTTGCTATGGTTGGCGGAGGCGATTTTACACAACCTTTAATGAATGATAACATAGGTGGTTTTTTAATAGGAGGAGAAGAAAAAGGAGAGCCAAGGTTTTATTTTAATGGTGATGGGCCAGCAAGGTTATCAAAAACACCTACAACAGAGATAAGTAATATACAAACGGGACCATATAATAACATGGGAATCCCTGGATTAAAAAGCTTTCACCTAGGAGTAGAAGGTTATGGAGCATTAGCAGCTTTACCAAATGCAAACCCTTATTATGTAAGAATGGCATCTAACCCTATGGCAAGTGTTATACAAGATGTATTAGTACAGCAACCAACATTTTTTACATTATCTGAAATAGGAGGAAATGATGTTTTAGGATACTCTATAGCTGGTGGTGTAGGAGAAGATCATAATGAAACAGGAAACTTAGACCCAACAAGTTATGGAGCAAATGATATTACTAATTCAAATCTTTTTGCTTCTGTTTTTTCAAGTACCGTTGATGCTTTAGCAGCGGGAGATAGAAAAGGAGTCGTAGCTAATTTACCTTATATAACATCGTTACCTTACTTTACAACAGTTCCTTATGCGCCATTAGATCCTAGTAACCCTGATTTTGGAGCGCAAATACCAACATTAAATAATGTTTTTGGGGCTATTAACGGAGTTTTTGAAGCAATTGGTGTTCCAGAAAGATCAATTGTTTTTACCACAGATGCTGCAAATGCAGTTGTAATTAAAGATGAGTCTTTAGATAATAAGACAGCTCAAATTGTTGGAGCTTTATTAGCAAGTCCTACTTTCCCTCCTTTTGTGGCAAGTTTTGGATTACCTACTGATGCAACTACATTACAAAAAGTAGCAGGTTTATTAGGTACTTATTACGGTCAAGCAAGACAAGCAACAGAAGAAGACTTATTAGTATTACCAAGTAGTGCGATTATAGGTGAAGTTAATACAGATTCAGTTGCGTTTTTAATGTCACAAGATTTATCACAAGAACTAGCAGGAATGTTTTCTGTAGAAGGAGTTTCATTACCTCTTGAAGATAAATGGGTATTAACAAAAGATGAGGTAAGTAGAGTTAAGAATGCTACGGATTCTTATAATGCAACTATTAAATCGGTAGCTGAAGCAAAAGGGTTGGCTTTTGTAGATTTTAAAGCTATTTTACAAGAAGCTTCTACTACTGGATTAGAGTTTGGGAATTATAATATGAATACTAGTTTAGTAACAGGTGGTTTAGTTGGTTTAGATGGAATTCATTTAACAGCTAGAGGATATGCGTTAATGGCTAATAAAATGTTAGCTGCTATTGATGCTACATACGGATCTAACTTTACCTTAGGTAAAGACGGTTTAGCTAAACCAGATGATTACCCAACAAATTACTCACCTACCTTACAATAGAGAGCAAAATAAAGTAAAAAAGCTGAAGTTTAATCTTTAGCTTTTTTTTTGTCTTTATCAGAGTTGATAATATATTTTTTATACTTACCATCTTTATATCTATAGTAGATAAATAAAGGCATTAATATAAAAGACATGTATAAAACACCTAGTCCTATTACTACTTGTGCTTTAGGGTGCTCTGTGTTTAAAAGGTAAGCACCAGTTATCATCCAAAGTAAAAAGATGATGAATAATATTTTAAGTATAGTTTTCATTCGTATTTATTTCAAGAGAAGTTATTTACTATTGCAAAAGTAAAAATCCTAAACAGTTACGTTTAGGATTCTTGCTTTATTTTGACGTTTTTTAGATTTATGCTTCCGTTTTTTGTAACCAAGAGCGTACATCTACCTCTTGTTTAATAATATTGCTTAAATCTTCTATTTTAACTCGTTTTTGCTCCATAGTATCTCTATGACGAATGGTAACAGTGTTGTCTTCTATAGTGTCATGATCTACCGTAATACAGAAAGGTGTACCAACAGCATCTTGACGACGATACCTTCTTCCAACAGCATCTTTTTCATCATAAACAACATTGAAGTCCCATTTTAAATCGTTAACAATTTTACGAGCGATTTCTGGTAAACCATCTTTTTTAACTAATGGTAAAATAGCTGCTTTGGTTGGTGCCAAAACTGCAGGTAATTTTAAAACAGTTCTTGTTGAACCATTTTCTAGCTCCTCTTCTTGTAAAGAGTTAGAGAAAACAGCTAAGAACATTCTGTCTAAACCAATAGAAGTTTCAATTACGTATGGCACATAACTAGTGTTGTCCTCGTGGTCAAAGTACTGTAGTTTTTTTCCAGAGAATTTCTCATGTTGACTTAAGTCAAAATCAGTACGAGAATGGATTCCTTCTAATTCTTTAAACCCAAAAGGAAATTTAAATTCAATATCAGCAGCGGCATCAGCATAATGTGCTAATTTGTCATGATCGTGAAAACGATAATTTTCTTCTCCCATTCCTAAAGACATATGCCACTTTAAACGAGTTTCTTTCCACTTTTCATACCATTCTTTTTGAGTTCCTGGCTTTACAAAAAATTGCATTTCCATTTGCTCAAACTCTCGTTGTCTAAAAATAAATTGGCGCGCAACGATTTCATTACGAAAAGCTTTACCAGTTTGTGCAATTCCGAAAGGAATTTTCATACGTCCAGTTTTTTGTACATTTAAGAAGTTTACAAAAATACCTTGTGCAGTTTCAGGACGTAAATATACTTGCGTTGAACTATCTGCTGACGCTCCTAATTGCGTTCCAAACATTAAGTTAAATTGCTTAACTTCTGTCCAGTTTTTAGAACCAGAAACAGGACATGTAATGCCTAAGTCTATAATTAAATTTCTAAATCCTTCTAAGTCGTTTTCTTCTTGAACTCTAGTTAGTTCAACTGTTATCTCGTCAATTTGTTTTTGACGTCTTAAAACATTAGGGTTTGTACTTCTAAATTCATCTTCATTAAAAGCTTCACCAAAACGTTTTTTTGCTTTGGTTATATCTTTTTGAATTTTTTCGTTGATTTTTTCTCTAAAATCTTCAACTAAAACATCAGCTCTATAGCGTTTTTTAGAGTCTTTGTTGTCAATCAAAGGATCGTTAAAAGCATCAACGTGGCCTGAAGCTTTCCAAGTAGTTGGGTGCATTAGTATTGAAGCGTCAATACCTACAATGTTTTCATGCATTTGCACCATTGCTTTCCACCAATAATCACGAATATTCTTCTTTAATTCTACTCCGTTTTGAGCATAATCATACACTGCGCTTAAACCATCGTAAATTTCAGATGATTGAAATACATAACCGTATTCTTTTGCGTGTGATAATACTTTTTTAAATTGATCTTCTTGTTTTGCCATATTGCAAAAATAAAATAAGGATTTAAACTAAGGGTATGGAAAAAGAAAAAAGTGAAGAATAAATTAAGCTCTTCACTTTTTTATTAATAATTAATAGTTATGGTTTTATCTTAGCTTTATTGTTGTATTTCCAGAGTAAACACCATCAACAAAAGCACTAATTATATACTTTCCTTTTTTAATATCGTCTCTGTTTACTAATATTAAAGATACAAGACTTAAACGGTTATTGTTGTAGTTAACTTCTAAAGAGTCTGTGTATTGAACTTTTTGTCCGTTTTTTAAGTCAGTTTTACCTTTAGGAGCGATTACATTTTTGTTTTCATCAATAATTTGAATGTATACGCGTTTTTCACCAGCACTAGTAATTGGGTTTTCTAACAAATCGAAATTAATTCTAAAAGCATCAGTTCTACTAGATCTACTTGTAGATGTTAGCTTTCCACTACTTCGTTCTTTCATTGCAATAGCTTTTACTGGACTAGTTTTAATAATTCCACCAATAGCTACTTTTGCCTCTAATTCTTTGTTTTTTTCTGTTAGAGTTTCATTTACACTATCTTTTTGTTGTAAAATTTCATTAGCAATAACATTTTCTTGTGTTAAAGCATCATTCGCACTGTTTAAAGAATCTATCTGAATGAAAAGTTTCTTATTCTCACGTTCTAAGCTAGCAATTCTACTTCTGTACTTTCTTATAAGTCCAAAGTTATCAGATTTTAAGAGTTTTATTGAGTCTCTTAAGTTCTTCATTTTAATTAGCTCTACTTCTAACCTGTCAGCTAAACGTTTTTTACCAACAACAACATCTGTGTAATCTTTAATCATTTCGTCTAGATCTTGTTGTAACTCAGCTTTTTCTTCTAAAAAAATATTTTGAAGGTTTTCATTTTCATTTGATTTTTGATGAGAATAAAAAAATAGGAAAAGTAATAAGATAATTAATACTAAAATTAAAACATTTTTGGTTTTTTGTTGATTCATAAGTTAAGGGGAAATTGATTATATTAAGTTATTTATTAAGGGGTGTTTTATTTTAATGCTAGAGATTTATTACCAGTATAAATACCGTTCACAAATGTATTTATATGGTATATTCCTGCATTAATTTTATTTTTTATATTGATAAAAGAAATCATAGATAGTTGTTCGTTATTGTATTCAGCTATTAAAATATCACTACACCATATTTTTTTATTGTTTTGTAAATTTACTTCTTTATATGGGGCAATCACATTTTTATTCATATCTGTTATCTGAATGTAAACTTCTTTTAAACCAGGTGGCGTTACTTTATTTTGCATTAACTCAAACTCTATTTTAAAAGCACTTACTTTTGTCGATTTTGAAGTAGATGTAAACTTTCCGTTTCTTTTTTTTCTCATTGCCTCCGCTTTTATAGAAGAAACTTCAATAAGTTCAGCAGTGGCTATTTTTTTCTTTAAAGCTAACTTCTCATTACTTAAAAAACGATTTATGTTGGTAAGTTTAGTGTTTTGTTTTTCTTTTATTAATAATGCTTCTTTAACACTATCGTTCTTTATAATTAGTTTGTTATTTATAGTGTTTAAGTGACTTATTTCAGTAAAAAGCTTTTTGTTTTCTTCAATAAGTACTTTTGTTCTCTTCCTAAAATACCCAATAAATTTATAGTCTACTTGTTTTAGGTTTTTAATAGAATCTCTTAGTTGAATTACTTTGTTAAGCCCACCTTTTAGCTTTAATGAATATTCATTTTTTTTATAGCTAGCTTCTTCATAATCCTCAATAATGTTTGTTAATTCGCCCTCTAGTTCTTTTTTTTCAAGTTCAAAAACTGCCTTGAGTTCAGAATAGTCTCTAGCATTTTGATAAGACAAAAAACCAATAACAAGTATTAGTAAAATTAAGAAGGCAACAAAACTATTATTTTTTATTTTTGAGACTATCATCATTTTAAAGGGTATAAAAAAAGGGGACGCTCTGTGCTAATATACTATTTATTTTTTAACACATTTATAAATAAAAGCAGGTGGAAAGTTTAATGGTTCAAAGCTCAAATTTATGTTGTCTCCAAAAACTTCTTTTAGTTTTTTGTAGTAAGTTAAGCTATACTGATATTGAATAAATAGTCCTGATGGAGCTAAAAAGTTATAGCTTTTTGTTAAGATAGCGTGCGATATTTCTTTTGGGATTATGGTAAGGGGCAAGCTAGAAACAATGTAGTTGGCTTTTGAAAAACCAAGCTTTTGTATTTCAAGTTTTATGTTTTCTGCAGAAGCCTTTAAAACAACTAATTGTGGATGTTGTATTTTTTTTAATTCTCTATAGAAAGCATCATTTATTTCAAAACATATTAATATGGTGTTGGGTTGAAGTTTTTTTAGTAAATATTGTGTTATGGCTCCGTTTCCAGGTCCTAACTCTACAATAACTTCAGCAGATTTAAAATCAATTTCTTTTAGCATCTTGTTAGCTAGGTATCTAGAGCTTGGAACAACTGTGCCTGATGTTTTGTAATTTTTTACAGCTTCTTTAAAAAAATTAAACTTTTTACTCAAAATATAGTTTATTGTTGTTTTTTGTATCTTCCTATGTTAAAAAAGGCTTGTAAAGATGCAATTTTTAAAAGAGATATTCTACTTATTCTACCCCAAATTATGTGTAAATTGTGAAAAAACGTTATTACAAAATGAAACACTTCTCTGTGTTATTTGTAAAAACGACTTGCCAATTATAGACGATAATAAGCATATAAATGTTACATTAATGTCAAATTTTTATGGGAAAGTACCAATACAAGCAGTACATTCTTTTCTTTTTTACAGGAAGAAAGGAGTTACCCAAAAATTGATCCATCAATTAAAGTATAAAAATCAGCCAGAAATTGGAATATTTATTGCTGACTGGTTTGGAGAACGATTAAAAACATTAAATACTTTTATAGATATAGACTATATTATTCCAGTACCATTACATTTAAAAAAGCTTAAAAGTAGAGGATATAATCAAGTAACCATGTTTGGAAAACGATTAAGTGATATTTTGAATGTAGAGTATAAGCCAGATATTCTTATAAGAACTTCCAAAACTAAAACGCAAACATTAAAACAACGATTTGAACGGTTTTCTAATAACAAAACAAAGTTTAAACTTGTTGATACAACACTTTTTGAAAATAAACATATTTTACTTATTGATGATGTTATTACAACAGGAGCAACATTAGAAGCTTGTGCAAACGAACTTTTAAAAACGCAAAACATAAAGATAAGTGTTGCTACAATGGCGTATACACAAAAAGACTAATACCATTCCATCTTAATTTACTACTTTTGAAAATGGATTTTAAACCAATAATTTGTGAAAAATAAACACTTTATTTTAGTAACTCTTTTCGCTTTTTTAATAAGTAGTTGTGCACGTAAAGGACGACCAGAAGGAGGTCCAAAGGATGAAACCGCACCAATAATGGTTACTGCAAATCCTCCTTATGAAACTATTCATTTTAAAGATGATAACATTCGTATTTATTTTGATGAGTATATTGTTTTAAAAGACCTACAAAAACAGTTGGTAGTTTCTCCACCAATGAAAAACCCACCGTTAATTACACCACAAGGAACACCAAGTAAGTATATTAATATTAAAATATTAGACACGTTACAGAAAAATACCACCTATACTTTTAACTTTGGAAATGCAGTTCAAGATAACAACGAAAACAACAAGTTAGAGAGCTTTAAGTATGTGTTTTCAACAGGAGACTATATTGATTCTTTAAAAATTAAAGGTGCAGTAGCTGATGCTTTTGATAAAAAAGAGGTGAAAGAAGTTAGTGTTTTGTTATATAAGATTGATAGTACCTACAACGATTCTATTGTTTTTAAGAAAAAGCCAAATTATGTAACAAGCACGCTAGATTCTACAAATTTTGAGTTTAGTAATTTACGTGAAGGAAAATATTTAATGCTAGCATTAAAAGAGCCTTCAAGTGATTATATTTTTAATAGTAGAACAGATAAAATTGGTTTTGTAGTAGATACAATTACGTTACCAAAAGATACTTTGCTAAACAAACCTATTCGTTTTTTTAAAGAAATTCAGCCATATGAGTTTAAAAGAGGAAAAGAAGTAACAAAAGGAAAAATTCAGTTTGGTTTTGAAGGGAAGCAGGAAGATATGAGTATTGAACTGTTATCGGAAGTTCCGCAAGATTACAAGTCGTTTACTCAGTTTGAGGAAGATAAAGATACACTCAATTATTGGTATACACCTGTAGAGAGAGATTCATTGAATTTTATAGTAAATAATCAGAATTTTAAAGATACTGTTACAGTGTTTTTAAGAAAAAAGAAAATTGACTCTTTATCTGTGTCATCTAGTGTAAGTGGAGTTCTTAACCTGAAAGATACTATGTTTATTAAAACAAATAACCCAATTGTTTCTTTTGATAAATCGAAGTTTTCATTGATAGATAAAGATACTGTTGATGTACCTTTTGAATTGCAAAAGCAGTCGATTAATAAACTAGCTGTATTGTTTGAAAAGAAACCTAAATATGGATACATTTTTAAAGGCTTACCTAAAGGAATAACCGATGTTTTTGAAACTACAAACGATACGTTAGATTATAAATTCACAACGCGTACTGTGGAAGATTATGGAAGTATTGTTTTGGATGTTAAAAACGAAACAGAATATCCTGTTATTATTGAATTATTAAGTCAAGATAAGGTTGTAGAAAAAAGGTATCTTACTTCTTCTAAAAAGATAGAATTTATCTTACTAGAACCCAAGGAATATAGTGTTAGAGCTATAGTTGATGAAAATAATAATCGTATGTGGGATACTGGAAATTTCTTATTAAGAAAAGAGCCAGAGCAAATTATCTATTTAGAAACTGTATTTAAACTAAGGGCTAATTGGATACAAAACGAAACATTTGTAATAAAATAGATAATATCATCTTGAAAGAGTAAAGAAACCGAATAGAGAAGCAATTAGTTTCTTCATTCGGTTTCTTATTTACATTATATTTACTGTTTCTAGAAAATATTACTGTTTTTACAACAATTCTTCACAATAAAAACCATGATGTTGTATTGCTTTTAAAATGGCATCAGCTTTAATCATTTGAGTCTCTACCCGAAGAATATTATCGCAATCTTCTAAGTCAAAATTCCAGCGGTCATTTTTGGTAATCAAACGATTTAAAGTAGGTTGAACAATTTTAATTTCATTGTTTTTTGTAATGGATGTCTTAAATACCAAAACTGTTTTCATTTTAGTTAGATTAACGTTCATAAAAATATGGAGGTTCAATATCTAAAGCGCGCAAATACACATAGGCTTGTCCGCGATGATGGATTTCATTGTCAATAAAATAGAATATTGATGACCAAACCGTACCTTCATATTGACCAAATATTTTAATGTTTTGTTGAAACTGCTCTGGTTTTATCTTAGTCCAATAAGTATTTATTTCGTCAGTAGCCTTGTCCCAGAGTTCAAGAATTTTTTCTTTTTTGTTGCCGTGGTCAACCTCTTCAATTAATTCTTGAATTTCTCCAGTAGCAATTTCTTTAATACCAGGTCCAGCTATACCTAAAAGTTCCATAACCATATCAGCAAAAGTACGCATACCTCCTATAGAGTAATTAAAAAAGGCTTCCTCAGGAAAAGCTTCAATAGTTCTTCGGGTTAAACCTCGATGCCCTTGCCAATGTGCTAATAACTCAGAAGGTGTAATTACTTGTTCTAATAATGTGCTTGTTGTTGATTCCATAATTGTAATTTTTATTATTTGAAATCAAAATTAATATGGGGTGGTGACAGCTTTATGTCAGTAGAAAAAAAATAAATCTTAAAAAGACTATTGACAAGCGGTTGTCACTTACTGTATGTTACTTTGTATAAAGTATAGTTATTATGTTGAAGCTAAAATTTAAAAAATACTTCAGCCTGAAATCCTATCTTTGGGAAATATGTTATAGCATTATGAGTTTAGACACGGTAAAACGTTTTGATAGAATTGTGGCAATACTTATTCAGTTACAATCTAAACGTATAGTAAAAGCACAAGAATTGGCTGATAGATTTGAGGTGAGCCTACGTACTATTTATCGTGATATACGAACCCTTGAAGCATCAGGTGTGCCCATAATAAGTGAGGCTGGTGTTGGTTATTCTATTATGGAAGGGTACCGTTTGCCTCCTGTTATGTTTACTAGAGAAGAAGTAGGAAGTTTTGTGGCTGCCGAAAAACTAATGCAGAAGTTTGTAGATAAATCATTAGGGAATTATTATGAGTCTGCTATGATGAAGTTAAAATCAGTGTTGCGTGGTCGTGAAAAAGATTGGATTTCTGCCTTAGAATCACAAATATTAGTGGACCCTACAAATAAATTGTTCAACGATAGTTTACCAAATGCACTTGAAACCTTGTTTGAAAGTATTGCTGAAAAAAGGCAGGTATTTTTAAAATATCAGGCGGTAAATAGAGAAACACCTTCTGAACGTTTTGTGGAACCTGTGGGTATTTATCACGAATCAGGATTTTGGTATGTATTGGCTTTTTGCCATTTAAGAAGTGACTACAGGCAGTTTAGAACCGATAGAATGCTAGCGATAAAATCAACTCAACATAATTTTACTAGAGAACATATTACGTTAGATGAATACCGAAGCCAGTATGAAAACACACCAAAAACAAAAGTTGTTATTTCTGTTGATAAAAGCGTGGTGCGATATATTAACAATAGTAAAATGCAACACGGTTTTGTCTCTGAAAAAGTAAAAGGAAACCAAGTGGAAATGACATTCATGACATCTTATGTTGAACACAGTTTTTCAAGATGGTATATTGTGTTTTCAGATTATGCTAAAATCATTGAACCTGAAAGTTTAAAACTTCAGGTAAAAGAGATTTTAGCAAAGGCAATTACTAAACTTTAATGCGCCTCTAACCAATTAGCTCCTGTATCTATTTCAACATCTAACGGAACGCTCATTTTAAAGGCGTTTTCCATTTCCTGTTTAATAATCGGTTTAATAATATCTAATTCATCTTTATGTGCATCAAATACCAATTCATCGTGTACTTGTAGTAACATTTTCGACTTGAAGTTTTCTTGCTCAAATCGCTTATAAATGTTAATCATGGCAAGTTTAATGATGTCGGCAGCCGAACCTTGAATAGGAGCATTTACCGCATTCCTTTCTGCAGCACCACGAACAATAGCATTACGAGAATTGATGTCTTTTAAATAACGGCGACGATGTAAAACAGTTTCCACATATCCGTGTTCACGAGCAAAATCTACCTGCTTAGAAATATAATTTCGTAGTTTCGGATAGGTTGCATAATAGGTGTCAATCAACTCTTTTGCCTCTTTACGAGATAAATCGGTTTGATTGCTCAATCCGAAGGCAGAAACTCCATAAATAATTCCGAAGTTTACAGTTTTAGCATTGCTACGTTGCTCGCGGGTTACTTCCTCAATAGGAACATTAAATACTTTTGCAGCAGTAGAAGCGTGAATGTCTTCACCATGTTGAAAGGCTTTAATCATGGTTTCTTCCTCACTTAAAGCAGCGATAATTCGTAATTCAATTTGACTGTAATCAGCCGCTAGCAATACATAGTCTTCATTTCTCGGAATAAAAGCTTTACGTACTTCTTGTCCACGTTTTGTACGGATAGGAATGTTCTGTAAGTTTGGATTGTTAGAACTTAAGCGTCCTGTAGCTGCTACAGCCTGAGCGTATACAGTGTGTACTCTCCCAGTTTTAGGGTTAATTTCATTAGGAAGTGCATCAACATAAGTGCTTTGTAGTTTTTTATACTGACGATATTCTAAAATATCAGCAACTATTTGATGATCTTTCGCTAAATAAGAAAGTACATCTTCTGCTGTAGAATACTGCCCTGTTTTAGTTTTTTTAGGTTTATCAACTAGTTTTAACTTGTCAAATAAGATAGGGCCTAATTGCTTTGGAGATGCAATGTTAAATTCTTCACCGGCTTGTTCGTATATGTTTTGCTCAAGTTGTGAGATGTCTTTAGATAAGGCTTTCGAAAGTGTTTTTAAGAAGTCAGTATCTAAATTAATACCTTCAATTTCCATAGCTGTTAGTACAGAAACTAATGGTGTTTCTACTTCGTTGAATAACTTGGTAACATTACCACTTTCCAACTCTTTAGAAAAGTGCTCTTTTAATTGATAGGTGATGTCTGCATCTTCAACTGCATATTCGGTTTGTTTTGGTAACTCAACTTGTCGCATTGAAAGTTGATTTTTACCTTTTTTACCAATCAATTCTGTAATAGAAACTGGTTGATAATTTAAGTAGGTTTCAGCAAGTACATCCATATTATGACGCATATCAGGATTGATAAGGTAATGCGCAATCATGGTGTCAAACAAATTCCCTTTTACAGGCATGTTGTAATTTGACAATACTTTGATATCGTATTTTAAATTGTGGCCTATCTTTTCAATGTTTACAGCTTCAAAAAATGGATGAAATTCTTCTAAGATAACTTTTGTTTCTTCTTGATCTTCCGGAAATGAAACATAATAGCCTTTACCAGCTTCCCATGAAAAAGCAATTCCAATTAGCTCAACTTCTAAGGCCTTTAATCCAGTTGTTTCAGTATCAAAACACACAGAATTTTGTTGCATTAATTTCTCTAACAATAATTTTCTTGAAAGAGGTGTTTCTATTAATTGATAGAAATGATTCGTATTTTCAATAGTTTTAAAACCGTTAATATTTGTGTCTTTAGTAGCGCTTCCACTACCAGGAGTTGCAAATAAATCAAATTGACCTGCAGCACTAGTCTTTGTTGTTTTAGGTATTTCTAATGCAGCAGTAGTTTCTTCAGAAGGAGCAAATGTTTTTAAGAAGTTTTCCGTTAAACGACGAAATTCTAATTCAGTAAAAATTTCTTTGGTAGCTTCAACATTGGGTTGCTCAAAAACCAATTTATCCAATTCTAACTCAACAGGAACATCTAGCATAATGGTTGCTAGTTTTTTAGAAAGCAAGCCTAATTCTTGATTAGCTTCTACCTTTTCTTTCATTTTTCCTTTTAACTCATGGATGTTTTCAAACAAACCTTCCATACTACCATAAGCAGCAAGAAATTTCTTGGCTGTTTTTTCACCAACACCAGGTAATCCAGGGATATTATCAACAGAATCCCCCATCATTCCTAAAAAGTCAATTACTTGTAACGGGTTTTCCACACCAAACTTAGTTTTCACTTCTTCAACACCCCACTTTTCATATCCATTTCCCATACGAGGTGGGCGGTACATAAAAATATTATCAGAAACCAGTTGAGCAAAATCTTTATCAGGCGTTACCATGTAAGTGTGTAGTCCTTTTTTCTCAGCTTTTTTAGCCAGCGTACCAATAATATCATCGGCTTCGTACCCTTCTTTTACAATGGCAGGTATGTTCATGGCTCCTAATATTTTTTCAATGTAAGGAACAGCTAAACGAATGGCTTCAGGTGTTTCTTGTCGGTTTGCTTTATAATCTTCAAAAGCTTCAACGCGGTCAGTACTTCCTCCTTTGTCGAAACAAACGGCTAAATAATCTGGCTTTTCACGCTTTATTACATCTAGTAAAGAGTTGGTAAACCCCATAATAGCTGAGGTGTCTAACCCTTTAGAGTTGATACGTGGGTTTTTAATAAAGGCATAATATCCTCTAAAAATTAAAGCATACGCGTCGAGTAAAAAAAGTCGTTTTTGATTTGCCATGTTAAGTCTTAAGCCTATTGAAATAAAATGTTGATATCGATTTGTTTACAGAAAAAGTAGAAAAACTATCGTTTCTATGAACTTTGGAGGTAAAGCTACAAAACTTTAACAAGATGTTAAAAATCAATTTTAAGAATCGCAGTATCTTTGTTTCTCCTTAAAAATGAAATAGATGTCTCGTTGGTTAGTAACAGTTATTATAATATCCGCAATAATTATTGTATTTGAAGCATATGCTTTTCAAGCAATAAAAACACTTACAAGAAGTAAAATTATTCGTTATGGATGGTTGTTAATTGGGGTATTAGCTTACATACACTTTTTTTATGTAATTTTTGGTTACGATAGAAGTTCTGGGCAAACAAGAGAGTTTCAATGGGCAATGGGAATACTTTTACTTGTTTTAGTTCCTAAGGTGGTGATTTTTTTATTAATGTTTGGAGAAGATGTGGTTAGATGGTCTCAAAAAGGAATCTCATTTTTGTTTAAAGAAGAAACCAAAGACTTGGTTGGTAGAAGAGCTTTCATATCAAAACTAGCTTTAGGACTGGCAGCACTACCGTTTGCAAGTATGTTGTATGGTATTTTTAAAGGAAAATACAATTACAAAGTGCTTAAATACCAGTTAAGTTTTAAAGATATACCAGAAGCTTTTGATGGTTTTACTATATCTCACATTACTGATATTCACTCAGGAAGTTTTGATAATAAAGAAAAAATTAAATATGGAGTAGATTTAATTAACGAGCAAAAATCTGACATGATTTTATTTACGGGAGATATTGTAAATAATTTTGCACACGAAATGGATGATTGGATTTCTGTTTTTTCAAAGTTAGAGGCACCTGTTGGAAAATACTCAGTATTAGGTAATCATGATTATGGAGATTATTCTGATTGGAAAACCCCAGAAGATAAAAAAGCAAATTTTAAAGCAGTAAAAGATATTCATCCAAAAATAGGATTTGAATTATTATTAAATGAGCATAAATACATTGAAAAAGACGGACAAAAAATAGCATTGATTGGAGTAGAGAACTGGGGAAAGGGCTTTAATAAAGCAGGAGATCTTAAAAAAGCATCAGAAGGGGTAAGTAAAAATGATTTTAAAATTTTACTGTCCCACGACCCAAGTCATTGGGAGTATAAAGTAAAACAAGACGATTTTAATTATCATTTAACTTTAAGCGGGCATACGCATGGTTTACAGTTTGGGATTGAAATTCCTGGTTGGATAAAATGGAGCCCATCAAAATATGTTTATAAACAATGGGCAGGGTTATATAAAGAGTTTAATAGGTACATTAATGTGAATAGAGGGTTTGGTTACCATGCCTTTCCTGGTAGAGTGGGGATTTGGCCTGAAATTACCGTAATTGAGCTAAAAAAAGCTTGATTTTTCAGTATTTTTAAGATTATCATAATAATTACCTAACAAAAAATTAGTAATTTTAGGCACTTTACTGATAAAACTTATGCAAAAGATGACAAAGTTTGGTGAAATTATAAGCATTAACAAACCTGTGTTAATCGATTTTTATGCAGATTGGAGTGAACTAGAACCTAGTTTAGATACACTTCGTGATGTAGCTGCTGCATTAGGAGACAAAGCCAAGGTGATTAAAATAGATATTAACAAGAATGAAATTCTTGCAGATGCCTTACGTGTTAAAGGAAATCCAACTTTTATGATTTATAAAAATGGAGAGATGAAATGGCGCCAAACTGGAGAGCAAGACGCTAATACGTTAATAGGCTTAGTTCAGCAGTTTGTTTAAGAAATTGCCTTAAACTTATAACCTTGTAACGAAAATTCTTCTAGAACTTTTGGAAGCACATAATATAACTTGTCGCTAGCCTTTATACTATCGTGAAAAACGATAATACTCCCATTTTCTACATTTCTGAGTACATTTTGTAAACATTTTTCTTTAGTAATAGTCGGGTCAAAATCTGCTGACAATACATCCCACATAATAATTTTATAACCATTAGCAAGAAGTTGTTTGGCTTGTTTTCTTTTTATTTTTCCGTAAGGAGGGCGAAATAGTTTTGTTTTTTGATGCGATAATAAGTTTTCGCATTTGTTTATGTTGTTAATATAAGTTGTATTGCTGTTTTTCCAGCCGTTTAAATGATTAAAAGTGTGGTTTCCTACCGAATGTCCTTCATTAACAATTCTTGAAAAAACAGCGGGGTATTTTCGAATATTATCACCAATACAAAAAAAAGTAGCTTTTGCATTGAATAGGTGAAGTTGGTCAAGTACAAATTCTGTTACTTTTGGAATAGGTCCATCATCAAAGGTTAGAAATATTTCTTTTTGAGTAGAAAAAAAAGACCACGTATATTTAGCGAATAAACGTTTAAGTATACGTGGTGTCTTTATAAAATATAACCTCATTAAATTAAGGCTTAATAGTATCGAGTTCTTGTGGAAGCTCAGGCTCTTCTTCAGGCATTAAATGACTAAATAGACGAGCATGTGTTATATAATCTTCAAAAAACTTTTTACCATAATCTTCATCTTTGTCATATCGAGTAATTTGCTGAACTAAGTTTTGATACATGTACAGAGTTGTTTCTAAATTATCGATGATTAAATCAATGTCCTGAGTATTAAATGTGCTATAATACTTTAACTTCTGTTGGAAAATATCAGCTAAGGTTTCGGCAGTTTCTCTAGCTTTATTAATATCACCAATACGATAATACAATTCTGGATAGCCTAAAGAGAAATTGTAGTGATCAAAATCTTTAATAGGCATTTTGTGTAACGATAAATCTAACACGTCTTTTGCATTTACAGAATCTCCTTTTTGTAAGAATTCTTCAGATAAACGAATTAAGTTATTACGTAATGAAATTGCGTTACGCTTACTTTGCTCATCTAGGTAAATTTCTCCGTTATTGATTGTTTTCCAATCCCATTTTTTAACATTGTTATACATTTTTTCAGGATCTATGCGTCCCATGTCAAAAATTGTTCGCCCTTTATTAGATGTTTTTATAGGTACTAATTTGTACGCCATTCCATCTAATTGTAAGTAATCTTTTAGCCAAATGTATTCTTCATCAGCATTTGCACCACCAGTAAAGTAAATAGGTCGCTTCCAGTCGAAATTATTTAAAATGTCTAGCATTAAAAGTCTTGCTTTTGATAAACCTCTATCATCAACAGTAATGTCAATATAATCTACCATTTTATCAGCATCTTTTTGTGCTACTAATCCAGTTTTTAAAGCATTTTCTTTGTTAACAGGAATACGAATTCTGTTGGTTGGATAAAATTTTTCCTTAGCGCCATCTCCTGCGTCTAAATAAGTGGCATCATTATCACTAGCTATCCAACGCATAAAATCTTTTATATTAAGTAAAGAATCTTTTAACTGTGGAAGTGGGTAGTAGTATGCCATATCCAAGGTTCCATACTTGTACTGATCGTGTGTTAACTGTGATGGAATAGGCTCAGCATCATAGGTTTTCTTTTTCATTTGATCGATGTACCAATCTGTTTGAAAAAGACTTGTGTTTACTATTTTAATATCTCTGCGAACACCTTCTACTTGTTGCATGTACCAAAGAGGGAAAGTGTCATTGTCTCCAATAGTAAAGATGATTGCATTCGGGTCACAGCTCTCTAAATAGGTTTGTGCATTTAATTGAGCTAAATAACGGTCAGCTCTATCGTGATCATCCCAATTTTGGAAGCCCATTAAAGCAGGGACAGCTAGTAATGAAACCACTGAAACAGCAATTGCAACTACCTTTTTAGGAGCATACTTTTTAAAGTAATCATAAAGGGCAAGTACTCCAAAACCAATCCAAATAGCAAAGACATAAAAGGAACCAACTACCGCATAATCACGTTCACGAGGTTCAAAAGGTTTTGGGTTCGTGTAAAATATGATAGCTAATCCTGTGAATAAAAAGAACAGTGTTAACACATAAAAATTCTTCTTATCTCTATTGAGTTGATATAACAAGCCAATAAGCCCTAAAATAAAAGGCAAAAAGAAGTAGGTGTTACGTCCCTTGTTGTTTTTAACATCATCTGGTAAATTTTGTTGAGAGCCTAAGCGAGCTTCATCAATAAAATTAATACCGCTTAACCAGTTTCCATTTTCAATGTCTAAATGTCCTTGAATATCGTTTTGGCGACCTACAAAATTCCACATAAAATAACGCCCGTACATATATCCAAATTGAAAATCAACCATGAATTTTATGTTTTCTAAAAACGTTGGACGTCTTTTACTTCGAGCAGGAATTCCAGCAATACTTTTGTATTGTTGTTCAGAAGCAGGATTTACCATACGAGGAATAAACCCTTTGTGTTTGCTTGAGTAATTAGGAAGTACATTTTTGTACCTGTTTACAATAACATACTTGCCATCTATTTTTTCGTACTTAGGTTTATCGTCTTTATAAGGATTGTCGGCATCTTGTTCTCTATCATAAGCTACAGAATAGTAATTATCATAAAAAACATTTGCATCACCATATTGTTCACGATTGTAGTATGCTAGTAGTTCACGCGCACTTGATGGGTTGTTCTCGTTAATAATGGTATCAGCATTCGCACGTATTGGTAACATTAACCAAGACGAGAAACCAATCATTATGAATAATACTGAAAGTACTAAAGTGTTTGCAGTAACCAAGTTCTTTTTACGTGTATATTTTAATCCGTAAAAGAATAAAGCTATTAAAACAATTCCAGCTATAATAGTTCCTGAATTATAAGGTAGTCCTACTTGGTTGATAAAGAATAACTCAGCAACACTAAAGAATTTTAAAGTGAAAGGGAATAAAAACTTAAACACAAACGCTAAAACTAATATTGCAACTAGTGTAGCAATTGCAGTTGTTTTGATGTTGATATCCTTATATGTTTTGAAGAAATATACCAAAACGATTGATGGAATTACTAATAAGGATAGTATATGAACTCCAAAAGATAGTCCAACTACAAAGCTAATTAATACCAACCATTTATTTCCTCTAGAAGTATTTAATTCACTTTCCCATCGTAACCCTAACCAAAATAGTAGCGCCATTAAGAAAGAAGACATAGCATACACTTCCCCTTCAACAGCACTAAACCAAAAACTATCTGAAAAAGTATACGCTAAAGCACCTACTAATCCGCTTCCTAATACAGCAATAGCTTCATTATTACCTAACTTTCCATTTTTTATAGCCATTCTTCTAGCTAAATTGGTAATTGTCCAAAACATGAAAAGGATAGTAAAAGCACTTGCCAATCCAGACATAAAGTTGACCATTTTTGCCAACTGACTAGGATCACTAGTAAACATAGCGAAAAAAGCACCTAACATTTGAAATAAAGGAGCACCAGGAGGGTGTCCAACTTCTAAATTTACAGCAGTTGCGATGTATTCTCCACAATCCCATGAACTCACTGTGGGTTCAAGAGTTAAGGTATAAGTGATTAACGCTACTGCAAACGAAACCCATCCTAAAATGATGTTCCACTTTTTATAGTTAAACTCAGTCATAGTTTTTTATCTAGATATAAAGTACGAATGTATTAATTACTAATGATTTTTTCGTTGAAAACAAAAATATAATTTTAACAGTTTCTCTAAAATAAGCTCTCATATAAAGTTCTGTTAAATGAAATTTTTGAGGTTGAAAAAGAAGTAAACGAAAAAAAGCACAAAAAATTTGCTGAAATATAATTTTGTTTTATATTTGCACCCGAAATAAGCAATTGGCCTATGGTGTAATGGTAACACACCGGTTTTTGGTACCGATATTCAAGGTTCGAGTCCTTGTAGGCCAACAAAATCCTTACGAACTTCGTGAGGATTTTTTTATAAAAAGTGTTTAATGATTTCTAAATATAAAACTTTGTTTTTATATTTGCACTGTAAACATTGGCCCATGGTGTAATGGTAACACACCGGTTTTTGGTACCGATATTCAAGGTTCGAGTCCTTGTGGGCCAACTAAAAAGTCTTAACTGAATAAGTTAAGGCTTTTTTTTGTGTGAACAGTTAATCAAATTTATAATGAGTATAATTGGGGTTGTTATTAATAAATTGAGGATTGCTATATGGTAAGTATTGAAAAGGTAAAAAAATACTCAATTGAAGAACTTATAGAGTATATATATAATAATAAAATAAGTAAAGATACATTTATCAATGCTTATGATAAAAGTTCTTTAACTATAAAAGAAGCAGAAAGTCTGCTTTATAATATTGATGTTTCTTACAAAAGAATTAATGAATCTTTAGAACTTGAGTTGAAGCTTTTTTATGTACTAGTTCCTTTTGGTATTGTTAATGTATTTCTTCATTCTCATAATTCAGATATTAAAAGATTTGAAACATTTAAGTTTAAAAGAAAAATTAGGCAATATTACCTTTATTCTTCAGTAGGTAGTATTGCTTACATAATAGGTGGAATACTTATAGGAATATTCTCTTAACCAAAAAAGCAAATAAAATACCTCAATAAAAATTATTAAACACTAATATAATTTTTATGTAACAAAACATTAGTCATTTCTGTAAAGGTTAACTAATTCGTTGACAAAATCTTATATTTTGTTATGCGTATAAATACAGATGATTTAACTCTAGTTCGAAGCTATTTACAGAAGTATCAATTTTTGATAAGTGAGTACG
>NZ_JBECOV010000014.1:0-82899 GCF_040104435.1 Tenacibaculum sp. SSH1-16
TACTCACTTATCAAAAATTGATACTTCTGTAAATAGCTTCGAACTAGAGTTAAATCATCTGTATTTATACGCATAACAAAATATAAGATTTTGTCAACGAATTAGTTAACCTTTACAGTAATGACGTAAAAAAATATAGGGTGAGGTTTGTGACTGTGTGTATAGAAAAATGTTTGTTTAACAAACATTTTTACTGCACTTATGCTACATTGTTGGTATCGCCTACAATATCGTAATCTACACCATCTGGTCCATCTCCTATCTTATAGGTACTTACATCAAATAAGCCTTGACCTTCACAGTCTGGATTACACGGCAAACCTCCTTCATTTAATACTACAGAATCTGCCTGTAACACGGTTAACGTTGTTGGTACACGAGTTTCCCAAGCACCTTCTACTTCACCTTCAATAGTTTGCATTTCTTCTGCAACAGAAACATATAAATCGTCATCCATATCGGTAACCATTCCTTGACCATTCCAAATTTCACCAGTTTTCATATACCAGTTTACAGCTTCTTCAAAACCTGGACGTACCGGTACTACTGATCTTGCCATACCACTTTGTAAAAAGGCTTGAAAAATAGGATCGCTACCTTCGTTGTACTCAAAATTAGCATCCCAACTACCTTCTGCTCCATAGAAATAAGGATAGAATGTATACGCCATAATTTCCCAATCAAATGCTTGTTCAAAAAACTTAACTGTTTCAGCGTGCTTTTGAAATTTAGCCGTTCTTACAACATGTTTGGCATCCACTTCTTTACCTTCTTCTTTATAATTATCTTGAGCGGTAACAACATCAAAAGGTTTTGTCATTAAATCGATAGCAATACGTTTTAATTCACGCTTTTCAATACTACGGTTTATTTGAGAACTTAGTTCTTTTTTCTTTTCATTAGGCTCTTTTTCAGTTTCTTGAGATTTTTTTAAATCTTCATATTCTTTTAAACGCTCATTATAAGCATCTATAATAGCTTTATAAGTTTCATTTTGCCATTTTTCAATACCTTTTCTATCTACCCTACACTTTATAACTACATTTAAACTACCTGTAAAAAAATCAACTTGTGTAGCAGAAACAGCAACATTACCTGTATGTCCTGACATTGTTCTAGTAACCTCTTTATGCAACTTCGGTTGATTTTCTCTATCTGTTATTTTAATGCTTCCTACATTAATAAAGAACCCTTTTGCATTTGCAGCTTTATCATCCTCCACACCTGTATAACTTACATTAACTTCAACCGACTCATAACCCTCAGGTAATTTTACATCCCCTTCAATTGAAGATGATTCATAAGCGTTAATAGTTTTAGTCGAATCTAATTTAAAAGATTCACTAACATAAATCTCATTAACTGGTGCGGTTTCAACCTCTGCATTATAAATCGAAGCTAAATACTGATAATTGTTTTGGTTTAATTCTTTTGAGTTATTAATCGCATACATTCTTAAACCACTTGGATGAACAGGTTTTCCCAAAATATCAAATCCTGTTGGTGTTTTTTCATTTTCTCCGCCATTTTTCAAATATGATTCAATATAAAACTTCGCAGGTTCTGGTAACGCAAATTCATACATTAAGCGTTTACCATAATTTATCAACTTATTCTTATAAATCTTATCTACCCAACGATACACTCCTGTAACGTGTTTATCTCCTTTACGGTTATCAAATCCATGAGTATTATTCTCTTCATATTCTCGTAATATACGAGACGTACGTTTGGTACTAATTTTCTGAACCACACGTTCTAAAGCTCTTTCTGTTACCTCCTGAGCATACGTTTGCGCTTGTAAATTAGAATCAGAAGCAGAAGTTGATGAAGAGTTATTATAATTAGCTCCTGCAGAAAATCTAGTTTTAGCAAATTCAGCAGACACACTTGCATTTGCTCCAAAACTAGTAGCATTATCACTATTTACAATAGACGACGCTTCGTTTTGCATTTCATTACGTTCTGTTGAGGTAGTGTCCGTCAAGTTTTCTACTTCTTTTTCTGTTGTTGTTTCCGTAGTTGTTTCTGAAACTCTTAAGTCCCTAGTAGAACGTTCTTTATATTCGCGTGCCATGATATTTTCTATGTGCGACACTTCTCCGGGCACATAGCAACACACTTCTTGTTCTACTCGCCTAAAATCTGCTACTCCTAATTGAGATATTCCATAAAGAACATCTTTTCCATCATTACTTGTATCCCCTGAAGCATTACCACTAACTATACATTGACCAACAAAATTGTTAGTTATTTCATAGTACCCATCATCAAACTTAACCTGAAACATAATGTTTTTAAACTCTAACGACACTCCGTTACTTAAAACAAAACTACCGTTCAAACCAAATACAGGTCCTGAAATTAACTGTTGTAAATTTTCTGGAAATAACTCAATTCGTAACAACGTATCATCAAAACTAGCAGGACTACTCTTAAATGAAGTACCAGTATACGGTACCTGAGCATCAACATCATCTAAAGTATAACTTGCCTGTGTTACTCTTACATTAGTAGAATCTTCAACCTTTAAAAACATAATAATTTTTGATCCTTTCCCCATTTGACCAAAAACATCTCCCGAATAAGAGTACAGTGGTGTACTTTTACTAAGGTTATAATTTAGAGTACCTCCTTGAATAGAAACAGCTCTCACTTTTTCTGGAGTGTTTTCTAAAATTTTCTGATTCTCTTCTTTTATTTTTTGTCTAAGAACCGTTTTTGCCTCATAAAAATTATCATATAATTTGAGTCCTTCAGAATTTAATAAATCTTTAGTCCCTTCTGAATACTGAAAAGTAGTTGTCGTTGTACCGTCCGCAGCTCTACTAATCTCTTCTGCTTTTTCAAATTCAAACTTAGGCAATTCTAAATCTGGATATATTTCTAATCTTTTTTCAAATCCTGATTTAGCGTCTACAATTGTTTGAATCGTTGGTTGAGCTGCGTTTTTTATATCTTCTACAGCTAATTCATGAGCTTGTAAAGCTTCTTTATATCGTACCTGCTCACTTTTATTATAAACATACTCAGCTTTTTCAATTTCCTTTAAACCTAGTTCATATTGTTGTAAACGTGTTTTAGCCATCTCAACCTGTAAACTAGATGTCAAATACTCTGATGAACTAGGACTTATGTTTGTAGCTCCTCCTTCAAATTGTTGATCTGAAATAACCACTTCTTTAGGCACAATAACACTTGCATTCGCTCTACGTACAAATTCTTTTTCATTTTCTTCTGTAAAAACAATTTCCCCCTCTGTTTCTTGTGAAAAGCTGTTAGTAAATACATTAAATGCTTTTAAAAACTTATTCGCTACCAACATTTGAATCAGTCCTTCTCGAACAATAGCCGATTCCTTATTAATGGTTTGATGAAATAAGTTTTCCCATAAAACTAACTCTTCATCAACAGTAAGTTCTTGTGCTGCATATAAATTAGCATCAATACCAGCATACGATAATACTGTCTTATTGCGCACTAACCATCCAGAAAACTGATATAACGCTTCGTGTAAATTTTTAATCTCTACCCTACTAGCTATTGGTGTAAAATTCGTACTATAAGCTCCTTTTAATGCTGTTTTTCTTTCTTCATCTGTAGTAGCTCCTTGTATTGCTTGAAAAGCTAAACTTTCTGCTTTTTTTTCTTCTGGAAAGGAAACAAATCCAGTTTCTTTGTCTTCAATTAATTGTGGACTACGTAATGTTACAAACCTAAATAGGTTTGATTTGATTGGTTTTTTACTCATTTTTATAAAATTTAATTAATTTTTTAATCAAGCTCAAAAAGAGCCCTGTTTAGTTGCTTTTCTAACAGTTCTTTTTTCTTGATTTTGGTTTTATTCAAAAAAATGTTTGAATAAACGAGTATAGATTTCAAAAAAGTGAAGAAAATCAAGTTGAAATCTTAAAAACACAATCGCTAAAACCACACAAATGTTTGATTATTACAATTTTTTTGTATATTAGCAATTCATTAACGAGGCAAATATAAAACATATTACACATTCAAACAAACAAAAGTTTAATTATTTTTGCAATATGTAAAAACATAAAATGTTATGGGAATTTCCGAAAAAATAGCAGCAATTAGAGATGCTTTTAACTTAAATAACTTTTCTTTTTCAAAAAAAATAGGTGTTACTGGAACTACTATAGATAGCATTATTAATGGGAGACCTCAATCTGACGGTAGTAGAAAAAAAACAAAACCTGGTTACGATGTTCTTACTTCTATTATTAATGAATTTAACATTAATCCTGATTATTTATTTGGAAAAAGTGATATAATGCTAAAAACAAAACCTACAGATATTCAAACATATTCTGGAGTTCCTCAGGTTGTTTCTGTGAATTCTTCAGGTAATGAAAACGTGGTTTATGTTCCTATACAAGCAAGAGCTGGTTATTTAAATGGTTATGGAGATTCAAATTATATAGAACAACTTCCTTCTTTTAATATGCCTCATCTTAACAATGGCACCTTTCGTTGTTTTGAAGTACAAGGAAACTCTATGGTGCGTACTTTTTTTGATGGAGATTTAGTTTTTGGAAAGTATGTTGAGAATTTACATGATATTAAAGATGGTCGTGTATATATAATTGTAAGTAAAAATGATGGTATTGTTTTAAAACGTGTAATTAATAGAATAGAAGAAAGAGGTAAACTTATTTTAAAAAGTGATAATAAAGATGGTAACTACCCTACTTATACCATAAATGCTGAGGAAATTATGGAAGTTTGGTATGTAACTATGTTCGCCTCTAAACAAATGCCTGAACCTATTGATGTTTATGATAGATTACACGATTTAGAAAGTAAAATTGTTGAATTAGAAGAGCAAATTAGCAGTAAAAATTAATTTTTATGCTTAAAAAACTGCTTTTTTTAGTTCTTTTACTGCCTTTTTATACCACTGCACAATCCAACTGGCAACAATTTAAAAAATTACAAGGAGCTCAAAAAACATGGGTACTACTCCATCCTTTTAAAGCAAAAAAAGCTTTTATTGTTTCACGTGAAGCATCAAGAGTAAGTGACTCTCTAAGAGTTTCTCCCTTGTTAGATGGCGATCATGCAGGTGGACAAGTAGATGCATTTCGTCATGCTTTTTGGATGGCTTTATTAAAACAATCAATTGGTGAAAATGCTGCTCGTTCACTTGGCAAAGCTCACGAAAAAGACAACTACAAAACCTACAAAGAACGAAAGTTAGAAGATGGTGTTATTCCTGATCAAATTTCTTCAGAAATGGATTTATTTAACAACGAAGTTGGTTTAACACTTTCCAAAAAAGGTGGTAACCTTTCTAAAAATGGATTAATTTACAGAGTAATCAACGCTATTCATCAAGGAAAATTAAAAATTATTAAAAAAGATAAAAACGGTAATTTTCTAACTTGTAATAATGAGATGATTCCTAAAAAAACATTAATTGGCAAGTGGAAGAATAACAAATGTTTGGTTAGTTCTAATTATAATAGATAAATGCAAAAAGTATATGTAATTTCAGGCACCATGTGTACGGTAGATTTATGGCAATATGTTTTTCCTAAACTAAAAAACATACTTCTAGTCCATATTGATATTACTCCTGCTAATTCTTTTGAGGAAATTAATCAAATTATACTGAATCACATTGAAGAACCAGCCACTATCATTGGGTTTTCTTTAGGTGGGTTTTCTGCTATGAACTTTAGTGTTCATTATCCTGAAAAAGTGAAAAAATTAGTTATAGTTGTTGCTAACACTGATGGGTTGAATGAGTCGGAAATTCAATTACGAAAAAGCACTATTGACTTTTTAGAAAAACACACCTACAAAGGAATCTCTCAAGCAAGAATTCAACAATTTTTACACCCAGATAATCACTGTAATTCCGAAATTATTTCTGTTATAAAAAAAATGGATGCTGACTTAGGAAAAGACGTACTACTTCGTCAGTTAAAAGCAACTTCAACTAGATTAAATATTTCACAAGAAGTTTTAAATTTAAACATCCCTATCTTTTTTATTGCTGCCGAAAATGATGCGCTTATCAACCCAAAAAAACTAAAAGAGTTTGCCAATAAAACTGAAAGAGGAACATACGTAATGATTAAGAATTGTGGTCATATGGTTCCTCTTGAAAAACCTGAAGAACTGGCATCAATAATGAACCTAACCATCAACGAATAATATAAAATGTCAACCAGCCTTAATAATGTTATCAGTTACAACCCTAATTTTTTAACTGAAAAAGATGCTACAGAGTTATTTAAACAATTAATAAGCCTGTCTGAACTTACAAAAATGATGGAAATGAGACTTTCATCTGATGAGGTAATTAAATACAACTTTGGTAAATTAATGTTTATTGACCCTGATTTAATGGAGAAAAATATTTTTCAAAAATCAGCTTGGGGAAACACTATGATATGGCCAAAATATATGCTTCCTTTAAAAAAGCAAGTTGAAGAACACACTAGACAAGAATTTAAAACTTGTGTATGTATTTATTATCCTAATGGAAATTCTGGCATTGATTATCATTCAGATAAAGTTGCTTTTGGAAATACTGATATTATTCCTTCCCTTAGTTTAGGTGAAGAACGTATGTTTTATCTTCGAGAAAATAAAACTATGATTGAAAACAAGATACTTCTGGAGCATGGGAGTTTATTAGTTATGAAAAAAGATTGTCAAGAATACTACGAACACAGCCTACCCAAAAATCCTGAATATTTAAAACCAAGAGTCAATTTAACATTCAGAAAATATGGTTTTTGAAACCCCATACATCAAAAAAAGCTTAAATTCACTCTCATTTTTTCCTCTACAAATATCAAAAAAACTGTTTTCTTAATTCACTATTTAAACCCATTCTAAATATTTAAGAAAACAATTCGTAAAGTTTGTTCAAGTACTGTCATCCTCTTAAATTTGTGCTATTATTTAATCAATCAACAAAATAATGAGCGGATTACTAAAATCTTCTATCGGAAGAAAGTTTGCCATGGCACTTTCGGCATTCTTCCTGATGTTTTTCTTATTACAACATTTTGCAATTAACATCACCTCAATTTTTCCAGATAATGGAGCAACATTTAACAAATTGTCGCACTTTATGGGAACTAACGGTTTGGTACAGTATGTAATGCAACCAATCTTAATTTTTGGTGTTGTTTTTCACTTTGTAATGGGATTCATCTTAGAAATGAAAAACAACAGTGCACGTAAAGTAAGTTATGCTAAAAATAACGGAGCTGCGAACTCTACTTGGATGAGTAGAAACATGATTTATAGTGGAGCCGCTATTTTAGCGTTTATTGTTTTACACTTTATCGATTTTTGGTTTCCAGAAATCAACACCAAATTCATTCAAGGTGATATGTCTGGTTTAATAGACCCATACAACTCAGAAAGTGGGTTAAGATATTTTGAAGAATTACAACACAAATTTGTAAATCCACTTAGAGTAGGTGCTTATGTAATTGCTTTTGTTTTCTTAGCATTACATTTATTACACGGATTTAATTCTGCTTTCCAATCTGTGGGAGCAAATAATAAATATACTAAAGGATTGAAAACTTTTGGTAAGCTTTACGCAATCTTAATTCCGTTAGGATTCGTAATTATTGCATTATTTCATCATTTCAATCACTAATACGCAACAAGTATGGCAACTTTAGATTCAAAAATTCCAAAAGGTCCATTAAAAGATAAATGGACAACTTATAAAGATAAAATTGACTTGGTAAACCCTGCTAACAAACGTTTAATTGACGTTATTGTAGTGGGTACTGGTTTAGCGGGTGGTTCTGCTTCTGCAACGTTAGCAGAATTAGGATATAACGTTAAAGCTTTTGCTTACCAAGATTCACCTCGTCGTGCACACTCTATTGCAGCACAAGGTGGTATTAACGCAGCAAAAAACTATCAAGGTGATGGTGATTCTTTTTACCGTTTATTTTATGATACAGTAAAAGGTGGAGATTACCGTTCTCGTGAAGCAAACGTTTATCGTTTAGCTGAGGTTTCTGCAAATATTATTGACCAATGTGTGGCTCAAGGAGTTCCTTTTGCACGTGATTATGGTGGTCAATTAGATAACCGTTCGTTTGGTGGAGTATTAGTATCTCGTACCTTCTACGCGAAAGGTCAAACTGGTCAGCAGTTATTATTAGGAGCGTATTCGGCAATGAACCGTCAAATTGCTCGTGGTAAGATTGAAATGTTCAATCGCCATGAAATGTTAGATTTGGTAATTGTTGATGGAAAAGCTCGTGGTATTATTGCTCGTAACCTAGTTACTGGTGAAATTGAGCGTCACTCTGCACATGCAGTAGTAATTGCTTCTGGTGGATATGGAAATGTATATTTCTTATCAACCAACGCAATGGGATCTAACGCTACAGCTGCTTGGAAAGTTCACAAAAAAGGAGCATTCTTTGCGAATCCTTGTTACACGCAAATTCACCCAACTTGTATTCCTCGTTCGGGAGACTATCAGTCTAAACTAACCCTAATGTCTGAATCGTTACGTAACGATGGTCGTATTTGGGTTCCTAAGAAAATGGAAGATGTATTAGCTATTAGAGAAGGAAAATTAAAACCAACTCAAATTGCTGAAGAAGATAGAGATTACTACTTAGAAAGAAGATATCCTGCCTTTGGTAACTTAGTACCTCGAGATGTGGCTTCTCGTGCTGCAAAAGAGCGTTGTGATGCCGGTTACGGCGTAAATGCTACTGGTGAAGCTGTTTACTTAGATTTTAAATCTGCTATTGAGCGTTATGGTAAAGAGCAATGTAAATTACATGGAATTAAAAACCCTTCACAAGAGAAAATTATTGCTGAAGGTGAAAAAATAGTAGAAGCTAAGTACGGGAACTTATTTCAAATGTATGAAAAGATTGTAGATGACAATCCATACAAAACACCAATGATGATTTATCCTGCAACTCACTACACCATGGGTGGAATTTGGGTAGATTATAACTTAATGACTACTATTGATGGTTGTTATGCTATTGGTGAAGCAAACTTCTCTGATCACGGTGCTAACCGTTTAGGAGCTTCTGCATTAATGCAAGGTTTGGCTGACGGATACTTTGTGTTACCTTACACAATTGGTGATTATTTATCTAACGATATCCGTACAGGTAAAATTTCAACTGAAACTAAAGAATTTGAAGAAGCTGAAAAAGCGGTTAAAGATCGTATTGATTTCTTCATTAACAATAAAGGAGAGCATTCTGTAGATTACTACCACAAGAAATTAGGAAAAATTATGTGGGAAAAATGTGGAATGGCACGTAACGAACAAGGTTTAAAAGAAGCGATGGCTGAAATTAAAGCGTTACGTGAAGATTTCTGGAAGAATGTAACAGTTCCCGGAGGTGCAAATGAAATGAACCCAGAATTAGAAAAAGCAGGAAGAGTTGCTGATTTCTTAGAGTTAGGAGAGTTATTTGCTAAAGATGCCTTAAACAGAACTGAGTCTTGTGGAGGACACTTTAGAGAAGAGTCTGTTGAATTAGACGGACCTCAAAAAGGAGAAGCAAAACGTGATGATGCAAACTTTGCTTACGTTTCTGCTTGGGAGTATAAAGGAGAACCAGCTGATGCTGTATTACACAAAGAAAAATTAGAGTTTAACGATATTGAACTAAAACAACGTTCATACAAATAAGAAAAGAGATATGAGTAACATGAATCTTACGCTAAAAATTTGGAGACAAAAAGGAGCGAACGATAAAGGGAAAATGGTCGAATATAAGGTGACCGATATTTCCGAGCATATGTCTTTCTTAGAAATGATGGACGTATTAAACGAACAATTAGTTAATGCTGGTGAAGAGCCTGTAGCATTTGACCACGACTGTCGTGAAGGAATTTGCGGTATGTGTTCTATGTACATTAATGGTGAAGCACACGGACCAGATCGTGGAGTAACTACATGTCAGTTGCACATGCGTATGTTTAACGATGGAGATACTATTACAATTGAACCATTTAGAGCTGCTGCTTTTCCAGTAATTAAAGATTTAGTGGTTGATAGAGGTTCTTTTGAAAGAATTCAACAAGCAGGCGGTTATATTTCAGTAAACACATCAGGAAACACCACAGATGCCAATGCTATCTTGGTTCCTAAAGAAAATGCTGATAAAGCAATGGATGCTGCCACATGTATTGGTTGTGGTGCTTGTGTTGCTACTTGTAAAAACTCATCTGCCATGTTATTTGTTGGAGCAAAAGTATCTCAATATGCTTTATTACCTCAAGGACAGGTTGAAGCGACTGAGCGTGTTAAAAACATGGTTGCTCAAATGGATTTAGAAGGTTTTGGTAACTGTACTAATACTGGAGCTTGTGAAATTGAATGCCCGAAAGGAATTTCTTTAGAAAACATTGCTCGTATGAACTCAGAGTTCTTAAAAGCTAGCTTTAAAGGATAAAATAAGACACCTATACATAAAAAAACCGAGGCTAATGCTTCGGTTTTTTTATACCTTCTTTTATACTTAATATTTACACACTTATGCCTTTTTTAAATTTAAAGAAATGAAAAGCATATACATTTGTCTCCGATGATTACAATATGGTAATCCGGGGGGGCTATCTATTACTAAATCAATCATATCTCCAATTAGAGATAAAAAGCCTGAGCTTATAAACTCAGGCTTTTAAATTATTAAACTCTATCTTTTTCTTTCTCTTTTTCAACATGCCCTTTTATTTTTAACATTTTTCTAGATGCTTTAGCATTCGATATAATCGTAATGGCTTTTGAAAACCCTCCTACTCTTCTTGTATCATATGATACTTCTATTTGCCCTTTTTCACCTGGCATAATTGGTTTTTCTGGTTTTTTAGGAACTGTACACCCACAAGTGGATTTAATATCTTTTATAATCAACGGTTCAGTACCAATATTTGTAAACTCAAACACACGAACCCCATCAGCGCCTTGTTTAATTTTTCCGTAATCGATTGATGCTGTTTCAAATTGAAACTCTTGAGCGTTTGCCATAATTGCCATTAATCCTACAATTACACATAATACAGTATTTCTCATTTTTAATATTTTTTAGTTAGTAATAAATATTTTATTTCTTCGAATTTATCTTAATATATCCCCATAAAAAAACTAATCGTATACACTACTTTAAAACATGTACAAACAACTTATAACATGTTATTGATACAAAGAAAAATGTCGTTGGTACTTTCTGCTTTGATTACAGCTTATATTTTGTTTACTTTGAAATACACAATGAACCTTTTAAAAAAACATAGCGCTGAAATTTTAATCCACTTACTTTTTTGGGCTTTATTTATCTTTATCTCACTTTTTGTATTTACCCAATATTATTGGGCAGAAAACCCTTTTTTACAGTACTTTTTTATTCTTATCATTATCGTATATACTAACAATCAACTATTGTTACCGCTATTCGTTAAAAAGAAATGGTATGTGTTATACGGAATTGCTTTTGTTCTTATTTCTGTTTTAGCAACTCAACTATACTGTAATGTTTTTGCACGTTGTGGATGTTCTATTATGAAATGTTTAAGCGATTATTTATGGCAAACTCTAGTACCTCTATTATTTTTCTCTTTTATATGGATGTTGTTTAAGTTTTTAGACGGACAAGAAAAATTAGCACAAACAACCCAAGAACGAACAGAAATGGAGTTGAAGTTTTTAAAATCACAAATAAATCCGCATGTGCTCTTAAATAATTTAAACACGATTTACGCATATTCTATTGACAAACCTAACCAAACCCCTGATTTAATCTTAAAACTCTCAGAAAACCTTAAACATGTCTTATATGAGACAATTTCTGAAAAGGTTTCTCTTGAAAAAGAACTACTTTTCATACAAAACTATATCGATTTTCAAAAAATTCGAACTGAAGGAGTGAAAGAAATTGATTACCATTATAAAACTGATAGTAATCAATACCAAATTGCTCCACTCCTTTTAATTACCATTATTGAAAATGCTTTTAAACATAGCATTGCATATAGTAAGATTGGTATTTTTATCAACGTTACTAACCATCAATTACATTTAATATGTAGTAATCAATTCAATATAAACACAAATAAAAATACCAAAGCCATTGGCTTAGAAAACTTAAAAAAGAGATTGCTATTAATTTATCCAGATAATCATTCTCTTTACATTCATCAAAAAGGAGATGTTTTTACTATAGAACTGAAAATAGATCAATTATGAAATGTATAATTATTGAAGATGAGTTGCCTGCGCAAGCTATTTTGAAAAAGTATATCGGTAAAATTCCAGATACTGAAATTGTACATGCTTTTCAAACAGCTATACAAGCTAATGAGTTTCTGAAAAACAATACTGTTGATGTTATTTTTCTAGATATTAATTTACCTGATATTTCTGGATTAGACTTTATAAAAACAGTTAAAAACCCTCCTAAAATAGTTATTACAACTGCATACCCTGATTATGCAGTAAATAGTTTTGAGTTAGAAACAATTGTTGATTATTTGGTAAAACCCTTTTCTTTTGATCGCTTTTTAAAAGCAATTAGTAAAGTAGAAAGTCAATTATTAAAATCAAAAACTTCAGAAAAAGAAGCTACTTATTTGAATATAGATAAAATTATACATAAAGTATATCTAGCCGATATTTTATACTTAGAATCTGATCGAAACTATGTGCATTTTATCACCTCATCAAAAAAATTGACGATTATAGATTCATTAAAAAACTGGAAGGAAACTCTAAATTCAAACAAATTTGTACAAATACACAAATCATATATTGTAAATTTAGAAAAGATTGAAAAATATACAGGAACTTTTCTTTATGTAGAAAACATCAAAATTCCTATTGGTAGAACTTATAAAAATAACCTATTGACTCTTTTAAAAATTAAGAATCAATAGGTTATTGGGACTACTCCCAAGTATTTTCAGCTGCATCACCATTCCAAATAACCGTAGCTAAATACGGATTATCAATAAACGGATTTCTGTTTCCTTGCGCATTAGCAACTGCGTTGTTACGTTGTATCTCTAAATCAGATACAGGATCTTCAGCATTCCACTGTAACAATAAAGTAACCATATTACTATCAGAAGCTGTAACAGAACCGACAGCTACATTCTTTGGTAAACATCTATCTCCATATCGCAAGTACATGTACATCATCATACGAGCAACATCTCCTTTCCATTCATTACCAGGGTACCAGTTCCCTGAAACGTCTCCGGCATTCCCTGTACCTGCAGCAAATAATTTATTCCCTCTTTGAGAATTAAAAGTTACATCTGAAGGCCTTAAATGATGCGCATCTGCCCCTGGACCTGAAGTTCCTAAATTTGGATTTCCTAATGACTTAGGGTATACATGCTCTCTATTCCAATCTCCTGTATTCCCTCCATTGGCATCTTTACTACGAGTTCTATCTGTTACATAATTACCATCTGTATCGTCATGACCATAAATTAAAACTACTTTGCTATTATCGTTAGGGTCTAAGTCTGATTGTTTTAATACATTCCAAACATCTGGTGTATAATCTAAGAAGGTAGTATGACTATTAATAATTTCAGTAGCTAAAACATCTTTTAAAGAACTTCCTGTTAAGGTAAAGTCTACATCTTTATAATATTCTGATAATTCAGAAGGGATATTAAAACTTCCTGGATTACCATTGGCTGAAGAATTTACATTAATGATTACCGTTGCAATAGAACAATTACTTGGCGTAATTGTACTGCAAATAGTATACTTAAAAGAATCTGTACCTACAAAATCTTGTGCTGGCGTGTATATAAAAGCATTATTGCTCTTAACTATAGTTCCATTTCTTGCAGAACTAGTCTCAAACGTTACTTTTACATTTCCTGAAGTATAAGTATCATTCTCTAAAAAACTAGCTAATACATTCTCTTTATTTTCTTCAGCTTCAAAGGAATCATCAACAGCTACTACTTTATCTTCTGTTGGTACAACATCACTATCACTTCCTCCACAATTAATAAACAACATTAAAATTGTTATTATTCCTATTATTTTCTTCATGATTCTATCTTAAATAATTAGTCTTTTTTATGTTTATCATGCACTTTGGTAGGTACATTATCATTCCATACTGTTAAAATATCTGTCGCTACACTTGCTCCACTTCCTGCTGCAATTGCAAACTGACTTCTCCACCCAGCTAAGGTTCCGCAAACATATAACCCTTCTTTTATTAAGTGGTTGAAATTACGTAACTGAATTCTATCTTTCATAGCATTTGCTCTAATATGACGCTCTACATATTGTTCTAAACCAGCTATTTCAAAAGGTTTTGAATAGTTTAGGGCTATAACAACTTTTTTACTGTAATATTCATTTTTATTAGTGATTATCTTATATCCATTTTCATCATCCAAAACAGCTATCACTTTTTCATTTTCAATTTGAGATACTTCTGGGTATAAATTTTTTAACTGATTTCTACCGCTTTCTAGAATATCTTTTCCTAAAGTTTCTGGAGCTAAGCCTAGAACATTATTAAAGAGAGCATCTTGTAGGTGAGAAGAACGCTGATGCATTATAATTCCAACTGTTTTTCCTTTTGCATATTCTTTAGTAAGTGCAGAACCTAAAACTAAAGCGCATTGCATACCTGATACTCCTCCTCCAACAATAAGTACATCAAAAACCATAGTTAAGCTACTAACATTTTAAAGTTAGCCGCAAATAATTTAACTGCAATAGCTAACAAGATTACACCAAATATTTTTCTTATAATTTTTATTCCGTTTGGTCCAATTACTTTTTCAATTTTTCTGGACGTTTTTAACACAATATAAATTACAATTACATTTAATAAAACGGCTACAATAATATTTTCAAGGTTAAATTCCGCACGTAATGAAAGTAGTGTTGTTAAGCTACCAGGACCTGCTATTAATGGGAAAGCTAAAGGAAAAACAGTTGCACTTAATGCTTCCTCATCATCTTCTTTATAAAGAGTAATTCCTAATATCATTTCTAATGCTAGGAAAAACAAGATAAAAGCACCTGCCACTGCAAATGAGTGTACATCTATACCTATTAAATTTAATAGTCTCTGTCCTAAGAATAAAAACAGAATCATAATAAATCCTGCTATTACAGAAGCTTTTTCTGATTGAATGTGTCCTACTTTTTTACGTAAATCAATAATGATAGGAATGTTTCCAACAATATCAATTACCGCAAATAATACCATAAAGGCTGTGAAGATTTCTTTGAAGTTAAAGTCCATAGTTGCTATATTTTCGCGTGCAAAATTATATAAGTAATGTTACAATCTAGTATTTTTGCATTTAAATTTACAAGAAGTTAATATAAACTTCCCAATATTAAAGACATTTTATGTTTCAATTAGGAAAAACCATCGTTTCAGAAGACCTTATAGAAAAAGAGTTTGTTTGTAACTTATCTGCATGTAAAGGGGCTTGTTGTATAGATGGCGATGCGGGAGCACCCCTTGAAAAAGAGGAAACAATAATTTTAGAAGAAATATACCCAAAAATTAAACCTTTTTTACGAAAAGAAGGAATTGAAGCTATTGAAAAACAAGGTACTTGGGTTACTAGTGATTTTGGTGAACTGGAAACTCCTTTAATTAATGATGCCGATTGTGCTTATGTTATTTTTGATGATAAAGGCACTGCCTTATGTGCCATTGAAGAAGCATATAACCAAGGTATTGTAGATTGGAAAAAACCTGTTTCTTGCCATTTGTATCCTGTTCGTGTAAAGGATTATAGTGAATTTGCTGCCGTAAACTACCACAAATGGGAAATTTGCGACGATGCTTGTTCTTTAGGTAAAGAATTACAAGTTCCTGTATACAAATTTGTAAAACAAGCTTTAATTAGAAAGTTTGGCCAAAACTGGTATGATGAACTTGAAAAAACAGCAGAAAAATATTTAAAAAAATAAGATAAAAAACGACGCTAAATAGCGTCGTTTTTTATCTTATTAGTATATATACTTAACTAATATTTCCCATTATTTTTCTGTGTAAACGAATAGCATATCCATCAGATAAACCTGCAACATAGCTTGAAATTTGCATAATTCTATCATATAAGCTTTCTTTATCTTGTTGATATTCCTGTGGAATTAGATTAAGTACTAACTTATCATAATTAGATTGTTTATCATCAAATTTATTATTTAAAGCAGTTACAAAAACATCTAGAAGATCTGCTATGATTTTATATCCTGCAACTTCTTTTTCAACAACCTCTTTACTTCTGTAAATTTTATCAACACTTAATTTAATAATATCATTAATCTGAGCTTCATATTTACATTTATCTAATAACCCTTTATCAAAGGTTCCATTTAAAATAGCTTTTTCATTATCTAAAAAGATGGCTACTGCTTCATTAATTAATACTCCTATGGCTAAGGCACGTAAATAACTTACACGATCTTTAGTATGCTGTAATGAATGGTATTTTTTACTATCAATCGTATCTTTTACCAACTTAATCATATATTCTAAGGCATAATCTTCTTCAATTAAACCTAGATTGATTCCATCTTCAAAATCGATAATTGTATAACAAATATCATCAGCTGCTTCAACTAAGTATGCTAATGGGTGACGATAATAAGAAACTCCTTCAGATTCTTTTTTCAATAACCCTAAATCTTGCACAACATCTAAAAAAGCATCTTTTTCTGATTGAAAAAAGCCATATTTCTTATCTACTATATGCTTAGTAGGCTTCTTCGGCAAACTCTCTTTAGGGTACTTTAAAAAAGCTCCTAGTGTTGCATATGACAAACGTAAACCTCCTTGAATTCCTTCTCTATTTTCTGTTAGGATTTTAAACCCGTTGGCATTTCCTTCAAAATCTATTAAATCTTGATATTCTAAATCGGTTAATTGGTCTTTATACTGAAGTCCTTTTCCTGTTTTAAAATATTCTCCAATGGCTTTCTCTCCTGAATGTCCGAATGGTGGATTCCCAATATCGTGCATTACTGATGCCGCAGCTACAATAGCTCCAAAATCATTAAAAGTGTATCCTAGTTCTTTTAATTTTGGGTGGCGCTCTAGTAATTCTTTACCTACTCTTCGTCCCAACGTGCGCCCTACAACTGATACTTCTAAACTATGCGTTAAACGTGTATGAACAAAATCGGTTTTTGATAATGGAATTACTTGTGTTTTATCTTGCAAACTACGAAAAGCCGATGAAAATATAATTCTATCAAAATCTACCTCAAAACCTAAACGAGTTTCATCTTGTTTTGCACGTTCACGTTTTTGGGTATCACCAAAACGTTTTAAAGAAAGGAGTTGTTCCCAGTTCATCATTCGTAAATAAAATTTTGTCGAAAATACAAAATCTTTACCCTAAACCTAGTTTTTCTTCTATATCATATTCTCTAATAACCTCTCTATCCGACGCAGCTACTCCTAACCATTCTGTAAAATTTTTCACCTTGTAATGTAAACATCCATCCATATAATAAGCTAATGACCATTCATTATCCTTTCTCTCTTCATGAGTTAACCAACACCATGCTCCTCCGTTTGAGTCTCCTATCATTAAAGAAAGTAAACTTTCTGTCATAATCTTCTCCTCTCCTAAATAAACAAATTCGTTTAAAGTTTTATTGTAATCGTATTCTTTATAAAAGCCTCCATTTTGGATGCTATCTATATTTTGTACAAAAACCCAATCGCCTCCATCTCCAAAATATTTCAGAAATAGTTTATATGACTTTGGGAGTTTTAGATTTAACTTCTCTTCAATCATTTTAATTTCTTCATCAGTTAATGTTTTTCCAACATTCTCATGATAATGGTAGTTTTCTAATAACCTAACTATACTTTTAGAAATAGGATGATTGTAATCAGTAGAATTCCTAAATTTATCTAGCAAACTTTTTGCTTTACTCCTAACAGCTTTTTTCTTTTCTATTTTACCTGAATCAATTCTGTTATTCTTTCTTAAAATAGCAACAGCGGCGGAAAAAATGCCAAGAATTATAAAATATTTTATCTCCATAGACCTCTAAAATATTAAAAAAGAGAAGCCTATCGACTTCTCTTTATCACTTTTAATTTAATTCTAGCTTAAGATCCACACATTAAACAATCGTCTGGTCCTTCTGCATTTTTAGAAGCTTCAACCATCGCTTTGAATTCATCTGTACTCATTGGCTTGTCTTCTTCCTTCTTTTCTATATTTAACGTAAACTGCTTCGCATTTACAGCAGATTTGGTACGTAAATAATACATTCCTGTTTTTAATCCAGATTTCCATGCGTAGAAGTGCATTGAGGTTAACTTCGCATAATCAGGATCTTGCATAAATAAGTTTAACGATTGAGATTGATCGATGAAGTATCCTCTATGACGTGCCATATCGATAATATCTTTCATACTCATTTCCCAAACGGTTTTGTATAAATCTTTTAAGTTTTGTGGAATAGCATCAATATGTTGAATTGATCCGTTGGCACGCATAATATCTTCCTTCATATCATTATCCCATAAACCTAACTCTACTAAATCTTCTAATAAATGTTTATTTACTACGATAAACTCTCCTGATAATACTCTACGTGTGTAGATATTAGAAGTATATGGTTCAAAAGCTTCATTGTTTCCTAATATTTGAGAAGTAGATGCTGTAGGCATTGGCGCTACTAATAATGAGTTACGAACTCCATGTTTTTTTACGTTTTTTCGTAGTTTTTCCCAATCCCAACGACCGCTCAACTCATCGTCTTTGATTCCCCACATATTGTGCTGGAATTCTCCTTGTGACATTGGGGAACCTTCATAAGTTGAATAGGCTCCTTTTGCCTTAGCAACTTCCATTGATGAGGTTACAGCAGCAAAATATAATGTCTCAAAAATTTCTTGGTTAAGCTTCTTCGCTTCTTCTGAAGTAAACGGTAAACGTAACATGATGAAAGTATCTGCTAATCCTTGAATTCCTAATCCTACTGGACGGTGACGGAAATTAGAGTTTTCTGCTTCTTTTACAGGATAATAGTTACGATCGATTACTGTATCTAAATTACGGATTACTTTTTTCGTTACTTTAAATAACTTTTGATGATCGAAGAACTTATTTCCGTTTTCATCTTCTGCAACAAACATTGGTATTGCTATTGATGCTAAGTTACATACTGCCACTTCATCTTCAGCAGTATACTCCATAATCTCAGTACATAAATTTGAAGATCGAATCGTTCCTAAATTCTTTTGATTTGACTTACGGTTTGCTGCATCTTTATACAACATGTACGGAGTACCTGTTTCTATTTGTGATTCTAAGATTTTCTCCCATAAATCACGTGCTTTAATAGTTTTTCTTCCTTTCCCAGCAGCTTCATAACTTGTATACAAACGCTCAAACTCTTCACCATACGTATCGTATAAATGAGGGCACTCATGTGGACACATTAACGTCCAATCAGCATCTTCTTGCACACGCTTCATGAATAAGTCTGAAATCCACATTGCATAGAATAAATCACGCGCACGCATTTCTTCTTTACCGTGGTTTTTCTTCAAGTCTAAAAAGTCAAAAATATCTGCATGCCAAGGCTCTAAATACATTGCAAAAGACCCCTTACGTTTTCCTCCTCCTTGATCTACATAACGTGCTGTATCGTTAAATACACGTAACATTGGTACAATACCATTTGAGGTTCCGTTAGTACCTGCAATATAACTTCCCGTAGCACGGATATTGTGAATAGATAAACCTATACCTCCTGCAGATTGTGAAATTTTAGCTGTCTGTTTTAAAGTATCATAAATTCCATCAATACTATCGTCTTGCATTTGTAGCAAGAAACAAGATGACATTTGTGGTTTTGGCGTACCTGAGTTAAATAATGTTGGTGTTGCATGGGTAAAATATTTTTTACTCATCAATTCGTATGTAGCAATTGCCTCGTCAATATCTTCCTTGTGAATACCTATCGCAACACGCATTAACATTTGTTGTGGACGTTCAACAATGTTTCCGTTTAACTTTAATAAATAAGAACGTTCTAATGTTTTAAAACCAAAATAATCGTAATTAAAATCACGACTGTAGATAATTGTTGAATCTAATTTATCGGCATTATTCATGATAATTTTGTACACATCATCTGCTAGTAAAGGAGCTTTATTTCCTGTACGTGGATTGATATATTCGTACAAATCGGTCATTGTTTCCGAAAACGATTTTTTGGTATTCTTATGTAAGTTAGATACGGCAATTCTCGCTGCTAATTTCGCATAATCAGGATGAGCAGTTGTCATTGTCGCAGCAATTTCTGCTGCTAAATTATCTAATTCAGAAGTAGTTACCCCATCATACAGTCCTTCAATAACACGCATTGCTACTTTTACTGGATCAACTATATTGTTTAATCCATAACACATTTTTCTAACCCTTGCTGTGATTTTATCGAACATCACAGGCTCTTTTCTGCCGTCTCTTTTTACTACATACATATTGATATTGGTTTTTGTTGGTTAATAGCGTCGTCAAAACATAGTTGTTTATGACAACATGTAAAATGTTAATACTAGTTTGTTTCTTTTGAAACGATTATAACGCTAAAGCACTGAAAAAAGTGCTCTAGCTGAGTAATACTGCATGTAGGGGAAATAGCAGCTTATTGGTTCCTAAAAATCTGCATCAAAGCTGATGCTTCCTGTACCTCCAGATTTTACTCCGGCTTTTTGGTACTCTGATACTCTTTTTTCAAAGAAGTTAGTTTTTCCTTCCAAAGAAATCATTTCCATGAAATCAAATGGATTGGTAGACTCATACTCTTTTTCGCATCCGAATTCTAAAAGTAGTCTATCGGTAACATATTCTAAATACTGAGTCATTAACGTTGCATTCATACCTATTAAACTCACAGGTAAAGATTCCGTTATAAATTCTCTTTCAATATCTAAAGCTGAGATAATAATATCTCTTATTCTTTCTTTTGGAACTTTGTTTACTAAGTGATTGTTGTGTAAGTGTACAGCAAAATCACAATGCATACCCTCATCACGAGAGATTAACTCGTTTGAGAATGTTAACCCAGGTAATAACCCACGTTTCTTTAACCAGAAAATTGAACAGAAAGAACCTGAAAAGAAAATTCCTTCAACTGCGGCAAAAGCGATTAAACGCTCAGCAAACGAATCAGATTCAATCCATTTTAAAGCCCAATCTGCTTTCTTTTTAATTGCTGGAAAAACTTCAATTGCCTTGAATAACCTATCTTTCTCTTCTTCATCCTTTATATATGTATCAATTAATAATGAATACGTTTCTGAATGAATATTTTCCATCATGATTTGGAAACCATAAAAGAATTTTGCTTCTGAGTATTGAACTTCGTTTACAAAGTTTTCTGCTAAATTTTCATTTACAATTCCATCAGATGCAGCAAAAAATGCTAAAACATGCTTAATAAAGTAACGCTCATCGTCTGTTAGTTTAGTGTTCCAGTCTGTTAAGTCTGAATGTAAATCAATTTCTTCAGCAGTCCAAAAACAAGCTTGTTGCTTTTTATACCATTCCCATAAGTCATTATGTTGAATTGGAAAAATTACAAATCTGTCTTTGTTTTCTTGTAAAATTGGTTCAATCGATGCCATGCTTTTTAAGCTCTTTTTAGTGTGTTATTTTTATTCCCTGAGTACAGAAACAAAGATTGGAAAAATTGCTATATTTTGAAAGCTATACTTATTCACAAATCCCTTGAAGTTTTTAACAAAACACTTTTTTTCCTTCAATTTACAATATTTTTACATTTTACAAAAACCTACAAATCAAATACTTAAAATTAAAAAAAATGCTTGACAAGTGATACTCACTGAGTTTCTTATTTTGTGTTTAAACATAAAAAAAGTGACACTTTTTGCGCCACTTTTTAAACCTTTGTATTCTTCTTTTTTAGGTTATTTTTTAACCTTTAAAACATCCTCTATTATTTGTTCAATTTGTTTTTTTGGTAATGCTCCATGAGCCATTTGAGGTTCATCGTTAGCAGGACAAAATAACATAGAAGGAATACTTCTTATTCCAAAAGCAGCAGCTAATTCTTGTTCTGCTTCTGTATCTATTTTATAAATATGAACTTTCCCTTCATACTCTGCACTTAATTCTTCCAAAACAGGAGCTAATGCTTTACATGGTCCACACCAATCAGCATAAAAATCAATTATTGCAGGTAATTCTCCTTCAAACTTCCATTCTTTATTTTCTTCATAATTAAAAACCTTTTTTAAAAAAGCTTCTTTGTTTAAATTTTCAGTCATGCTTATTGTATTATAATTACGTAAAGGTAGTCGTTTTTATTTCAATAGATTTACAAAGCTGTTTTTGTTAAAATCATCTTAAAATAAATGACTATGAGTGTTTTTCTTCTAACTTTGGTCTAATTAACCAATTTTTTAATCATGAGAAAAATCCTTCTTCCCATTATTTGTGCAGGAACAATTTTAGTTTCTTGTAAAGAAGAAAAGCAATCTAAAAAAAATATTAGTGTGAACTATCCAGAAACAACTAAAAAGCCTGTTGTAGATGAATATTTTGGTACTAAAGTAACTGATAACTATCGTTGGTTAGAAGACGATAGAAGTACCGAAACTGAAGCTTGGGTAAAAGCTGAAAATGAAGTTACTTTCGATTACTTAGACAAAATTCCATATCGTAAACAGTTAAAAGACCGTTTATCTGAATTATGGAACTATGAAAAAGTAGGAACTCCATTTAAAGAAGGTGATTACACCTATTTTTATAAAAACAATGGATTGCAAAACCAATATGTTCTATACAGAAAAGATAAAGAGGGTAAAGAAGAAGTTTTCTTAGATCCTAATACGTTTGCTGAAGATGGAACTACATCGTTAGGTTCAGTAAGCTTTACCAAAGACGGAAAAACTGTAGCCTATGCAATCTCTGAAGGAGGAAGTGATTGGAGAAAGGTTATTATAATGGATGCTGAAACCAAAGAAATTAAAGAAGATACTTTAGTTGATGTAAAATTTTCTGGAATAGCTTGGAAAGGAAACGAAGGTTTTTACTATTCTAGTTATGACAAACCTAAAGGAAGTGAATTATCTGCTAAAACAGATCAACATAAATTATACTTCCATAAGTTAGGAACTCCTCAAAGTTCCGATGAAGTTATTTTTGGGGCTACTCCAGAAGAAAAACACCGTTATGTTGGTGGATATTTAACAGAAGACAACAAATATCTATTAATTTCTGCTTCAACCTCAACTTCTGGAAACAAGTTATTTATTAAAGATTTAACAAACCCTAATAGTAAATTAACACCTATCATTGACAATTTTGATAGTGATACTGGTGTAATAGACAGTAGAGGAAGTAAATTATACTTAGTTACTAACTTGAATGCTCCTAACAAGAAAATTGTTACTGTAGATGCTGCAAACCCAACACCTGAAAACTGGGTAGATTTTATTCCTGAAACTGAAAATGTATTATCTCCATCAACAGGAGCTGGATACTTCTTTGCAAAGTATATGGTAGATGCTGTTTCTAAAGTATTACAATATGATTTTGACGGAAAATTAATCAGAGAAGTAAAATTACCAGGCGTAGGTTCTGCAGGTGGTTTTGGAGGAAAAACTGATGCAAAAGAATTATACTTTTCTTTTACCAATTATAACACTCCTAGTTCTTCATATAAGTTCAACCCAGAAGATGGAACTTATGAACTATACTGGAAACCTGCTATTTCGTTCAACGCAGATGAGTATGAAAGTAAGCAAGTATTTTATACTTCAAAAGATGGAACAAAAGTTCCTATGATTATTACCTATAAAAAAGGATTAGAGTTAAACGGTAAAAATCCAACTATTTTATATGGTTATGGCGGATTCAATGTAAGCTTAACTCCTAGCTTTAGTATTGCCAATGCGGTTTGGATGGAACAAGGTGGTGTATATGCTGTACCAAACTTACGTGGTGGTGGTGAATATGGTAAAAAATGGCACGATGCAGGTACACAGTTAAAAAAGCAAAATGTATTTGATGATTTTATTGCTGCTGCTGAATACCTAATTAAAGAAAATTATACTTCTTCTGATTACTTAGCTATTAGAGGAGGATCAAACGGAGGTTTATTAGTAGGAGCTACGATGACACAACGTCCTGATTTAATGAAGGTAGCTTTACCTGCAGTAGGCGTGTTAGATATGTTACGTTACCACACATTTACAGCTGGAGCAGGTTGGGCGTATGACTACGGAACTTCTGAACAAAGCAAAGAAATGTTTGAATATTTAAAAGGATATTCACCAGTACACAATGTAAAAGAAGGTACTCAATATCCTGCAACTATGGTAACCACAGGAGACCATGATGATCGTGTAGTACCAGCTCATAGTTTTAAGTTTGCTGCTGAATTACAAGAGAAACAACAAGGAGACAACCCTGTATTAATTAGAATTGAAACCAATGCGGGTCATGGAGCTGGAACTCCTGTAGCAAAAACTATTGAGCAGTATGCTGATATTTTTGGATTTACTTTATTTAACATGGGATTTGAAACATTACCAAATGCTCCAAAATCGAAAATAAAAAGTTAAAACTGTAACATTTTTATAAAAACAGACTCTTATTAGAGTAAATTTACTACCTCGGGACAAAATCTCGAGGTAGTTTGTTAAAATTAAGATTCATTCAAAAAACATTAAAAATGAAAACCATTCACAAAATGCTGTTTACTACTGCCGTTGCTTCTTTTGGAGTTATTGCATGTAAAACAGATAAAAAGCCTGAAGAAAAAGTACAGGCAATTGTTTTAGAAAACATGGATACTTCGGTTAAACCTACCGATGATTTCTTTAGATATGTTAACGGTTCTTGGATTGATAACACTGAAATTCCTGCTGACGAAACTTCTTGGGGAGGATTTAATCAATTAAGAAAAACCACTACCAAAGATGTATTAGCTATCTTAAACAAGGCTATTGAAGAAGGTAACTTCCCAAAAATAAAAGATGCTGAAGGAAACGAAATAGATTCTGATCAAGAAAAAGCGGTAAACTACTACGAAACCATCATGGATACCGTAGCTAGAAATAAAGCAGGTAAAGCACCTGTACAACCTTTTCTTCAAAAAATTGAAGAAATTAAAGACTTAAACGACGTACAAACTTTCATTACCAATATGGCTCCTTATGGGGGTGCTGGTTTTTATGGTTTTGGAGTGTTTAACGACCTTAAGAACAGTAGTATGAATGCGGGTTACATGGGAGCTGGCGGACTTGGTTTATCAAGAGATTACTACGTAGATGAAAAGGTAAAAGACAAGCTTGAAAAATATGAGGTGTTTGTAGCTAAAATGTTACAAGAATTTGGTGATGATGAAGCTACAGCTAAAAAGAATGCAGCAACTATTGTTGCTTTCGAAAAGAGTTTAGCTGAACCTAGAATGACAAAAGAAGAGCGTAGAGATACACGTAAAATTTACAACCCAATGACTCTTGCTGAATTAGCTGAATTGGCTCCTGTAATTGATTGGGAAGCTCATTTAAAAGGAATTGGTGTTGATCTTGAAGGATTAGATGGTTCTAAAGGTCTTGAAAAGATTATTGTTACAGATCCAGGATATTTCAAAGCAATGAATGAAGTACTTAAAAATAGTCCTATTGAAACAGTTAAATTATCATTACGTTGGAATGCTATTAACAACTCATTAGGTTTATTATCTACTGATTTAGAAAAAGCTAACTGGGAATTCTACAGTAAAGAAATGCGTGGAGCTAAACAACAACGTCCAAGAGACGAACGTGCTTTAGCTAATTTAAATGGAGCTATTGGCGAAGCTTTAGGTAAGTTATATGTAGATGAGAAATTTCCACCAGAAGCGAAGCAAAAAGCTAAGGAAATGATTGATAACGTAATGTTAGGTTTTGAAAAACGTATTGCGCAATTACCTTGGATGAGTGCTGAAACTAAAGAAAAAGCTTTAGAAAAATTACACAAATTAACTGTTAAAATTGCATATCCTGATAAATGGAAAGACTACTCAACTTTACTTGTTAAAGGATTAGATGAGGGAGGTACTTATTTTGACAACGCTGTTAATGTTCGTAAGTGGAACTTTGAAAAAGATATGGATAAATTAGGTAAAGAAGTAGATAGAACTGAGTGGGGAATGTCTCCTCAAACTGTTAACGCTTATTTTAACCCTGTAAACAACGAAATCGTATTCCCAGCAGCTATTTTACAACCTCCTTTTTATAACTACAAAGCTGATGAAGCTGTAAACTATGGAGGAATTGGAGCTGTTATTGGCCACGAAATTTCACATAGTTTTGATGATTCTGGAGCTCGTTTTGACGGTGACGGAAACTTAAAAAATTGGTGGACAGAAGAAGATTCAGAAAAGTTCAAAGAAGCAGGAAGTAAATTAATAAAGCAATTTAGTGATATTGTTGCTATTGATAGTATGAACTTAAATGGTGAGTTTACTTTAGGTGAAAATATTGGTGATTTAGGTGGTGTACAAGCTGCTTATGAAGGATTACAAATTTTCTTAGAAAAGAATGGTCGTCCAGAAAAAATTGACGGATTTACTCCTGAACAACGTTTCTTTCTTTCTTGGGGAACTATTTGGAGAACTAAAATGCGTGATGAAGCATTAAAAAACCGTATCATGACTGATACACACGCTCCTGGAATGTACAGAGCTTATATGCCTCTTAAAAACGTAGATGCTTTTTATGAAGCATTTGATGTTAAAGAAGGAGACAAAATGTACTTAAAACCAGAAGATCGTGTAAGAATTTGGTAAATTCAATTAAAAAATAAGTACCTTTAAACCAGTGTATATACACTGGTTTTTTGTTTTCCAAAAATTAACAACAAGTTTTGTATATTCCAAAAAATAGTAAGTAATTCGCCCTCCTTAATTTTTAATAGAATGAGACTAATTGGAAGGATTGAAAAAATATCCTTTTTAAACTGGGAAATAGAAGATTTACCTGTAAAAATTGATACAGGAGCCTATACTTCTGCAATACATTGTAAGCATATTGAAGAAAAAGACGGAGTGTTAGAGTTTATATTACTCTGCCCAAAAACAGAAAAATATAATAATAAATTGCTCCAAACAACAAAGTATAAAGTTAAAAGCATAAGAAGCTCAAACGGAAAGAAACAAAAAAGATATGTTGTTTCCACCTCCGCTATTTTTTATGGTAAAAAATATAAAATAAAACTATCACTATCAGATAGAGGTAAAATGAATTATCCAGTATTAATTGGTAGAAAATTTTTAAACAAAAAATTTATTGTGGACGTTTCACAAAAAAACATCACATCAAAAGAAATATAAAAAATGAAAATTGTTGTTCTTTCTAGAAACCCTAAATTATATTCAACCAAACGCTTAGTAGAAGCAGGCGAAAAAAGAGGACATGAAATGGTCGTATTAGACCATACCAAATGTGATCTTATTATCGAAAAAAGAAAGCCTGCGATAGTATACAATCATGAGCTTGTAACCGATGTTGACGCTATTATTCCTCGTATTGGTGCTTCAGTTACTTTTTATGGTACCGCAGTTGTACGTCAATTCGAAATGATGAAAGTATTTTCTGCTGTAGAGTCTCAAGCTTTGGTACGCTCTAGAGATAAACTAAGTAGTTTACAAGTACTTTCAAGAGCAAATTTAGGACTTCCAAAAACGGTTTTCACTAATTATTCAAAAGACACTTCAGAAATTATAAAAAAAGTAGGAGGAGCTCCTTTAATTGTTAAACTTTTAGAAGGAACACAAGGCTTAGGTGTTGTGTTAGCAGAAACCAAAAAAGCAGCTGAGTCTGTTATAGAAGCTTTTAATGGTTTGCAAGCTCGTGTAATTGTTCAAGAATATATTAAAGAAGCTAAAGGTGCTGATATTCGTGTTTTTGTGGTAGATGGTGTTGTTGTTGGAGCTATGAAGCGTCAAGGAAAAGAAGGTGAATTTAGATCCAACCTACATAGGGGAGGAACTTCAGAAATTATAGAATTAACTGATGAAGAAGAAAATGCTGCTTTAAAAGCTGTAAAAGCAATGAAATTAGGTATCGCCGGTGTAGACATGTTACAGTCTGATAGAGGTCCTTTGATTTTAGAAGTTAATTCTTCTCCTGGTTTAGAGGGCATTGAAAAAGCTACTGGAAAAGATATAGCAAAAAGTATTATACGTTACGTAGAAAGAAGTGCTTAAAATCAAAACCGACATTAAATAATGTCGGTTTTGTTTTAATATTTAATCTGCTAATTCCATACAGTTAAATCCTTTTTCTTTTACTTTATTTATAATGTCAGCTTCTGTTATAATATCAGTTGCCTCTATTCTTAAAACATTATCAACATCTTCAAGATCAATAGATATATTAATTATATTATTATCTTTATTAAATAACTGACGTATAGAATCTTCTTTTTTCTTTGTGTCAATATCGGTTCCATAGATAAATAGTTTCATAACTCAATGGTTTTTATTCTTGTTCCGTTTCTTTATTTAATTTGTCTACATATTTTTGATAAGCTTCACTGCCTTCTTCTTTCCAAAACCTATCATAATGTTCCCATTCTGAAAACTTTCCTTTACAGTTCTTTTCATAATGTGATTTGAACTTGTGTTTTCTTCTTTTGTTAGAATATTTCTTTGATTTATGTTTTCCTCCACATTCACTAGAAGAAAATAAAATTTTAGCTAAAATAAATAACCCTACTGCTTGCCAGTAGTTAATAACTGGTAATCCAAAAATATCTGGCATAAGGTTATTCCAAAGCCACATAATTGCATATCCAAAAAGTATTGCAAGCATTAAAACTGCAATTATTCCGAATATTATTCTTCCTACAAATATTCCTGGAGATTCTCCATCTCTTCTTTCTTTAAACAAATTTTCCATCTTTTATTTTTATTTTTTGTTTTCAATTTTTCTAAGTAATATTCCTAATGCTCGATGTCTTCTTGACATTAATGTTCCAACAGGTACTTTAAGTTCCTCCGATAGTTCATTGTATGTGTACCCTTCAAAATCAATAGCTATAATTATTTCTTTATATACAGGTTTAAGGTTCATTATTCTTAATTCTAGTTCCTTTTTCATTACTTCAGAGTACGTATTATCAGGAGTACCATATAAAACCTCTGTAAATTCAATCAGTTTTATTTCATCAATATCTGAAGCTGAAGCTTCGTATTTCTTTCTTCTTAAATTATCAATGATTTTATTTTTTAGAGACCTGTAAACAAAGCTAGCTACATTGTTTATAGGTGAATTTCCATTAACTCCAGAAAACAATTTTAAAGCAACTTCTTGAATAATATCTTCTGCATCTTGATGAATACTTTGTTTAATTTTAGTTCCAACATAAGACTTAAGGGCACCATATTCTTTATCAAAAAAGGCTTTTAATTTCTTTTTATTTTCCGTTTCTTGGTTCATTTATAGGCTTTCTTTGAGCTCCTCAATTATAAAGACGTACTTTTTATTTTCTATTGCATTTTTTTAAAAAAACTCTTCATACCATTTATAACAAATATACTTAGAGCTAATTTTTAAAAAAGAAGACTATTTAAAGAGAAACTTGGAATGAAAAATCTTGTTTATAATTTATCTTAAACCTTTATGTATTTTTGCAACCATGCTACAAGTAAATAATATTTCATTCACTTATCCATCTAAAGAAAAAACCTTAGAAAACATCCATTTTACACTTCAAAAAGGTGAGCACTTGTGTGTAATGGGTGAAAGTGGTTGTGGAAAATCTACACTTTTAAAAATTGTATATGGTTTACTAGATGTTGATAAAGGGAACTTATATTGGAATGATATTCAAATTTTAGGACCTGAACATTATTTAGTTCCTGGGATGGAGTTTTTTAAATATGTAGCGCAAGATTTTGACTTAATGCCTTTCACATCTGTAAGTGAAAATATTAAAAAATTCTTATCGCGATTTTACCCTAAAGAAGCTGAAGAAAGAACACAAGAACTTTTGGAAGTTATTGAAATGACTGAATTAGCGAACGAAAAAGTTAAAAACTTAAGTGGTGGACAGCAACAAAGAGTAGCCATTGCTAGAGCGTTGGCTAAAGAACCAGAATTATTATTGTTAGACGAACCTTTCAGTCAAATAGATAACTTTAAAAAGAACTCATTAAGAAGACGATTGTTTGCTTATTTAAAAAAGAAAAATATTGCCTGTATTGTTGCTACGCACGATGGAAATGATGCTCTTTCTTTTGCTAATACCATGATGGTAATCCGCAACAACCAAATCATTGCGCATGACAGTCCAGCAAACTTATATAAAAACCCAAAAGAAAAGTATGTTGCTTCTTTATTTGATGATGTAAACGAACTTACCATAAATAAACAAACATTATTACTATATCCTAACTTACTTGAGATTACCAAAAAACCATCAAAACTAGAAGGAACTGTATTGAAATCTTATTTTAAGGGGGGGTATTGGCTAATAGAAGTTGCTTATAACAACCAATCCATTTTTATAAACCACTTTGAAAATATTGAGCATAAAAAAACAGTCTCATTTAAGTTAAAAGAGACCGTTTAAACCAATAATAACTATCTCTATAATTATTACTCAACTATCTTAAAATAAATTTTTTTTCTAAAAAAATACACCCTTACCATCTTAAACACCAAAAGATAAAAGTGTATTATAGCTTCTTTTTCTGTTCTGGTTATAACAACCTTTCCTGCATGTAAAACAAGTTATTTTTGTTTTACCCTACTTTTTCTTAAAAAATTTCTCTAATGACACTTTTTAATCCATTGAACTCAAAAGATTCTCCTTCCTTTTTACCTAAAATTAACTTTCCTATGGGTGAAGATGGAGATATTGCAAAGTATTTTTTATTTTCAAAAGTTAACAATCCTACACTCACACTAATGAAATAGTTTATAGTTGAGGTGGTTATAACTACACTGCCTAAATGAGCAATTTTTGAAGTTGAATTTATATTAATTTTTGCAAGCATTTCTTTCATTTGAGAAACTCCACTAAGTTGCTGACTCGCTTTTTCCATTTCTAACTGTAGCATTGCCCTACCGGTTTCATGTTTATCTCCTGCAGAACTTTTTGTTTCAGATTGTAATGCTTTTTGATGAGAAGAAATTGTTTCTTCTACAGTTTGTAAACGTTTATTTACATACAACTCACATTGTTTGTATAGTTCTTCTTTAATATTCATTTCTTACTTTTCTAAGTAATACTAATTTACAAGTTGTGCTAAATCTTTTCCTACCAAACTTCCTATAGCAACTCCCATTCCTCCTAATCGTACACCACAAAACACATTATTTGAAAGCTGTTTTACAATCGCTTTTTTCTGATTTCCAACCCCCATAATTCCACTCCAGCGATGTTCTATTTCAACTTTAGTATTCGGTAAAATTGTTGTTTTTAAAATTTCTTCTAATTTGTTTTGAATAAGCAATGTTTGTCCAAACTCATCAGTTTCTTCACCTTTAAAATCCAAATTTCTTCCTCCTCCAAACAAAATTCTATTATCAATATTTCTAAAATAATAATATCCTTTATCTAGGTGAAAAGTTCCTTTTATATGTAAATTTTCAATCGGTTTCGTAATTAATACCTGTGCTCGTGCAGGTTGTACATTTTCTTTCAATAATTTATTTGCAAATCCGTTGGTAGCAATGAATAATTTTTTAGTAGTAAACTCAATCTGATTCGTTTTTACTTCTACTTCATCGTTGTTTTCTATAAATTCTTTAACTTGAATATTATTGATAATTTTTATTCCTGAAGACAATGTCTTTTTTAACAAATTAGCCGCCATTTTACCAGTATCTATTTGCCCTTCAAACTGGTTGGTTATATATTGTTGATGAATATTTTGAAACCCAAACTTGTTATCATCAACCGAAAAAACATCCTTAGAAAACAACGGCTTTAAAAGCTCATTTATCGATGTTTTTTGCTCTAAACACGATTCGTATAATTCTGTTGTTAAGAACAATTCATATCCTTTATTTTGTTGAAAATCTATGTTTTTATCGCCCAGTGTGGTGCGTAAAAGCTGTAAACCTTGCCAACGTTTTTTTACCAAGCTAAAAACCTCTTCTTCGGTATGTGTATTTAAATCATCTATCAGTTCAGATAAACTTCCAAAACAAGCAAAACCTGCATTTTTAGTGCTGGCTCCTTGTGGTAACACTCCTTTTTCTAAAACTAGAATTTTTGCCTTGGGGTATTTTTCTCTTAATTGTAATGCACAATTTAACCCCACAATTCCACTTCCTACTACAGTAAAATCAACATTTGTAAACCACTCTTTTAGTTCCCAGTAACTGAAATTCAACTTCATATAAATCTGATTATATTTGTGACTTGGCATACTCCTTGAATGTCTAAATTTAAACATTAAAAAACAACTCTATGAAATTAATTGGAATCTTAATTTTAGCTCTAAGCTTTACGAAATGCGCAAGTGTAAAAATGGAGAACAATCATCCTTTCAAAATAGAATCTGCAAGTTATTCTCATGTAACAGGAGGTGTAAAAGGTAGTTATAACTCTACTAACTTGATTATTAATTTTACTGCTGAGAAGCCAGTTGACTTTCAAAAAGTATATTTTCAAAATAGGATTACCAAAGCTGTTGTTGAGCAACATAACGATAAACAATACATTGCTGCTCGTTATAAAACCTCATCTAATGAGTTAAATGATCTTATTTTACATGCTGATCCTAAAAAAGAGTTTGGTAACACTCCTAAAGAAGAATTTCCTTTTGAATTAAAAGAAAATGAAGCAATGGTTTCTTATATTATTGAAGGGAAAACACACTACGTTAAAATAGAAAACATTATAAAAAAAGATAAGGTCTTTATGCAATAAAAACCTTAGTATAGAATAACTTTAAACACCTCAAAAAAGAGGTGTTTTTTATTTTTGGCACGTAATTTGAAAACATATAAGCATAACCATAAAATGAATGCTTATGAAACGTATAAAATTACTTTTAATACTACTTATTGGTGGTGTAACACTTACGTCATGTGTTGTAAGAAATGAAATTGTAGATGATGGTTTTTCTTTAAACGAATATATTTCAAGTTATGATTTATGGTATGTAGATTATCACAGAACAACTGGTAGTGGCGAAGTTCCTTTTTTATCAAGAGCTTTTACTATTTCTTTTTTAAACGGAACCATGTATGCAAATAATAATATTGTTGATATTGGTAAAACAGGAAATGGTTTAGGTATAGCTGTTGGTAACTATAGTACATACGGAACAATTTTAGAAACGCGTCATGATATAGATGGATATTTTGAATTTGATGTAGTACAACTTTCTAATAACGAAATTAGAATTGATGATTTATCACAAAATTTAAGTTATTATCTAGTAGGGTATCAAACAGATACATTTGATTATAACATGTTGTTTTATGAAAATATTGAGTATTTCTTACAAGAATTTAAAGCTTGGGAAAGAACTGATGAAACTGGAGGTACTCCAAATCCTTTTGATAACGAGCATTATCTAAAATTTACTCATAAAAATGATGTGACATTCTATTCATCACATGACCCTTTTGGCACAAATGTTGATTATATAAATTGGGATTTTGAAGGAAGTTATATTGTTAGAAATGTTATAGGAGAAAACAATCTAAAATATTTAACACTTAATTATGATAACGGAGATACTGAAGAGTTTGATTTAACCGTTATAAATGACGAAACAATACGATTAAAGCACGTAAGTTCAAGAACAACATATATTTTTTCTGGTATAGAATTTATCCAGTATTTAAAAGCAGAAAAAACAAGTACTACAAAACCAGCTGTAAGGAGTAGCGGTAGAAAACGTACTAAAATAAAAAGAGAAACAGTTCCTAAAAGGAAATAAAAATAAAGTTTGGTTAGTTGATTTTTGGTTGGTGTAGTAGCCAACTAAAAGAAACCGCTCCGCTAGGGGCGGTTTTTCATTTTATAATGGTGGCTTAACATAAAAAATATTACCTTTATACAAAACAAAAAACCATGCAACAAACTGCTTTAATTACTGGAGCAACCTCAGGTATTGGTAAGGCAACCGCTCAACTTTTTTCTAAAAATAACATCAACTTAATTCTTTGTGGTAGACGTGTTGAAAAGCTACAAAAACTGCAACAAGAATTATCAAAATTTACCAAAGTACATATACTTCAGTTTGATGTTCGTTATAACGAAGAAGTACAAAATGCGATCAATAGTTTACCTGACGAATTTAAACATATTGATATTCTTATTAATAATGCTGGAAATGCTCATGGATTAAACAGCATTCAAAATGGAAATATTGACGATTGGGACGCTATGATTGACGGAAACGTTAAAGGCTTATTATACGTTTCAAAAGCTATTATTCCTCAAATGGTAGAACGAAACAATGGTTTCATTGTAAATATTGGCTCTATCGCAGGAAAAGATGTGTATCCTAACGGAAATGTGTATTGTGCGTCAAAGTTCGCTGTAAACGCTTTAAATAAAGGAATGCGTATTGATTTGAATCAACACAATATTCGCGTATGTGCCATTCACCCAGGATTGGTAGAAACTGAGTTTTCTGATGTTCGTTTTAAAGGAGATTCTGAAAGAGCTAAAACTGTATATCAAGGATACAAAGCACTACAACCTGAAGATATAGCAGATATTATTCACTTTGTAATTACTCGCCCATACCATGTAAATATTGAAGATTTAATTGTATACCCTACAGCGCAAGCTAGTGCAACTATTGTGAACAAAAACGCTTAAGTTGTGATTAACAAACGTCTTTTAATTAAAAACTTACTGTCTCATAACGACGAGAATAGTTTTTATGATAAAAAACAAAAATTATCCTTTGGTTCTAAAGAAGGAAAAGCTAAGTTTATAAAACACGTTTGTGCACTTTCTAATTCAAACCCTAACAACAACTCATATATTGTTATTGGTATTGAGGATGAAGAAAATAAAATTATAGGAGTTGATTTTTATGATGATAGCAAAATTCAAAATTTGGTAAATGCTTATCTGAATAATCCACCAAAAATAGAATATGAAAATGTTCCTTTTCCACGTTTGCAACGCCACAAAGTAATTGGATTAGTAACTATTTATCCTACCAAATTAATTACCTCTTTAGCCAAAAATGTCTGGAAATATCGTAAAGGAACTATTTTTTATCGTAGAGGTAGTAATTCTATGCCTGCTGAAGAAGGTTTTATTTTAAAGAATAACAACAAAGCTATTGTTGAAGCCATTGAAAAAAACGCAAGTAACAATATTCAACTTACCCTTGATGGCGTTTTCGACTTTATTAATAGGCACAAACCAGAATATAATCCGCAATACAAAGTATTTAACGAACAGTTTGTGCTTTGTTGGGCAGGAAAAAAGAAAATTATAAATAATGAAGCGTTTTTTACTCGTGTTGATATTGAGTTGGTAAACGAACAAGTACGTTTGTTTTTTTCTTCGTTAGATGATGTACAAATTAGTTACAACGAACAGTCTTTTATTATCACCGAATACATTGTTTTAGGGATTGATAAGAGTGAAAAACGCTATCCGTTAGAAAAAACAATTATTAACTTTAAAGATAACGGAAAGCATGATATTGTTACGGAATTTTTATTTGAAGCTCCTCAATACCATAACGATATTTTACAACTTATTTATGATAATAATAATAGTATCATCGCTAAAATTGTGAACAACAAACCTCTTTCTGTTATTGAACATGAAGATGTATATCGACTACCTACTACCTATCTAATCTGTTATTTAAATGGATTTGAAATTGCTCCTCTACAACTTAAAAAAGCAAAAAATTATATCAAAAACTTAGAAGATAAAACTACCTATATTAAATACAAAGAAGCTATGCGAGTAATACGAAAAGTAAAATATCATTAAGAGATTTTTAAGACCTTATCTTAAATAATTGTTAAGTGTCTGTTTTTGGTGAAACGTTTTGTTTTTATAGGCGTCTTTTAGCTGTAACCTAATCATAAAAACACAACATCATGAAAAAATTAATTTTATCAGCTTTAGCAATTACTTTATCCTTCGGAACTATTACTGCTACTTCAACTCCATATGAAACACCTGTTAAAACTAACCTAGAATACCCTAATGTAAGTACTTTTTGTAAATTAATTAGAGCTGGAAACTTTGAGGCTGTAAAAGCTATGGTTGAAAACGGAACAGATATTAACAGAAAGTCTACAGGACTAACTCCTTTAATGTTTGCTGCTAGATATAACAAAGCAGATATTGTTCAATTATTAATTGATAACGGAGCAAAATTAAAAACAAAGTCTGAAAGAGGATATACTGCCTTAGAATATGCTAAAATGTCAAAAGCACATGAGTCTTATAAAGTTATTGCTAAAGCTTTAGGAAAGTAATGTATCCTACTTAATTAAAAACAAAAAGTCACATCTTTCGATGTGACTTTTTTATGTTTTGAAAATTATATTTTCTTATAAATCAAACTTAATTCCTTGTGCTAAAGGTAACTCATCAGAATAGTTTACCGTGTTAGTTTGACGACGCATGTATACTTTCCAAGCATCAGATCCAGACTCACGTCCACCACCTGTTTCTTTTTCACCTCCGAAAGCACCTCCGATCTCAGCACCAGAAGTTCCTATATTTACATTTGCAATTCCACAATCAGATCCTGCAAATGATAAGAATTTTTCAGCTTCTTTCATTTCTGCTGTCATAATTGAAGAAGATAATCCTTGCGCTACTCCATTTTGTAATTCAATAGCGTTTTCAACATCTCCTGAATACTTCATCAAGTATAAAATTGGAGCAAATGTTTCATGTTGAACAATTTCATAATGGTTTTCAGCTTCAATAATTGCTGGTTTAACGTAACAACCACTTTCATAACCTTCTCCTTCTAAAACGCCTCCTTCAACTAATACCTTACCTCCTTCAGCTTTTGCTTTTTCAATAGCAGCTAAATATGTATTTACAGAATCTTTATCAATTAATGGACCAACGTGATTGTTTTCATCTAATGGGTTTCCAATCTTAATTTGACCGTAAGCTCCAACAATCGCATCTCTTACTTTATCATATACAGATTCGTGGATGATTAAACGACGTGTTGATGTACAACGCTGACCACAAGTACCTACAGCACCAAATACAGCTCCAGGAACTACTACTTTTAAATCAGCAGTTGGAGTAATAATAATTGCATTGTTTCCTCCTAATTCTAATAATGATTTACCGAAACGCTCAGCAACTTTAGCACCAACAATACGTCCCATTCTTGTAGAACCAGTAGCTGATACTAAAGGAATACGAGTATCTTCAGTAATGTATTCACCAACCTTGTAATCTCCATTAACAATACAAGAAATTCCTTCTGGTAAATCGTTAGCTTTTAAAACCTCAGCTATAATATTTTGGCAAGCTACTGAACATAAAGGAGCTTTTTCTGAACCTTTCCATACACATACGTTACCACAAATCCAAGCTAATGCTGTATTCCAAGACCAAACAGCCACAGGGAAATTAAATGCTGATATAATACCAACCACTCCTAATGGGTGCCATTGCTCTCTCATTACGTGTCCTGGTCTTTCTGATGGAATTACTTGTCCGTTTAACTGACGAGATAAACCTACAGCAAAATCACAGATATCAATCATTTCTTGAACCTCACCTAAACCTTCTTGGTAAGATTTTCCCATTTCGTAAGAAACTAACTTACCTAATGGTTCTTTTAATTCTCTTAACTTGTTTCCAAATTGACGAACAATTTCTCCACGTTGAGGTGCAGGCATTGCTCTCCACTCTTTAAAAGCAGTTGTAGCTACATCCATCACCTTATTATAATCTTCACGAGTACTTGCTACTACTTTACCAATTAACTTACCATCAACAGGTGAATAACTTTCAATAACTTCTCCATTTGCAAAGTTTACTGAACCTGTAGAAGTTCCGTTGTTTATATCTTTTAAGCCTAATTGAGCTAAAGCTTCTTTAATACCAAAATCTGCCATGTTTTATATTGTAATTTTAGTTTTTATATTTAAAACTCAAAACTACGAATAATTTTACAATTAATAAATTAAACAAAAACAACTTAGTTTGTTTAAAAATTAACAAAATAATGAAAAATATTTACAACTACCTTGCTTTAATTTTGTTACTATTTTCTTGCAATCAATCTAAAGTAACTTCCAAAGAGCTAAATAATACTCCTACTAATGAGTTCGCTATTATTATTCATGGGGGTGCTGGTACCATTTTAAAAGAGAATATGACTCCCGAAAAAGAAACTGCTTATAAAGCTAAGCTAGAGGAAGCTATAAAAACAGGATATGAGATTTTAAAGAACGGTGGTTCTAGTGGTGATGCCGTTGTAAAAACTATTCAAGTTATGGAAGAGTCTTCTCTTTTCAATGCTGGAAAAGGAGCTGTGTTTACACATGAAGAAACTAATGAATTAGATGCTTCTTTTATGGATGGAAAAACATTGAATGCTGGTGCAGTAGCCGGAGTAAAAGATATAAAAAGCCCTATTGAAGCTGCTAGAACGGTGATGACAAACTCTGATCATGTAATGCTTTCAGGAGTTGGAGCTTCTCAATTTGCTAAAGAACAAGGGTTGAAGATTGTAGACCCGAGTTATTTTTATACTGAGAATCGCTTTAAATCTTTACAACGAATTAAAGACAAAGAAAAAACGGAGTTAGATCATGATGATAAAGAAGCTGCTTTTTATGATATTGACATTAAAAATAGTAAATTCGGTACAGTAGGTTGCGTTGCTCTGGATAAAAAAGGAAACATTTCTGCAGGAACTTCTACTGGAGGTATGACTAACAAACGTTGGGGACGAATTGGAGATTCTCCTATTATTGGTTCAGGTATTTATGCAAATAATAAAACCTGTGGTGTTTCTTCAACTGGTTGGGGTGAATACTTTATAAGATCTCAAGTAGCGTATGATATTTCTGCTCAAATGGAATATCAACAAAAATCATTAAAAGAAGCTACCAAAGATGTGATTCAAAATAAATTAACCAAGCTTGGTGGAACTGGTGGTGTTGTTGCACTTGATAAAAATGGAAATATGTCTTTTGAGTTTAATACTGCAGGAATGTATAGAGCTTCAATGGATGATAAAGGTAATTTAGTAATTAAAATTTACAACGATTAAAACTGATAATTTAAACCTGTATAAACACCAATAAAGTATGGCTGAAACCCATTTGAATCATTTTTAAATGTATTTAATTGGGTTTTTAACATTGGATTAATATTTAAAGACCATTTTTTACTGAACTTATAACTAAAATCTACCCCTAAATTTCCACTAAAGTTAACGCTATTTAAGTTGTTTGCTTCTCCTGATGTTGAAAAATCGGTAGTTTTTAAGTTTACATCATTCTTATTTAAAAACAAAGAACTAAAACCCATAACTAATTGTGTTTTTAGCTTTTTTCCTTCTAATACACTATACTTAACTTCTACTGGAACTTCAATATATCCATAACTTTGATTCAACTCACCATCTAGACTACCTGAGCTAATGGATACTGAATTTGTACTAAAATTTATTTGAGAAGTATCATTTAACTCATAACTTTCTCCTGAACTAAAAGCTACACTTGCAGTACTTGAATTTGCAGGATTAACAGCTACGTTGGTATTAGAATACTCCATTTCTTGGAGGTGTACTCCTGACTGAATAGACCATTTTTTACTTAATTGATAAGCAATTTGAACACCATAAGAATAACTTGTACTTCCTTTTGTAGAGTTTGATAAACTTGCATCTATTGGAGATGATTTAGAAAAAGAATTTGAGTTTAATACTGCTACTGTTGGAGAAACGGTCCAAAGTTTCTTTATCTTATCCTCTTCTTTTTTATCCTTTTCAGCATTTACAACCGCTAAAAAATCTTTTTTTGGTTTTATAATCTTACGAATTGTATCATTGTTTTTTTTGAAAAAACTTTTTTCTTCTTTTTTAAGAACTGGCAAGCTATTTTCAAGCTTGCCAGCAGAATTTTCTTCTTTCACAACATCATTTTTAGCCAGTAAAGCCCCTTCAACTACTCTACTTGACACGTTATTGCTATCTTTTTCTTGCAATTCTTTTTTACTAACCTTCACAACATGATTAGCGGTTAAAACTTCGTTTTTACGATGTTTTTCTTTCAAATTATTTTTCTTTTTCGTTACTTCTTTTACAACAAGTATTTCCCTTATATTTTCTTTTGTTGGTTTTATTAATAAATTATCTTTTAATTCTTCATTTTTATTTTCTTGCTCTTTAGTTGCTGGTTTTGGTGATTCAACTATAATTACATCTGTACCATCTATATTTCCCTTTTCATAAGTAAATGGATAAAACAAAAAACCTAAAACAAGCATAGCTGCAACCCCTCCAGAAAACCACCAAATAGGAAAAACACGCTGTTTTTTCTTTTTTTTGAGCTTTTCTTCAATAGCATTCCATACATTTTCATTTGGAGTTACCTCCAAATCTTTAAGTTTTTCTTGAAATAGTCTATCGATATTTTTTTCTTCCATCAGTTATGCTTTTGCCTCTTTCGCTTGATACAATTCCATTTCTTTTTTCAATATCTGTCTTGCTCGTGATAAGTTTGATTTTGATGTTCCTACAGAAATATTTAATAATTCTGCTATTTCTTTATGTGAATAATTATCTAATACATACAAGTTAAAAACTAAACGATACCTATCTGGTAAACTTTGAATGAGCTCTAATAAAACATCAATATTCACATTTTCAGTTTCAAGCTCTATTTCTTCTACTATTTCCTCATCAGGAGCTTCTGAAACTAACTGTAAAGGTGATTTTTCTCTATACTTTTGTAATGCTGTATTTATAGTTATTCTCTTCATCCATCCTTCAAAAGAACCTTTATGCTGATATTGAGGCATCTTTTTAAAAATAGTTAAAAAACTATCTTGTAATGTATCTTCTGCATCTTGATAATTACGTGAATACTTTAAACACAGCGCAAAAAGTTTACCAGAAAACAACTGGTAAACTTGCGCTTGCGCTGTGATATTTTGATGACAGCATCCTTGTATGAGTTTTTCTAAATTGATGTTACAAATTTACTGGAATTACCACTTCTTCGTATACATCTTCTCCTTCATCATTTTTACCTTTCCAAAACTTAAAAACATAATCTTCTTCTTGTGTTGCCTCAACAGGAAAAGCATATTCTTCTTGTCTTACATCTTGAGTACAAGCAACATCAAGAGCTACTATTGCTGTACCAGCTACAATTCTAGTTGTATCCACTTTTTGATAATACAATCCATTAAAAGAGTAACAACTATTGGGTAGTGTATACTTTATCTTAATTGTATCAACTTCTCCGAATGTAAAACTTTCAGGAGTTGTGGCACTATCAACCTTTAAAAACTCATATCTAACATTAGGGCTGTCATCATCTAAACAAGAATAAAACGTAAATACACTTAAAAAAAGGATTAAAATTTTTTTCATGACATATATAATTAGGGTTATTATTTTAACTTTCCATGGTTTATATAGTAGATGAAAAAAAATTAAAAAGGTTGCGTCGAATACTCTTACTTTTGTAAAAGTTTATGAAGAACACCATTTTTAACATACAGTCTACAGAAGATTTTAATAAAACTGCACTACAAGTTTTTAAACATCAGTTTACAAATAATAAAGTGTATCGTTCTTTTTGTGATTTGATATACGTTCATCCTTCTGATGTACATACTATTGAACAAATTCCGTTTTTACCTATTCAGTTTTTTAAAACTCGAGAAGTACTTTCGTCTACAAATGAAATTCAAGAAACCTTTACAAGTTCTGGTACTACAGGAAGTACAACCAGTAAGCATTTAGTTACCGATTTATCTTGGTACGAAACCAGCTATTTAAAAGGTTTTGAACATTTTTACGGTAATATTGAAGACTATGTTGTACTAGCTTTGTTACCCAATTATTTAGAACGTAAAGGATCTTCTTTGATTTATATGGTTGAAGACTTAATTAAACGTTCTCAACATCCTGAAAGTGGATTTTACCTCAACAATTTAGATGAACTTGCTCAAAAGCTTACAAATTTAGATTCACAAGGAAAAAAAGTATTACTTATAGGCGTTTCTTTTGCTTTATTAGATTTGGTAGAACAATATGAATTCAATCTTTCTAATACCATTATTATGGAAACAGGTGGAATGAAAGGAAGAAGAAAAGAGCTTATTCGTAACGAATTACATGCGATTTTAAGCAATGGTTTTGGAGTAAATGAAATTCATTCTGAATATGGAATGACAGAATTATTAAGTCAAGGATATTCAAAAGGAAATGGTGTTTTTAACTGTCCGCCTTGGATGCAAGTCTTAACTCGTGATACTGAAGATGCTTTGACTATTTTACCTAAAGGAAAATCAGGCGGAATTAATGTAATTGATTTAGCAAACTACAATTCTTGTTCTTTTATTGCTACACAAGATTTAGGAAAGGTATACCAAGACAATAGTTTTGAAATTATAGGACGTTTTGATAATTCAGATATACGCGGTTGTAATTTGATGGTTTTGTAATCCTTTTTTATTTTTTACTATCTTCCCAGTCAATTAACCTCTATTATTTCAAGGTCTTATGAAAAACTGGGCAGAAAATGTACGGTGGAATCCATCTGCAGTTGCATTTCCTCATTCGGAAAATGAAATTCAACAACTTGTTTTAAAAGCTATACAATTTAATCAAAAAATTAGAGTCATTGGTTCTGGTCACTCTTTTACTTCTTTATGTAGTACTGACGAAATATTAGTAACTCTCGATAACTTTCAAGGACTCATTTCAATAAACAAAGAAAAAAATCAAGCTACTGTAAAAGCAGGAACGAAACTTTCTTTATTAGGCGAACTACTTTTTAAAGAAGGATTAGCTATGGAAAACATGGGAGACATCAACGTTCAATCAATTGCAGGAGCCATAAGTACAGGTACACATGGAACAGGTATCGAACTTAAATCTATCAGTAACCAAGTCGTTGGATTAAAATTTGTGAATGGAAAAGGTGAAATCATTGAGTGTTCTACCGAAAAAAATATTGAGTTATTTAAAACTGCTCAAGTATCATTAGGTTGTTTAGGCATTATCACTGAAGTTACTTTACAATGTGTTCCAGCCTATAAACTAAAACTTCAAAACAAAAAGGAGAAATTAAGCGATGTGTTGGCTACTTTGGACAAAAGAAATTCTCAAAACCGTAATTTTGAGTTTTACTGGATTCCATACACAAATACTGCTTGGACAAAAACTTCAAATATTGTTGAATATTCTGAGCCTGATAAAGTAAACTTTTTTAATTATTGGACAGAATATGTACTCGAAAACTATGTTTTTAAGTTGATGTGCGAGTTTGCAAAAGTTTTTCCTTCACAAAACAAAACAGTTGCTAACATTACAGCAGCTAGTATAAGTAACGTAAAAAAAGTATATCATAGTCATAAAGTATATGCAACACAACGAATGGTTAAGTTTCATGAAATGGAGTATAATATTCCTGCAGAAGCCTATCAAGATGTATTTAAGGATGTGCAAAAAATTGTCAACTCAAAAAAGTTCAATATTCATTTTCCTATTGAAAATCGCTGGGTAAAAGGAGATGATGTTTTTATGAGCCCTGCCTACAGAAGGGATTCGGCATATATTGCTTGTCACGTATACAATAAAAAAGATAGTAGTGCTTATTTTGCTGCTTTAGAAGAAGTTTTTAAAGCCTATGACGGAAGACCTCATTGGGGTAAAATGAATACATTTACTTCGGATGATATTGCTAGAATGTACCCTAAATTCACCAAATTTATGACTTTCAGAAAAGAACATGATCCAGAAAATATATTTGTGAACCCGTATCTTCAAAAACTATTAGGTATTTAATATTATGGATGCTTATTTTAAAATCTTAAATAAAGAACTTAAAAACTACCAACGGGCCATTCCTTGTTTGTTAGTAGATTTAGATATTCTAGATGAAAATATAGCAGAAGCACTTTCTAATTTTAGAAAAGATGCATCACTCAGAGTTGTGATAAAATCATTGCCTTCGGTCCAATTAATTGAATATATATTAGAAAAAACACATTCAAGCAAGTTGATGGTTTTTCATCAACCTTTTTTAACTGATTTAGTTGCTCGATTGGGGGACAAAGCTGATATTTTATTGGGTAAACCCATGCCAATAAAAACTGCGGAATATTTTTACAACAACTTACCTCAAGAGTACAACGGATTTAACCCATTTACTCAAATTCAATGGTTAGTTGATACCAAAAAAAGGATTGAAGAATACATCAATTTAGCCAAACAACTCAATCAAAAATTACGATTGAATATTGAAATTGATGTGGGTTTACACCGCGGTGGGTTTTCTTCTTTAAAAAGTTTAACAAAAGTACTATCACTTATTGAAAACAATCAAAATTTTGTTGAATTTTCTGGGTTTATGGGTTATGATCCACATGTAGTAAAACTTCCAAAGATTATTCGTTCTCAAAAGAAAGCACTACGATTAGCGAATCAATATTATGAAGACTGTAAAACCTTAGTTAAAAATGATTTTCCAGAGCTATGGAATGAAAATTTAACCTTTAACGGAGCCGGAAGCCCTACTTTAAACTTACACAAAGAACAAAATTCTCCAATAAACGATATTGCCATTGGTTCATGCTTTGTAAAACCTACAACATTTGATATTCTTTCATTAAAAAACTATAAACCAGCAACGTTTATAGCAACACCAGTTTTAAAAACTTTTTCAAATACAACGCTTCCAGGTTTAGAAAAAGTAAAACAAATTTTTAGTAAGAAATCTGCTTTTATTTATGGCGGTTTTTGGAAAGCTGACTATTACTACCCTATAGGGGTAAAACAGAATAATTTGTTTGGTTCTTCTACTAATCAAACAATGATTAATGTTCCTAAAAACATACCTTTACAAGTAGATGATTTTGTCTTTTTAAGACCACACCAAAGTGAGTTTGTTTTTTTACAATTTGGAGAAATTTTGCCTATTAAAAACGGTAAAATTCAACAGCCTTGGCAATTATTAAATAATTCTTAATTATTCAATTGTAATGTTTTTTGTTTTTCATCGACTACTCATAAAATCTACAAACAATGAAAAACTTTATTACACTACTTTTAGTAGTAGTCTCTACTGCATTATACGCTCAAAAAACTGACTACAATACAAAAAAAGGTTATGTAGCTGAAGGTTACGATGTTGTTTCTTACTTTACAAATAGTGAACCTGTTGAAGGAATAAAGAAGTTTCAAACAACTTATGATGGAGCTAAATTCAAGTTTTCTTCAAAAGAAAATTTATCCCTTTTCAAAGAAAATCCAATAAAATACATTCCTCAATATGGTGGATATTGTGCATATGCTGTAGCTGCTAAGAAAACTAAAATGTATATTGATGCAGAAGCTTATGAAATTAGAGATGGTAAATTATATCTTTTTTATAGTTCTTGGCTTTCTAGCAAACTTGATGATTGGAAAAATGGTGATACTAAAAAGTTACAAAATCAGGGAGATATAAACTGGGAAGAACTAAAACATAAAAAAAAATAAAATGAAACATATATTTATCTTCTTTCTATTTTTTTCAAGTATTGTCTTCTCACAAGAATACAATACCAAAAACGGAGTTATTGCTAAAGGTTACGATGTAGTAAGTTATTTTCATAATAAAGCCGAAAAAGGAAATAAAAAAATTACAACTAAATATAATAACGTTTCCTTTCGTTTTTCGTCAAAAGAAAATTTAGCTACTTTCCTTAAAAATCCTCAAAAATATAATCCACAATATGGAGGGTACTGCGCCTATGCCATTGGAAAAACTGGTGAAAAGGTGGATATTGATCCGAAAACTTTTGAAATACGAGATGGTAAACTGTATTTATTTTATAACTCTTGGGGAACCAATACTTTAAAAATGTGGTTAAAAGAAAATCCAGAAGAGCTCAAAAAACAAGCAGATACTAATTGGAAAAAATTGAATCGTTAGTTTTAGATTTAATAGTTGTGGGGGCGACTTCTAAAAGGGCTGATAATTTCAGCTCTTTTTTTATGCTTATCGTTTCTTTTTATTCTTATTTTTGGTTAATAAAAACAGCTCTATGAATAATTTCTCTTCTTTCAATAGAAAAAACATTCAACAAGAATTACAAACTACCGAATTTGATATTCTAGTGATTGGTGGTGGTATTACAGGTGCAGGTATTGCTTTAGATGCTGCCTCACGTGGAATGAAAGTCGCTTTAATTGAAAAAAATGACTTTGCTTCGGGAACCTCTAGTAAATCTACCAAACTAATTCATGGAGGTTTACGCTACTTAAAACAATTTGATTTTTGGTTGGTAAAAGAAGTGGGTACTGAGCGTGCTATTGTTCATAAACTAGCGCCACATTTGGTAATTCCTGAAAAAATGATTTTACCATTAATTGATGGCGGAACTTACGGTTCATGGCTAACATCTATCGGATTAAAAGTATACGATGTGTTAGCTTCTGTTGAAGGAGATGATAAACGTAAAATGCTTGATAAAAAAGAAGCGTTAGAAAAAGAACCTTTATTACCTAAAAGTATTTTAAATGGTGCTGGTTTTTATGCAGAATATCGTACTGATGATGCTCGTTTAACTATAGAGGTTTTAAAAACAGCAAGTCAATACGACGCACAAATATTAAACTACACGCGTGCAGACGAATTTATTTACGAAAATAAGCGTGTGGTAGGTGCTAAAGTAACGGATGCTTTTACTGAAGAAAGTTATGATATTAGAGCTAAATATGTAGTAAACGCAGCTGGACCATGGGTAGATGAATTGCGACAAATTAACAATTCTAAAATTGGAAAACGTTTACATTTAACCAAAGGAGTTCACTTAGTTGTTCCGCATGAAAAATTACCCGTAAAACAATCTGTGTATTTCGATATTCCAGACGGTCGTATGATGTTTGCTATTCCTCGTGGAAAAGTAACCTATTTTGGAACTACCGATACCAATTATCAAGAAGATAAAGACACCGTTGAAACCTCAATGGTGGATGCTTTGTATTTAATTGAAGCAGTAAATAACATGTTTCCTGATATTCAATTAACCATAGATGATATTCAATCATCATGGGCAGGATTACGCCCGTTAATTCACGAAGAAGGAAAATCGGCTTCAGAATTATCTAGAAAAGATGAAATTTTTGTTTCTGATACCAAGTTAATTTCAATTGCTGGAGGAAAATTAACAGGTTATAGAAAAATGGCAGAACGGATTGTGGATATTGTTGCGAAAAAAATGAAACGTCGTTTTGAAGTTGAATTTGATCCAATTCAAACTGAAGAAATTGTTTTATCAGGAGGGCCTTTTCAAAATTATAAATCAGTAAAACTATACATTAATCAAATTTATAAACAACTAAAATTACATGGTTTTACTGAAAAAGATGCCAGTTATTTAGTATATAACTATGGTAAACAAACCGAACTTATTTTAGATAAGTTTGATGAGCTTAATGAAGAAAATATACAAGAGCGCTTATTAAAAGCTGAAATATGGTTTGTAATAAAGCATGAAATGACCTGTACTCCTACCGACTTCTTTATGAGAAGAACTGGTCGTTTATTTTTTGATAAACCTAGTGTTGATCTTTATAAAAACTTTGTTATTCAAGAATTTACAAGCCGCTTTAATTGGGATGAAAATACAACTTTAAAACATCAACAAGAATTGGATAAAAAAATAGCTTTAACCTTAAAATTTAACTAGTTTCTTACATAGAAAATTAATCGAGTATTATATCTTTGGCGACTGCAAAACCCTCGTTCTTCGAAAGGGTTTATACAATTAATTTTTAAGTAATATGAAACAACTAATACTAGTATTTTTTCTATTAACCGCGTTTATAGCAAAAAGTCAAACTAATATTATTTCGAACTCTGATTTTGATAATATTAAAATAAATAATATTGCCTTAACTGATATTAAAAAAACTTTAGGTAAACAAGCTAAAGTAGAGTCTTTATTAGGTGCAACTGTTTCTTTTGAAGATAATGGTTTTTATTACTATTTTAAGTTTAATGGTTTAAAACTAGATTTTTCTACTTCTGGAAGAAAACCATATATCGAGTCTTTAGATGTTTTAAGTAATGAAGCTACTTTTACTATTAAAGGAATAACAATTACTGTTGGTGATCCAATAAGTAAGTTAGGAGAAGTTGCTTTAACAACTGGTAGAAATGGCTCTAAGAGTATTTTATATGCTGAATGTGATAGTTGTGATGTTTTTATTAATATTAATTTTGATCAAACTACTAAAAAAATTACAAAAATCAATTATTTTGATATGTCATAATTGATTTACTTTAAAAAGTATATTAAAAATGCCTAGAAAATTATTTCTAGGCATTTTTATTTATATCTATAGAACATCAGTTTACTTATCATTCTTCCTTCTCATGCTCTTCCAAATCTTTAGTTAAATCTAACTTTCTAAGCGTTGGATTTAAAACTCCAGTAGTAATAACGGTAATTAAAGTCATAGTACCACCAAAAACCACTGCTGTTACTGTTCCCATTAACTTTGCTGTTACCCCACTTTCAAAAGCTCCTAATTCGTTAGAAGAACCTACAAACATAGAATTTACTGAAGCTACTCTACCACGCATATGATCAGGTGTTTTTAATTGTAAAATGGTTTGACGAATTACCATAGAAACACCATCGGTTACACCACTAAAAAATAGGGCTACAATAGAAATCCAAAAAACGGTTGATAAACCAAATACTATAATACAAATTCCGAAACCAAATATAGCTGTTAAAAGCTTCATTCCTGCATTTCTACTTATAGGTATATATGCAGTAACTAACATCGTTAAAAAGGCTCCTATGGCTGGTGCTGCACGCAATGCACCAAACCCTTCTGGTCCAACTTTTAAAATATCTTGAGCATATACTGGTAATAATGCTACTGCTCCACCAAATAATACCGAAATCATATCTAATGTAAGTGCTCCTAAAATAGCTTTTGTTTTATATACAAAACGTACTCCTTCTTTTAAACTTTTCATTACGGGTTCTCCAATTTTTGGATTTAGAATTGGTTTCTTTTTTATAAAAAATACCGTAAAAAATGATATTGAAACTAAACCAAATACAACACATAAAGACCAATGTACTCCAATCCAAGAAATAGTAAACCCTGCAAAAGCTGGTCCTAATACTGAAGCTATTTGCCAAGTTGAACTACTCCATGTTGCAGCGTTAGGATATAATTTTTTAGGTACAATTAAAGCAATTAATGAAAAAATCGTAGGTCCGAAAAAAGAACGTAATAATCCACCAAAAAAGACCAGAGCATAAATAGCATATAGCACAGTATTTTTATTCCAATCTTCAATAAAACTAGGCAATGTTAAAAAGAATAGTCCTAAACTTATGAGTGAAAATAGGCCAATACACAAGGCTAGTAGATTTCTTTTTTCTTTTTGATCTACAATATGACCAGCAAACAACGCCATGGATACTGCAGGAATTACTTCCATTAGTCCAATAATTCCTAATGATAATGGATTTTTAGTGATACTGTAAACCTGCCATTCGATAATAATAAATTGCATAGACCATGCAAATACTAAGGCAAAACGTACTAAAAGAAAAATATTAAATTCTTTAATTCTTAAGGAAGCATAGGGGTCTTTTTTTTCCATAAATTAATTTAATTTCAAATCCATTAAAATTGCAAATGTTTCATTTACATCTCTTTCTTTTACTACTATAGTCATTTCATGTGTTGTAGAAATTACTTCTTGTACCGCTATATTTGCCCAAGCAAATTGTTTTAAAATAAAATAGTATATACCTGATTGATCTAAGTTTCCTTTTGGTAGTTTTATAGTTATAGAAGCTAAATCGTTTACATTATTAATTAATGCTTCTTTCTTAAAAATTTCTTCAACAAAAGGGTGTAAGTTTTTACTTGTTACAATATTTGTTTCAAAAATACCTTGTGAAACCGTTAAGAAATAATCTTTACTATCTGCTGATTTACTTAAAATTTTAGCAATTTCTTTTAATAAAGACGTTGTATTTTTGAATGTAAAATCACATAAATCAGAACGGACAATCACGTCACCCAAATTTAAAGCAAGTCTTTTAATATTTTTTCTAACTCTCAATTCATTTGCTGGAGATAACCTGTTAATAGCCATCATTACAGCACCTACTTTTACTTCTTTTTTTAAAAGTTTAGAAACTTCAGGTAAAATTTCTCTTGCTAACGATGACACATTAATTAACTTTTCATTAAGAGCCTCCTCTATGAAAGGAGTTTTTCTGATAGTTATTTCAACAGCTTCTTGAATTGTTTTCATTTTTTGTTTAATTTTAAACCAAAGAAACAAAAATAAAACTTATAGTAAAATTATTTCATAATTAAAATATCTAATATTTTTAATTAAAAACTTTGTTAATCAGAATTTTAATCTAAATTTGTTACTATTGTATCTTGTATACAAGACCTATACACAACTAAATATAGGAGCGATTGATGGGGCTTCTTAATTTTTATTAAGAAGGATTATTTGTACAAATGCAAACAACTAATCTAATCTATTTGTTAACTTTAAAAACTCATCTTTCGCTTCTTTCTTGTCGTATAAAACGTTATAAACAGCGTCGATTATTGGAGTTTTAGCTTTGTTTTTTTGATTAATTTTATAGGCACTTTTTGTAGCATAGTATCCTTCAGCAACCATACTCATTTCTAACATTGCAGATTTTACAGTGTAGCCTTTTCCTATCATATTTCCAAACATTCTATTTCTACTAAATGTAGAATATCCAGTAACTAATAAATCACCTAGGTATGCTGAATTGTTAATATTGCGCTTCATTTTATGAATCTTTTTAATAAAGCGTTTCATTTCTCTAATACCATTACTCATTAATACCGCTTGAAAATTGTCTCCATAGCCTAAACCATGAGCAATTCCTGCTGCTATAGCATAAATATTTTTTAACATCGCTGCATATTCAGTACCAATAATATCATCAGATATTTTAGTTTTAATATAGCGTCCTGCAATAGCTTCACTAAGTTTTTTTGCTTTTTCTTCATCTTGACAAGCAAGTGTTAAATACGATAAGCGTTCCATGGCTACTTCTTCTGCATGACATGGTCCAGATATTACCCCTATATTTTCATATGGTATATTGTATTTTTCATGAAAATGTTCACCAACAATTAATCCTGATTCTGGTACAATTCCTTTAATGGCTGAAAAAATAACTTTATTCTCTAAAGAAGCAGTAAGTTTTTCTAATTCTCCGTTTAAAAAAGCAGAAGGAACGGCAAAAATTAACACGTCATAATTTTCTACAATGTAATTTATATTTTCAGACAAATCTAACTGTTCAGGATGTAACTCTGCAGAACTTAAATAACTAGGATTATGTTTGTTACGTTTAATATGTTCAATAGCATATATGCTGCGCATATACCAACCAATAGTTTCTAAGTTTTCAGATAACATTTTAACAATAGCTGTTGCCCAACTTCCACCTCCTAAAACGGCTATTTTAGTTTGATTGTTCATAAGTAGTATTTGTTTGTATTACAAAATTAAGAAATCTATAATCGACTCTCTAAACTTAAAGCTTATTATATTTGAATTTTAAAAACTATATGAAACATATGAACGTACAAATCATAAACAAATCCAAACATCAAACACCAGCTTATGAAACCGAGGGATCTGCAGGAATGGATTTACGTGCAAATATAGATGCTGCTATTATTTTAAAACCTTTAGAGAGAGCTATTATTAAAACAGGTTTATTTATTGCGCTTCCTGTTGGGTATGAAGCTCAAGTTCGTCCACGTAGTGGACTCGCAGCCAAAAAAGGGATTACCGTATTAAATTCTCCTGGTACAGTTGATGCTGATTATCGTGGAGAAATTGGGGTGATTTTAGTAAATTTATCTAACGAAGATTTTACAATTAACGATGGTGAGCGAATTGCGCAATTAGTTATTACAAAACACGAACGTGTAAACTGGCAAGAAGTAGAAGTTTTAAACGAAACTGAACGTGGTGCTGGTGGTTTTGGTAGTACTGGAATTTAAACACATATCTTATTCTTTCTAAAGAAAAAAAGCTGTTGAAGTTTTCAACAGCTTTTTAGTAATAGTTAGAACTTTTAAATTTAAAACTTAATCTTGATTTTCAATAGCATCTTTTATTTTATTTTCTAACTCTTCCATTAATTCAGGGTTGTCTTTAATAACACCTTTTACAGCATCTCTACCCTGACCTAATTTAGTGTCTCCATAACTAAACCATGAACCACTTTTCTTTATAATTCCGTATTCTACTCCAATATCCAAAACTTCACCAACTTTTGATATTCCTGCACCATACATAATATCAAATTCTGCTTGTTGAAATGGCGGAGCAACTTTATTCTTTACAATCTTAACTTTAGTACTGTTACCAATTACTTTATCGCCATCTTTAATTTGTGTTCTACGACGAATATCTAAACGAACAGATGCATAAAACTTTAAAGCGTTACCACCTGTTGTAGTTTCTGGGTTACCAAACATAACCCCAATTTTTTCACGTAATTGGTTAATAAATATAACTGTACAGTTTGTTTTACTAATAGTACCTGTTAATTTACGTAGAGCTTGTGACATTAAACGTGCATGTAATCCCATTTTAGAATCACCCATTTCACCTTCAATTTCAGATTTTGGTGTTAATGCTGCAACCGAGTCAATCACTACAATGTCAATAGCTCCCGAACGAATTAAATTATCAGCAATTTCTAATGCTTGTTCTCCATGATCTGGTTGGGAAATAATTAAATTATCAACATCTACACCTAAACTTTCAGCATAAAAACGATCAAAAGCATGTTCCGCATCAATAAAAGCAGCAATACCTCCTGCTTTTTGAGCTTCTGCAATTGCATGTATTGTTAAAGTTGTTTTACCTGATGATTCTGGTCCGTAAATTTCTATAATTCTTCCACGAGGATACCCTCCTACTCCTAAGGCTAAATCTAATCCTAAAGAACCTGACGATATTGCATCTACATCTTCTACTTGGCTATCTCCTAACTTCATTACGGTTCCTTTACCGTAAGTTTTATCTAACTTATCTAGTGTAAGTTGAAGCGCTTTTAATTTCGCTTCTTTTTCTTTATCTGCTGCCATAAATCGTACTAATTATTTTAAGTAATAAGAACGGCTAAGTTATGAAAAACTAGCTTTAGTATCCTATCTTTTTATGTTACATTTTGTAATATTGTACTTCTTAAAAAAGAAAAGATGTCAAACCATCGTCACTTCATGATTTACAAACCTTATGGTTTTTTATCACAATTTATTACAAATCAAAAAAAAGGAGGTAAACACAAATTATTAGGTGAATTATACAATTTTCCTGAAAAAACAATGGCTGTTGGTAGATTGGATGCAAAATCGGAAGGTTTATTGTTGTTAACAACCGACGGAAAAGTAAGCGACTTTATCACTACCAGAGGTGGAGTTGAAAAAGAATATTATGTCCAGTTAGACGGAGCAATTACTTCAGAAGCTATTGATCAATTAAAAAATGGGATTGAAATTGGTTTTGACGGAAAGAAATATATAACTAAAGCTTGCAAAGTTAAGTCAATTGATACACCAGATTTACCAGAGCGTTCTAAAAAAATTAGAGATGCTCGTCACGGTCCTACTCCTTGGATATCAGTTACATTAACCGAAGGAAAATTTAGACAAGTACGTAAAATGACCTCAGCTGTTGGTTTTCCTACACTCCGTTTAGTACGCGTTCGTGTAGGTAACATTTTACTAGGTAACATGCAAGTTGGTGAAGTTAAAGAAGTTGAAGAATTGATTTAGTTTGTTACTTTTACAGCTTTATAAAAAGCTATGAAAAAATATATAACTCTTTTACTTTTCTTTTTTACTTTATTTTCTTACTCACAAAATGCTTATGTTCCCGATGATGGTTTTGAACAATATTTAATTGATTTAGGGTATGATTCTGGTCCTTTAGATGATTATGTTCCTACTAATAATATCAGCACTGTAAACGACCTATCAATATCAGGAAGTGCTGATTATATAAACGGAATCAAATCCTTACAAGGTATAGAAGACTTTATTGCTTTAGAAAAATTAACAATTGAATTAAATGAGGTTGTAACTATTGATCTTTCTAGTAATACTAATTTGATAGATTTATATATTTATAGTGATTCAATGCTTCAAAATTTGAATATTTCAAATAATAGTAAACTAGAAAATTTTCACTGTATTAACACTAGTATAAGTTCAATTGATTTATCAAATAATATTAACATTAAAGATTTAACTATAGGTAATTCTAGTATTACAGAATTAGATTTATCAAAAAATATTAAAATTGAACAACTTAATTTAAGTCACGGAATTTTAGAAAAAGTAAATTTTAAAAATGGTAATAATTCATCTATTACTCAATTTTATTGCATTGATAATCCTAATTTAACCTGTTTTCAGGTAGATAATGAAAATTATAGTAAAACTAACTGGATAGATATTGATGACAACTCTGTGTTTAGTACTAATTGTGCTACTCCTCTATTAACCTATGTACCCGATGATAATTTTGAACAAGAGTTAATAAACCTTGGATATGATTCTGGCCCTTTAGATGACTATGTGTTAACTAGTAATATTGAAAACATACTAGAATTAGAAATTCAAGAAAAAAATATTGCTGACTTAACAGGTATACAAGATTTTAAGAATTTAACAAAACTTATATGTTATACTAATTCTATTACCTCTATAAATCTCGATAACCTTAAAAATTTAACACATTTAAATATATCAGAGAATAATATTACAACACTAAATGTTAGTAATAATTTAAAATTAGTAGATTTATTTTGTAGTGATAACTTTCTTGATGAAATAAATGTTAGTAATAATATCAAGTTAGAAAGGTTGGTGTGTTCTCTAAATAAAATAAAGGATTTAGACATATTTAGGAACTTAGAGCTATATCTTTTATGGTGTGAACATAATCTACTAAATCAATTAAATTTATCATTAAATAAAGATTTAAAAAGATTAAGTTGTGGAGGTAATTTATTTACTAGTATAGATGTATCAAATAATATTATTTTAGAAGAATTTTATGCTCCTGATGGAAATTTAGAGTCATTGGATTTATCTAATAATCCAAAAATAAATTACTTCGTTGTATCTAACAATAAACTAACTTTTTTAGATTTAAGAAATGGTGCTAATCAAAATATACCAGGAAACAGTTTTAATACAACAAATAATAATTTGGATTGTATTCTTGTTGATGATAAAAATTTTAGTGAAGTAAATTGGATTTCTATTGATGCTACATCTACTTTTATTAATGATGAATCAGAATGTAAACAGACTACTTGTAACATAACTGTTGATACTTTAAATGATGTTATCACCTGTGATAATTACTCTTTACCTAGTTTATCTGATGGAAAATACTATACTGAATCTAATGGAAATGGAAATCGATTGAACCCTGGAGATATTATAAATAAATCTCAAACAATTTTTATTTATAACGAAGATTCAAGTAATCCTTCTTGTTCAATTGAATCTTCATTTATGGTTACTATAAACAATTCACCTGATGTTGATATTTTAAATGATGTTTTTGCTATTAATGAATTTACTTTACCTAATCTAATAAATGGAAATTATTATACTGAATCTGGAGGAAATGGAAATCAATTAAATTCTGGAGATATTATTACTGATTCTCAAACAATTTTTATTTATAATGTAAACCCTATAAATACTAGTTGTAATAATGAAAGTAGTTTTACCATTCTTATAGAGGAAGAAAGAGATGTTACCATTCCAAACTTTTTTACTCCAAATAACGATGGTAACAATGATACTTGGATTGTAAACGCTAATAACAATCTTATTAAAGAAATTTATATTACTGATAGATTTGGAAAGATAGTAGGTAAAATTAAACCAAACACTATTGGTTGGAATGGTTTATACAATGGAAAACCACTTCCAAGTATTACATACTGGTATCAAATAATTTTTACAAACGGAGAGGCTAAAAATGGTGCTTTTGCTTTAATTAGAAACTAATTTCTAACCATTCTTATATGCGGAATACCATCTTCTAAATAACCTTCACCTATTTGTTTAAATCCGTGGGATTCGTAGAATTTTTGCAAATAGGTTTGTGCAGAAATCGTTATGGTAGTTTCATTGTAGTTATCAACAATAGCTTTTATGGATGCTTTAATCAAATCGTGTCCGTAACCATATTTACGTTCCGTTTCTTTAACTACTACCCTACCAATACTTGGTGTATCAAAATATTCACCACTATTAAATAATCGTGTATAAGCTACTATTTTACCTTCTTTAACTCCTATAACGTGTAAAGCCTTTTGATCTTTACCATCAATATCTTGATACACACAATCTTGCTCAACAACAAAAACTTCAGAACGTAATTGCAAAAGCTCATACAGTTCTGAAGTTGTTAATTCTTGAAATCTTTTTACTATAAAATTCATTAACAGCAAGCTATTTTATTTACTCTATTCGCGTGACGACCTCCTTCAAATTCGGTAGATAAAAAAATCTTTACAAAACCTAAAGCTTGTTGTAACGATACAAAACGAGCTGGAATTGTTAAAATGTTAGCATCATTGTGCTGACGTGTTAATTCAACCAATTCGTTATTCCAACATAAAGCAGCACGAATTCCTTGGTGCTTATTAGCAGTCATTTGCGCTCCATTACCACTTCCACATAAAATAATTCCCATTTCTGCTTGTCCTGTCTCCACAGCTTCAGCAGCTGGATGAATTGTATCTGGGTAATCCATACTATCGGTTTCATTCGTACCAAAGTTGATTACTTTATGTCCTAATTCTTCTAAAAGCTTAACTATTTCAAATTTGTATTCGGTGCCTGCGTGATCGTTTCCTACAGCGATTGTCATAATTTGTTGATTTTAATTCAGTTGTGAATTACAAAAATACAGTTATTCACGGTTATCAACAGTAATTAACAATGCTTTTTTTAGCATTCTTAATAACCTATTTAAAATTAAGAAGTTAAGCTATATTATCAAATTATTAAGAAGTAATAGTATATTCTGAAAAGAAAATTTGATTTTCTAGATATTTTTTACAATACAAGAACAAGAATTAATTATGCAACTTTTTTTTTGAGATTTTAATGAACATTTATCAACATTAAATTAACCCTTTTTTTACATTGAAAAGAAAATTAACTATTCAAAATTTTCAGTGAATTGCTGTTTATAACTTTTGTTAATAACTCTATTTTATAGTTGATTTTTAAAGTTTTATTTAACTAATAACTTGTTTATTTATTTTAATAAGTCACTTAACCAAAAATAAAATCCACTTTTTATGCTACATATTAACACACTATAATAACAATCATTTCTTTTTTTAAATTTTTAAAATCTCTTTTATTAATAATATAATATGTTAATAACAGTTTTTTTGAAGTTTGAGTTTTACAAATTCTTCTACTAATCATTTACTGATTTAAAAAAACTAGTGTAACCTTTTTGTCTTCTTTTAGGGCAAATTGCAAAAAATAAGGCGTAAATACTACGTTTGTTGAAAAGTGATAATAAGTGAGTGAAAAAGGCTTATACGGCTTTCTTAGAAGCTTTGATAAGGTAAATAGTATCTTTAGTTACTACTTCTGAAGGAGTTTTTTTATTTAAAGTTGTATTTATACTCACTACTGTTACGATAATTCCTGTAATGAATATGAAAATAAACAGTGCTATTATTTTGCGTAAGTTTTTCATTTATAACGACTTTCTTACTATAAAGACGTATGAATTTAAGAAACGTTACAATTTTATTAAGTTTTTTTTAACTTTTTAAGGAATAACTATTTGAATAGCACTTTTTAGAATACTAACTTTAACTTGTCCTCTACCTATTAACTCACCATCTGCTTGAATATAAGGAAGTTCATCATTGTTTTTAGGAGTTATTAACAATGAGTTAGCCAAATGCGTTTCTACTTTTTTATGCTGAAGAATTTTTCCGTTGTATAATTTTTTAATTGAAAATAGTAAGTCCCAAAAGGACAGATTTTTAGCTATTGTTATATCAAATAAACCATTATTAGAATCCTTATAATCAGTTAATTGCATACCTCCTGCTGAATATTTACAAATACCAAACAAAGTCATTAAACACTTTGTTTCAACAGATTTATTGTTAATAGTTATGTTAAAAGTAGTTTTTTTGTAGAGTAATAAACCCGCTATCCCACTCAATAAGTAGGCTATAGATCCAAATCTCTTTAATTTATTCAACTTATTAACAACATATCCGTCATAACCAATACCAGCTACATTATTAAAATAGGAAGAAGTATCAGGTAATTCTAAGTAACCGATGTCTTGAAAAATAGTTTTTCCGTGTTTTATAAAACTAACGGTAGCTTTTATATTCTTAGGTATATTGTATGTTTTAATCCAGTCATTACCAGTACCTAATGGAATAACAGAAATAGTTATTTCTTCAGGTTTTATAGTATTTTGAGTCATAATTCCGTTAATAACATGATGTAAAGTACCATCACCCCCAACAGAAATTATTTTCTTATAACCTTTGTTAATAGCTTGTTGAACAATTAATTTTTCATGATTTGAATATTCAGTTTTTGCATATTCATAGGTTATATTATTAAATTTTAATTCCTGTTGAATATCTGACCAATATTTATTGAACTTACCATTACCAGCTACAGGATTAACAATAACAAACCAAGAATTATTCATACCATCACTTTAAATAAAGATTGGAAAAGTACGAAATCAATTTATAACAGTTATTTAAATTACTAGCATTAATTTTATTCGTACTTTGGTTGAAAATTAAATAAGACGAAAGATTAATGACTAGAAAGAAAAAAATCTACAAAAAAAAGGGTAAAGTTATCAAAGATCTTACCCGTAACATTTTCAAAATACTTAACGAAGACAGTAATAAATATTACAATTACAAACAGATTGCTTCTAAATTGAAAGTTTCTGATACTGATGGTAAAAATCAGATTATAAAAAAATTAGCAGAATTAACAGCTAATAAGAAAATTAAAGAAGTTGATAGAGGTAAATATCAAATAAATGAAGACCGTAAATACCATGTTGGTACTTTAGATGCTACCTCTAATGGCAATGCTTATTTTATTTGTGATGATTTTGAACACGATATTTTTGTGCCTTCAGTAAACTTAGGTAAAGGTTTACATAATGATACTGTAAAAGCCTATGTGTATAAAAAGCGTAGAAGTAATAAACTTGAAGCCGATGTTGTAGAAATTATTGAGAGAGCAAAAACTGAATTTGTTGGTGTATTACAAATGAATAAAAATTTCGGATTTGTTATACCAGATAGCACTAAAATGTATGCAGACATTTTTATTTCTCAAAGTAAACTTAATGGCGCAAAAGATGGTGATAAGGTTGTTGCTACAATGACTGATTGGCCAGAGAATTCTAAAAATCCGTTTGGAAAAATTACTCAAGTTTTAGGAAGACCAGGAGATCACGATACAGAAATCCATTCTATTTTATTAGAATATGGTTTACCTTATGAATTTCCTACTGAAGTAGAGAAAGAAGCATCTGAATTACCTATTGAAATTACTAAGGAGGAAATAGCTAAGCGTAGAGATATGCGAGGAGATTTAACATTTACCATAGATCCTAAAGATGCTAAAGATTTTGACGATGCTTTATCATTTACAAAACTTGAAAATGGTAATTATGAAATAGGTATTCATATTGCTGATGTTTCTCATTATTTACAACCAAAAACTGTTTTAGATGATGAAGCTTATGATCGTGCTACATCAGTATATTTAGTTGATAGAGTGGTACCAATGCTACCTGAAATGTTAAGTAACGGAGTTTGTTCTTTACGACCAAATGAAGAAAAATTAACTTTTTCAGCAGTATTTGAAATAAACGAGAAAGCACATGTTATTAACCAATGGTTTGGAAGAACTGTTACTTATTCTGATAAACGCTTTGCTTATGAAGAAGCACAAGCAATCATTGAGAATAAAAATAATATAATTCCTGCTGATGTTTCTTTAACTGGAGAAGTATATGAAGTTGATGAAACTATTGTTGAAGCTACATTAAAACTTGATGAACTAGCTAAAAAAATGCGTAAAAAGCGTATGAAATCAGGAGCTATTTCTTTTGATAGAGTTGAAGTTAAATTTCATTTAGATGAAAATGCTAACCCTACAGGAGTTTTCTTTAAAGAAGCTAAAGACGCTAATAAACTGATTGAAGAATTTATGTTATTAGCAAACAAAAAAGTAGCTGAATTTATAGGGCTTTCTGCAGGGAGACCAAGTAAGAAAACTTTTGTTTATCGTGTACACGATGAACCAGATGTAGAAAAACTAGCATCGTTACAAAATATTGTTAGTAAATTTGGATATAAAATCAATACAGAAACACGCCAAAAAACATCGGATAGTTTAAATAAATTATTATCAGACGTTCATGGTAAGGGAGAAGCCAACATGGTAGAAACCTTAGCTATTCGTTCAATGAGTAAAGCTGAATATACTACACAAAATATAGGTCACTATGGTTTAGCTTTTGATTATTACAGCCACTTTACTTCACCAATACGTCGTTATCCTGATGTGATGACACATCGTTTATTACAACACTATTTAGATGGCGGAAACTCACCAAAAGCCGAAATTTATGAAGAAAAGTGTAAACATTCTTCTAAAATGGAAGAATTAGCTTCAAAAGCTGAAAGAGATTCCATTAAATATATGCAGGTTAAATACATGCAAGATCATAAAGATCAAGAATTTGAGGGAGTAATTTCAGGTGTTACAGAATGGGGAATTTATGTTGAAATAAAATCCAATAAATGCGAAGGTATGGTACGTATTAAAGACATTAAGGATGATTATTATATCTTTGACGAAAAACAATATGCTGTGGTTGGACAGTCAACTAAAAACATTATTCAATTAGGGGATGAAGTTGTTGTAAAAGTAAAACATACCGATTTAGAACGTAAACATTTAGATTTTAACTTAATATCACATTAAAAATTATATATAAAAAACTATGAAAATTTGGATTACTACTGAAGAAGAAAAAAATAATATTTATCTAATTGCTAATAAGAAATCCCTGTGGATAACAGAACAACCTGTTGAAGTTGATGTTAGTAATCTAATTTCAGAACAGAAGTTAACAAATACTACTATTATAAGATTTGAAGAAATAAAAGAAATTTTATTAAATGATACAGATCAGATTATAACAATTAGTTTAAAGGATGATAAGGAAAATGAAATTGAAATAATAATTAATTCAGCTACTTATTCTGAAATTAAAACATATTTATTAAATAATTTAAAAGGTATAGCAGTAAAAAATTATTCACTTTTCAAACAAATTAAATCTTATATATTTGGTTTATTATTATTTGGAGTTGTTACCTGGATCCTACATAACACTGCTCTAAGTTTACAAAATGGTGAAACATTAAACACAAGTGGCAGAAGAGGTTTAATAAAAAAAATATTTGTAGGAGTAGCAGACTTTTTGGGACCAACTGGAGTATTAATAATTGGAGGAATTTTTATACTTATTTTTATAGTAGGCCTTGTTAATACAATTAAGAAACCTAAAGTAGGAGAAATTATAAAATTTAAGAATAATACAGAATTAATATTCAGTTAAAAACAATATTTTTAAGTATTTACCTTTATAGTATTGGTATAATTATTGGTTATACTCAATTAACTAATGGAATTTATTATGAAGAAGTTAGCAATATTAAGTTTGTTCTTGATGACCGTTTTAGCATCAGCTCAAACAACCATAACTAAGAATTTAGGAGACTTTTCAATAGTAAAAGTGTACAATGGCATAGATTTAAAACTAGTAAAATCTGATGAATCTAAAATAATAGTTACTGGCGAAAAAACAGACAAAGTTAAAATTAAGTTGGATGGAACGACCTTAAAAGTATTATTAAGGTTCCCAGAAACTACTGCCGATGGTAAAGTTAAAGCAACGTTATATTACAATAAAACTTTATCAATTATTGATGCAAATGAAGGAGCAACGATTACAGGTAAAGACATTAACCAACAAAAAGTCGAAATTAGAGCTCAAGAAGGAGCTTTTATCAACCTTGTGGTCAATGTTAAGCATTTGAATGTAAAAAGTTCTTCAGGAGCGGTTATTAGGCTTTCTGGAGCAACAAAGAATCAAAATGTAAATGCTGATCTAGGAGGAATGTATCACGGTTACAAATTATCGGTAGAAGAAATGACAGCTGTAAAAGCAGGATCTGGTTCTAAGGTTGAAGTACAAGCTGGAGAAACCTTAGATGCTAAAGTATCGTTTGGAGGCTCTATTTTTTATAAAGGAAAACCAGAAGTATTTAGAGACAAAAAAGTAATTGGCGGAGTAATAGAACACCGAAGTTAATTTTGTATCTTTGTAGCGCAAAATTTAATAAAAATGAATTTACTTACTATATTTTTAGGAATTATTGGACCATGGCAAATAGCTATAGTCGTTGCATTAGTATTATTATTATTCGGAGGAAAAAAAATTCCTGAATTAATGAGAGGTTTAGGTACTGGTATTAAAGAATTCAAAGATGCCACTAAAGATGAAGAGAATACTGATAAAGTAGAAGAAAAGAAATAAGATCATTATCTTATTAACAATAAAAAGAAAACCGAAACATTTAATGTTTCGGTTTTTTATTTAATTAAAGTTTTACCGCTGTTCCAGAAGCAGTAACCATTAACATGCCTCCATTGGCGCCAACGGTTTCATAATCTAAGTCGATTCCTATAACTGCATCAGCTCCCAATCTTAGAGCTCTCTCTTCCATCTCTTTCAAAGCTATTTCTTTAGCTTCTCTTAGAACTTTTTCATAAGAACCAGACCTACCTCCTACTATATCTCTAATACCGGCAAAGAAGTCCTTAAAAATGTTTGCACCTATAATTGTTTCACCAGTAACAATACCTAGATATTGTTTAGCTGGTTTATTTTCTATTGAAGGTGTAGTTGATAGTATCATAATTATTCTTTGTCTTTATTTTCTTGTGCTTTCTTCATTGCCTCACCTATTTGATTACTTGCTGTAAAGCTAGCTACCATATCATTTAACATATTACTACCTGCTTGTGGTGAATTTGGTAGTAAAATTAAGTTACTGTTAGTTTCTTCACCAATTGATTGTAAAGTATCGTAGTGTTGTGTAACAACAATTAAAGCTGATGCTTCTTGACTGTTAATTCCTACTTTATTTAAAACTTCAACAGATTCTTCTAAACCACGAGCAATTTCTCTACGTTGATCAGCTATACCTTGTCCTTGCAAACGTTTGCTTTCAGCTTCTGCTTTAGCTTTTTCAACAATTAAAATACGTTGTGCGTCTCCTTCAAATTGAGCTGCGATTTTTTCACGTTCAGAAGCATTAATACGGTTCATTGCTGCTTTTACTTGTGCATCCGGATCAATATCAGTTACTAAAGTTTTTATAATGTCATAACCATAATCAGCCATGGCATCGTTTAATTCAGTTTTAACGGCGATTGCAATATCATCTTTTTTAACAAATACATCATCTAATTTCATTTTAGGTACTTCTGCACGTACTACATCAAATACATAAGATGTAATTTGATCGTGCGGATAATCTAGCTTATAAAAAGCATCGTACACCTTATCACGAATTACTTTGTATTGTACAGAAACTTTTAACTTAACAAATACATCGTCTAAGGTTTTTGTTTCCACAATTACATCTAGTTGTTGAATTTTTAAACTCAACTTACCAGCAATTCTATCCACAATAGGAATTTTTAATTGTAAACCAGAATGACGAATGCTTTGAAAGCGACCAAAACGCTCAATAATAGCTGCTGTTTGTTGCTTAACAATAAAGAATAATGATAAAAATACTAGAATTCCGATAACAATAACCGGATACATATAAATTGACATAGTTTTTAATTTTTAAATGTTAGTAATTTTTTTGATAAAGATACTATTTAATAGTAGATAATTATTAGACGAATTTTATTTGAATTGTTACAATTCTTATTTAAAATTTATATTTGTAAAAAATCAATTATATGGAACTTATACAACAAAGCATAACAGAAATCTTACTTTTACTTTTTTTAATCGTTACTTTTTTACAATCCGGAATAGATAAGGTAACAGACTGGAAAGGAAATTTATCTTTTATCAGAGGGCACTTTAAAGACTCTCCTTTAAAAAATTCGGTACCTCTTTTACTTGCTATAATTTTAGTAATGGAATTATTAGCTGGTGCATTAATGTTTGTTGGAATTTTTCATTTATCAACAACAGGTAACCACAATATAGCTTTAATTGGTGCTGAGTTATCAGCAGTAACTTTAATCTTTTTATTAGTTGGTCAGCGATTAGCAAAAGACTATGCAGGAGCTATGACATTAGCAGTTTACTTTATAATTGCAATTTTAGCTGTTTATTTATTAAATAGATAAAAATTATATATATTTATATTTAATATAATTTTTTATTATTTAAAAACCTCTTAAAAAGTGCTTTTTAAGAGGTTTTTAAATTTTAGTAAGGTATTTGTATATTTTATTTTTAAAAGTAGTTAAAAACAATGTTAAATTAAGTTTTACTTGTTTTTTAAGACGTAAATCAAAGAAGAATACTCACCAGAACGATTTGCTTTAAAATTTGATTTCAACCCAGTTAAAAAAGCATGAATTGGTCTTGATTTTTTTGTTTTATATTTTTCAGATAATAAAGAAACATAAAAAGAATCAAATTTCATTGGAAGTGTTTTTTCTACTTTCATTTCAACCAATGAAAATATTTTTGATATTGATATTCTTGAAAAATGCCACAAGTGTCTTGGAACATCATAAGCTGCCCAAAATTCTTTGTAGTGTTTTGCATCAAAGCTTTTATGATTAGGAACAGCAATAATTAAAACACCATTTGTTTTTAAAAGTGATTTTAATTGTTGTATGTATTCTGTTAAATTAGGAATATGTTCTAAGACATGCCAAAGAGTAATAACATCAAATTGTTTGCCTTCTATTTTTGAAAGATCTTTTAAAAGATTTATGTTTTTATTTTTAGCAAAACTTCTTGCTTTTTCAGAAGGTTCAACACCAGCAATTTTCCAACCACCATTTTCACATACTTTTAAAAAATCACCAGTACCAGCACCAACATCTAAAATTAATTTATCTTCTGTGTTAAAAGAGTTAATTAATTTTAGTTTCTTTTTTAAAGTATAGTTTTTTACAAACTGATATGTTTTATCAAAAAGAGATGTTTTACTATCTGTATGTGAAATATAATCTTCACTAGCATAATATTTATCTAAATTATTAGGTACAGGTGAAGTTACTAATATATCGTATTCTTCATTTTTCATTACCTCATAACTTTCTTTAGATACTGTATGATCGATACAATTTAAAAAAGGTTTTAAGTCTTTATATAACTTTTTTTCTGTAATCAAATTAATATGTTGTGTTGAGTATTCCTTGTGGAACATTAGTTTTAATCGAACAATTATACATAAAAAAATAAAACGTTCCACATGGAACGTTTTATTTTTATCTACCCATATATACAAGTAATACAGATATATCACTTGGTGATACTCCACTTATTCTACTTGCTTGTGATATTGAAGTAGGTTGTATTTTAGATAATTTTTCTCTAGCTTCATATGATAAAGATTTCACTTTACTATAATCAAAAGTAGCGGGAATAGGCACGTTTTCTAATCTATTTAATTTGTCTGCATTATTCTTTTCTTTTTCAATATAACCAGAGTATTTTAAGTGGATTTCAACTTGCTCTATAATTTCATTATCAATTTCGTTTTCCTGAATATAATTTTCAAGCTTATCAATCGATCTAAAATCTGAAAACGTTAATTGAGGTCTCGCAGCAATTTTATACAATTTCATAGATTGATTAATAGTTGCTAAATTTTTCTCTTCTAGAATAGGGTTGATATCCTCTTTTGTTACACTTAATCCTTTAATATAATCGATTAAGTTTTGAGTCTTGTTTTTCTTCTCTTCTACTCTATCCATTCTTTCTTGAGAAGCTAATCCTAATTTATAAGATTTTTCTGTTAAGCGTAAATCTGCATTATCTTGTCGTAAAAGAGTTCTATATTCAGCACGAGAAGTAAACATACGATACGGTTCCTCTGTCCCTTTTGTGATTAAATCATCGATTAAAACACCTATATAGGCTTCGCTTCTTTTTAGAATAAAAGGCTCTTTATTTTGAGTTTTTAATGCTGCATTTACACCTGCCATTAAACCTTGAGCAGCTGCTTCTTCATAACCTGTTGTACCATTAATTTGACCAGCAAAAAATAAGTTCTCAATTAATTTAGTTTCTAAGTTGTGTTTTAATTGTGTTGGTGGAAAATAATCGTACTCAATTGCATAACCGTATCTAAAGAATTTTACGTTTTCAAATCCAGGAATAGAACGAATGGCTTTGTCTTGAATATCTTCAGGAAGTGATGTTGAGAATCCATTTACATAAATCTCAACAGTGTTCCACCCTTCTGGTTCAACAAAAATTTGATGACGTTCTTTCTCTGCAAAACGATTGATTTTGTCTTCTACAGATGGACAATAACGTGGTCCTGTAGATTTAATTCTACCATTAAACATTGGTGAGCGTTCAAAACCCTCACGAAGTAAATCGTGTACTTCAGGATTAGTGTAAGTAAGATAACAAGAACGTTGTTTTGTTAATGTTTTTGTAATTGGTAAATAAGAGAATTTTTCTGGAGCATCATCACCAGGTTGTTCGGTCATTTTACTATAATCTAATGAGCGACCATCTACTCGAGGAGGAGTTCCTGTTTTCATTCTGCCAGCTTCAAAACCTTTAGCTACTAAATCTTCAGTTATACCAGTTGAAGCTCCTTCTCCTGCTCTACCACCACCAAACGTTTTTTCACCAATATGAATCAATCCGTTTAAAAAAGTACCTGCTGTAACAATTACTGTTTTAGCTTTTATTTCTAAACCTAAGGCAGTTTTAACACCAATAATTGTATCGCCATCAAATAATAATCCATTAACAGAATCTTGATAAAAATCCAAATTATCAGTTTGCTCTAACATGGTTCTCCAGCACTCTGCGAATTGCATTCTGTCCGATTGAGCTCTAGGGCTCCACATAGCTGGTCCTTTAGATTTATTTAGCATTTTAAATTGAATCGCGGTCTTGTCAGTTACAATACCACTGTAACCACCAAGTGCATCAATTTCACGAACTATTTGCCCTTTTGCAATTCCACCCATAGCAGGATTGCAACTCATTTGAGCAATGTTTTGTAAGTTCATTGTAATTAACAAAGTGTGTGCTCCCATGTTTGCACTTGCCGCAGCTGCTTCGCTACCAGCATGTCCACCTCCTACTACAATTACATCGTATGTTGTATTAAATAAACTCATTTTTATAATCAGTTCCACGTGGAACTCTTTTATTTTTTATCTAAAATTTCTAAACATTCATTTTCTTTAGAGCGCATAATTTGCTTCTCTTCATCCGTCTTATCTTTGTATTTCATGTAATGTAAAATACCATGAATTATTACGCGGTGTAATTCATTTTCAAAAGAAGTATTAAACTCCTTTGCATTCTCTTCTACTCTTTCTACTGAAATAAAAATATCACCTCCAACTAACTTACCTAACGTATAATCAAAACTAATAATATCAGTTAATGTATCGTGTTGTAAAAACTCTATATTTATTTTATGTAAATAAGCGTCATCACAAAAAATATAGTTGATTTCTCCCAATTCAAATCCTTCTTTTTCGATACATTCTTGTATCCATTTAGAAGTATTTTCTTCATTGTTTAATTGAAACTCGGTTTCGTAATTAAATGCGATCATTTTTTTATATCAAATACTATTGTTATTATTTAAAAACATAATTAAAAAGCAATAGTATTTTTTATAATCTAAAGGCTTTTTAATACGTTATTTTCTATCCTTTGGAAGGCTAAAGTACTCTTGCACCTTCTTTTTGTAATTTTGGCGCAAAGGTAGTGATTGTCTGTTTAATATCTCAGTTTGGTTATAAAACAACTTTTTAAACTTCAATTCCTTAGTTGTATTGTTATTAAACTCTTGTAAATTGGTGTTTGATTTACGTTGTTCATCTCTGTTTTGTTCGAATGTAGCTTTGTCTAATTTAAGTAGCTCGTAGTTTAATTGCTGCATTCTATTAATACTCTCTTGTGTAAAACCTTTTTCTAAAATTTGATTTTCTAACTCCTCCATCTTTTTTAAAGCTTTTTTAGCTTCTTTATTCCCTGCATTTCCTTCGTTAATAGCATTTTTTAACTGTTCTCTAAGTTGTGATTGTTCTTTGTAAATTTGATATAATTCACCATCTAAATCATCACTTTGTTCACCGTTTTGCCCTTCTTTTTCACCTTTATTTTTACCGTCTTTTCCATCCTTTGGGTTTCCTTGATTTTTCTTTTGCATGCCTTGTTTCATCTTTTCCATTAATTCACTTTGCTTTTGAATGATGTCTGGCAAGCTAAACGATTTACCTTTCCCCTTCCCTTTTCCATTTCCAGGTTTAGGATTTTGCATAGCATCTAAAGTATTACTCAACATATCCGCTAATGTATTTGCTGAAGTCATTACATACTGTTGATTAGAGATTCCGTTTTGAAAATAATTATCTGCAAAATTTTCTAAAGATTGATCTAAGTTATAATGTGCTTGTGCTAAGTGATCTTGAATTTTTGAAGATATACTAGGAACTCGCATTGAAAGCACAAATAAGCTATCATCAATATGTTCAAAATAGGTTTTAAGTTGGTGTTGTTTCTGAAGGTTTTTACCAAAGTTAGGATGTGATGAATTTGAGGAAGAAAACTCATTCATTAAAGCTTCCTGATCAAATGAAAAAGTAATAAGGTTTTCTAATATTTGGCGTAAACCTTCCATGTTTTCTTCTTCCATTTCTGCACTCATCGATTGCATTGATTGTTGCATCTTCTGACTCATTTCCTGCATCTTTTTAGCAGCTTTTTTTTGATTTTTCTTTGTTTCAGAAGCGTTATTTTTATCTAAATTTTCTTCAGCTTTATTAAGCTCTTCTTGAGTTTGTTTTTCTAAATCTTCCATAGAAGGCATTTCCATGGGTTGTTTTAAACCTTGATTATCTTTTTCTAAATCATCTAACTCTTTCTTTGCCTTTTGAAACTCTTCATTAATTTGTTGCTGTTCTTCTTTACTAGATTCTTTGTTACTTAACTCTTCTTGTTTTTTTGATAAATCTTCTAGTTTGTTTGCTAATTGATTCATCTTTTGTTCTACATAAAAGCGCTTAGTCATTTCTAAAATACGTTCCAAACTACGTTCTTGTTGTTTGTTTTGTTCAGCTAGTTCTTTTGTCTTTTTAATTAAATCTTCTTTTTTAAGTTTATCTGCTAGCTTGTGTAATTCATCTAATAATTTTTGTTGCTTTTCTAACTTTTTAAGTTCTTCAATACGTTTTTTAAGGTTTTCTTTTTTCTGCTCAAGAGTTTCATTTTCCTCTTTCTTTTCAGAAAAATTCTCTTGTAATTTTTGTGTTTGACGTTGCATCATTTGCTTGTATTGTTCCTGACGCTTTATTAAATTCTGAATTTTCTTTTGATCGTTCCAGTTAATATTCTTTTTGTTTTGTAAATCAAACTGTATTTTCTCTAAATCTTTCTTATTTTTTTGTTGTTGATCTAGTGAGTTAGTTATGTTTTCTATGTAGTTTTTTTGTTCTTGTAATAGCTCTTCCTCTATTTCTTCTTTTGTTTTTTGTTGGTAGCTAAACTTTCTACTCATGGCTTTTTTACTACCATTTACAAGATCATTATCGTATACTTGAAAGTACATTTCATAGTCTATTCCCTCTTTTAAATCCAAACTTCCAGGAAATTCAAAATAAAAGGTTTGAATGTTCTCTTTATTTATTTTAATTACTTGATTATTAGTATTTTGATTATTTTTTTTATCGTAATAAACCAATTCTAACCTCTTAAAACCATAATCATCAGCAATTTGACCCACAAACTGGGCATTTCCACGAGAAATACTATCAATATTTGAATTTACATTGATAGTTGGATATTCATCTTTAGTTACATTAATAGAAAACTGTAGCTGTTCGTAATCTGTTAGATTTTTGTTAGATGTTGTAATTTTATAATTAGTATTGTTCAGTACACGTTTAGAAAACTCAAATTCGTTGTTTTCTTTTTGTTTAAAAATTGTTCTTTTTTCTTTTTCTATAAAGGTAACTGTATCGGTTTCAGAAGTTTTAATATCCCATTTTACAATTGTTCCTTGTGGAACATTTAAGTTTCCGGTGTTGTTAATTGTTTCAGAAGCTTTTCCTATGTATGATGGATAGGTTAGATTTAATGAAATATTTTGAATCGATGGAGTTTTAATAATCGTTATAGTATACTCATTAGATTCAATTCCGTTGGCACTTGCATAAAATAAAATAGGATTTTGAACTTCAGAAAACGTATATGAAAACAAACCATTTCCTTCACTTTCCATAAAGTATTGTTGATTATTAAAATGAATTTTGGTTTCCTGAGGTATTACCTCCCCTTCTGTTTGTAAGTATACGGTTATATCTTTTCCTTTAATAACACGTAAATCTTTTGCGGTTAAATTAAAATAAAAAGGAGCTGGAGGATTATATGCTACCGAATGATTTACTACACGATTAAAACTTTGTGAGAGCTTTTTTGAGGTTCCTGTAAGTAATGAAATTCCCCAAATTAAGAAAGGAATTAAAACATATTTTACATACTTTCTATTTCTACTAAAGTCAATGGCCTTATTAAAAGAAACAGGTTGTAGTTCTTTCGATTTTTGTTCAATACTAGCAGCTAATAAATCAGACTGCTGATTGTTTTGTTGTAGCTGTAAAACATTTAATAATTTATCTTTTACTTCAGGAAAGTGATTTCCGATAATTTTAGAAGCTTCTTCAAAAGAAATTCCTTTTTGTAAACCTGCAATTTTAAAAATAGGAAAACAAATAAAACGGAAAAATAAGAACACTTCTACTATAATAAATAACCAAAATAAAAAAGTTCTGGCGGTTGGTTTTAACCACAAAAAGTATTCAATAAACAGAGTAAAGAGCAAATAAATTAATCCTAAAGAAACAAATAAAATGCTTCCTTTTATCAATTCATTTGTGTAAAATTTCTTACTAAACTGCTTTAGCTTTTGCTGTATTTTATTAAAATCTTCCATATCTAAGTATAAAAATACGTGTTTTAAGAGAGAATTTTAGTTAAAGATTTATTTAAACCCCTATTTTTCATTAATAATCCCCTTTAAATATGTTATTTGAAGAAAAAATAAGGATTTACCATACCTTTTATAAGGGAAAAAAGACGAAGAGTTTTTAAAGTTGAATTAAATTGCTGGTACTAATTTTAAAAACTTTAAAGATGTTAAAAAACATTTCAAGCTTAGGTGTTTTACTTAATAAGGTAGCACAAAAAAACATAAAAGGAGGTTTCTTTTCAGGAAATAATGGATGTGATATTACAGGTTGTCATGAAAGGTATCCGGGAGGAAATGGATATGTAGGTTTTGGAGAAGGTAATCCATGTGCGTTTGATACACCGACAGGAATAAGTTGTACAGGGATTATACAAAATGATTTATGTTGTATAAGCTAAGATCCAGAAAATTTATGAAAGTAGTGTTAATTAAGATACTACTTTATTTTTTAGAAAGGTATTATAAAAAATAATATCCTTTTGTAAGGAATGAAAGCTTTTGTAAACTAATTATAAAATCTTTTAAGCATGAAACAACTAATTTTACCAGCATTATTTTTAATTACATTTAATGCTTTTTCTCAAAGTCCATGGACAAAAAATAAAAAAGAAGGATATCTTCAAGCTTCATTTACTACTATTGGAAGTTATGATAAAATCTATGGTAATCCAGACTACAAACCCCAACGAGAAATCACCGACAATACATTACAACTGTACGGAGAATATGGTGTAACAGACAAAACAACACTATTTGCTAACATTCCTTTGAAAATGGTTAAAACAGGTGACTTTACTGAAGATATGTCTGTAATTTTTCCTTCTTTTACTATTGAAGAAACTTCTGAAACCTTATTAGGAAATATTCAATTAGGAATAAAACACAACTTTTCTAATAACAAATGGTTGTTATCAGGACAACTTTCTATTGAAGCGAATACAAGCAGTTATAAAGAAAATTCAGGAATACGAAGTGGCTATGATGCGTGGACATTCACACCGTTGTTTTTAACAGGAAGAGGTTTTGATTCATGGTATATACAAGCATTTACAGGATTTGATATTAGAACAAACGACTATAGCTCTAACTATAAATTAGGAGGAGAAATTGGTTATAAAGCACTAAATTGGTTATGGGTAGCAGGCTTTTTAGACGGTGTTGCTTCTTTAAAAAATGGAGACGTTATATTGCCTCAAGAAAATTTGGCTACAGGTTTGTATGTAAACGATCAAAGCTATGCTGCCTTTGGATTAAAACTTATAGGTGAGTTCAATAAATCTTTTGGAGCTAATGTTGGTTTCGGAGGTGCTTTTGCGGGAAGAAATGTAGCTAAAGCTCCAGCATTGAGTTTCGGATTGTATCATAAGTTTTAAAAAAGTAAGGTTTTTCCTTACATTTTATACGGTAAAATAAACGAAGAATTTTTAAAGTTAAATTAAATTGCTACTACTAATTTTAAAAACTTTAAAGATGTTAAAACACATTTCAAATTTAGGTACTACCTTAAAAAAGACAGAGCAGAAAAATATTAATGGAGGTTTCGGACTTACCAGGTGTAAATATGATCAAGACTGTCCAAGAAGAGATATGTATTGTTTTCATGGCTACTGCCAGTATAAATAAAATTTTAAAAGCGAGTTTAACTCGCTTTTTTCTTTTTTTCTCTTGCCTCCCTTTTCTTTTCTATTAACATAAAACTATCTTTGCGCTTTCAAATCAATAAAAAAATGACTGAGAACGTAAGAGTACGCTTTGCTCCGAGTCCGACAGGACCATTACACATAGGTGGTGTAAGAACAGCTTTATTCAATTATTTATTTGCTAAAAAACATAACGGAACCTTTGTTTTACGTATTGAAGATACCGATCAAACACGTTATGTAGCTAATGCAGAAAAATACATAATCGATTCTTTAGAATGGTGTAACATTCCGTTTGATGAAGGTCCAGGTAAAAACGAAAAATTCGGACCCTATCGTCAGTCAGAACGTAAAGATTTGTATAAAAAATACGCAGATCAGTTAATTGAATCTGGTTGGGCATATTATGCTTTTGATACAGCTGAAGAATTAGATGCACACCGTAAAGATCATGAAGAAAAAGGAAAAACCTTTATTTATAATTGGCATAATCGTTTAAAGTTAAACAATTCGTTGGCTCTTTCTGCTAATGAAGTTTCAGAAAAAATAAATGCAGGAGAAAAGTATGTGATCCGTTTTAAAACTCCACAAGACGAGACCTTAATTTTACAAGATGAAATCCGTGGTACGATTAAAGTGGAAACAAATACCTTAGATGATAAAGTATTATTTAAATCTGATGGTATGCCAACATATCATTTAGCAAATATTGTAGATGACCATTTAATGGAAATTTCACATGTAATTCGTGGTGAAGAGTGGTTACCTTCTCTCCCTCTTCATGAGTTATTATATCGTGCATTTGATTGGAAAGCACCAAAATTTGCACACTTACCATTAATTTTAAAACCAGTAGGAAAAGGAAAATTAAGTAAGCGTGATGGTGATAAACTAGGTTTTCCAGTATTCCCATTAGAATATACTAATGAGCAAACAGGTGATGTTTCACGTGGATACAAAGAAGACGGTTATTTTGCTGATGCATTTATAAATATGTTAGCATTCTTAGGATGGAACCCAGGAACAGAACAAGAAATTTTTAGTTTAGAGGAATTAACAGAAGCGTTCGATTTAGCGCGTGTAAGTAAATCAGGAGCTAAGTTTAGTCCAGATAAAACAAAATGGTTTAACCAACAGTATTTACAACAAAAGTCTAACAAAGAGCTTACAGCCTTATTTATACCTATTCTTGAAGAAAAAGGCATAACAAAAGATAAAGATCAGGCAGAAAAAGTAGTTTCTTTAATAAAAGAGCGTGCGACGTTTGTAGCTGATTTTTGGGAGTTATCTAACTTTTTCTTTGAAAACCCTTCAGAATATGATGAAAAAGCGGTTAAAAAACAATGGAAAGATACTACGAGTGAATTAATGCAAGAATTAGTAGAAGTAATTTCTAAAATAGAAGATTTTTCAATTGAAAATACTCAAACAGAAATCAAAGGATGGATTACTTCTAAAGAAATAGGATTTGGTAAAGTAATGCAACCACTTCGTTTAAGTTTGGTAGGAAAACTAGCAGGTCCAGATTTGTTTGATATCATGACAATGATAGGCAAAGAAACTACTATTACCAGAATACAAAACGCGATTAACGCGTTATCATAAAGCAAAAAAAAGCCGCTTTTAAAGCGGCTTTTTTGTATATTAAATTAGAAGATTAAAACATACAACCTCCTAAATGTTTTGCAGCATTACGAGCATTGTTATCACCTCCATTGTTCCAATTTAGTTTAAATACAACACCTAGAGTTCCTTGAATATGTGAACGCATACTTTCATAACCTTCAAAAGAATGTTTGTAGTATAGTTGTGGGTTAATACCAATATTATCACTAACCCAATAAATTCCACCAGCACCAACATTAAGTGTAGGTGTCATTTTACGTTCAGAATCTACTACACTACCTCCTATAAAAACATACGGAGCAAACTTGTTAAAAATAGCATTTAAGTTATAACGAAATGAAGCATCCATAGAAAAATACTTTGCAGAGTTTTTGATAAAACCAACGTCATCAATAGTATTAAAAGATACAGCACCATCTAAAGAAAAACGATCGCCAATAGGCATGGTTAAACTTACAGTAGGCACTTGAAATAAATATTGATCACCAATAAAAGCGGCGTCACTTTCACTAAATTTTGTTATTCCAAAACCTACACCTATTTGCCAAGAGTCGTTTAAATTTTGTGAAAAAACAGACGTTGTTAAACAGGTAAGTATTGCTATGAATAAAATTTTATGTTTCATCGGGAGATAAGTGTTTAGAGTAATAACTGGTTTAATAAGTTTTTAGTATAATTATTTTAATTGGCATTTACCTTTTTAATAGCTTCGGTAAAATTATCTAAGTCGTTATTGTTTAAAACTAAATGAACGGCTTCATCGCAAACTTTCTCAGCATTATCAGTAGAGAAATGTAAAGCTATAGCTATTTTACGTAGTATACCAACTTCTTCTTTGGCTACATTTTCATCAGCAAAAATCATTTTTGTTAAATGAAATAAACGTTCAATACGCTCTTCGTAACTAATAGGTGCATTTATTGGATACTTCTCAGGATTTTTTAAAATACCTTTATATTCTTCCTCGTTAATATTTAATTTTTTTGCAGCTCTGTCCAATAGCAATTGTTCTCCTTCAGAAATTACTCCATCAGTTTTAGCAATTTTAACTATACTAGCAAAGTGTCCTATTTCTTGTTTATGTTTTCCACTTGAATATAAATCTGATATTGACATAATTTTTTTTAAATTTTTTTAATTGAAAGTAAAGTGTATTTATTTAAAAACAAGTTTTAAATAAAGTCACAAAAATATCGCCGAAAGTTAACAATTCTAGTCAAAAACGAAGTATTATTTTTTCTTATCGTAATTTATAAATACATAAGATATGTTAATTTAAAACAGTGTTTTTTTATCTGATTTAAAGGCTTTTTATTTTTAGCTAATACAAATCCTTAGGGCAGCTTTTTTAAACCCTTTAAAACACCGATTACGTTAGTTTAAATAAAAAAGATAGAGAAAAAATAAAAGAATAAATAATACTTATAAAACTAAAAATAACAATTGATAAAACTTAAAGTAGTTTTTACTCTTTAAAAATCACTAACTTGTTAACAAATGAAATTCTAATCTTATCAAAAATGAAAACGGTATATACTATTTTAATTTTATTAGTTTCGGTTGCGTTGAGTTTTTCACAAAACAATGGAATAATAGAAAAAGAAGTTAATCAACAAATATGGCAACCATTTAAAAAATCTTTTGAAGCTAGAGATTGGGAATCATTTAATAATTTACATACTAACGATGTGTTAAGAGTAAATAAGTATGGAATTCGTATAGGAGAGGAATACAAGAATTCAATACAAACATCCTATCAAAAAACAACAACAAAAAAAAGACAAATAGATTTTTGTTTTAATCAAAGAATCTATAAAGAAAACACAGGTTATGAAGTAGGGTATTATCGGGTCATATATACTGAAAAATATAAAGAACCTCGCACAGTATATGGTAGGTTCCACGTGGTACTAAAAAAAAAGGAAAATACTTGGTTAATTACACAAGATTGGGATACTGACACTATAAATGGAAAATCAATTACCAAAGAAGATTTTGAGTCAGGTAAATGTTTGTGAATTAGATAATAACTTTTAAGTTCTCTTATTCTACATTTTTTATTTCGACTTTAAAGAGAAGTCTGTTTTAATTTTTAGTAGCAAACATCCTATGAAAACTGAAGCTGGCTTAAAAAAATGTATCTAATTCAAAACTAAATAACTAAGAAAAACACCTTTTTTTCATCTGTTAAAGTATTGTAAAATTTGAATTTTATTAAGTGTAAAACCTGAACGAAAACGTAAATTTGTGTAGAGTTTTGCGCAGAGTTCCCCACGATTGTTAATTACTTCAGCTTAAAAAAAGAATAGCAAAAACATTGCTGTAGTTTCTATTCAGTCACTCTTCTCAAAAAAATTGAAAAGAAAACTAAAAATTTTATTGTAAATGAATCAATTTGATAAGCATCAAATCATTCCTTTTTATTTAGGAAACGAAACCTCTATTAAAGAAGCTCTAGTAAAGTACAAAGAACTATTAGACAGCAATAAAGCAGTCGTAAACCAGGTGTTTGATGTAGAGTTTAAAATTATTGAAAACGATACTCAACGTCGTATTCAAGTAGCAGATACCAACAATCAAAAGTTGGTAAAAAATGCACTGAACATGGGACCAGATGGAGGTCCAAGCTATTACCCAAACCATATTAGAGATACTGATGAAATTTATATTTCAGAAGTACTCTTTTTTGCCATTGTACTAGAGTATCCTTCATTAAAAGAAGCGGTAGTTACCACCGCAAAAGCAATAGTAGCACACAGTAGGCGTTTTAATGATACTTGGAATTTATGGATAGACGATATGCGTGTTTTTGGTATCGAGGCGTTGTATATGCTAGCGCTAACAGATGCTAATTATACCTACTTATTATCGCAATTTTTAATTCCTTATTGGGATGATGAACACGCTGTAGGTTACGAAGAGTATTTACGCGATTTATTCCAAAAAAATGGATGGAATAGACCTATGATTAAAGCTTTTATTTGGTGTGATAATAGTTATTTTAGACAAGCAATTGTAACATCACAAGAAAAATCATTAGGAAATTATTTAAAAGCAAATCCAGAAGAATATACCTATTTTAAACGAGCGCTTCAAGAGCGATTTGTAGAAGAACCAGTACTATTACCTTACAGTGATGATGACCCAGAAGAAACACATCCTGTATTAGATATTTACTTCAGTTTAGTAGTTGTTGCTGAAGAATGGGCTGAGTCGATAGAGGATAATGAAGAGGTATTACAAGAACATTTTATTGAAGACACCTTAGAAAATGAGGCATTTGATTTAGAAAAAAAGATTAAAAATACACTTCAAAAACCTTTAAGTAAAATTAATGAAGAGGCGCAAAGAGAAAAGGACGAAGACGAAGAAAGAGAAGCCTATTTTGATAATTATGAATATGGAGACGGTTTAAAAAGTGTAAAAGAGTTAATCTTACATTTACATCGTGGTGCGGATCTTTGGAAATATGTACAAACAGGTCAACATAAAGAAGCTTTAAACGATTTACCACAGACAGATTTATTACCCTTAGCTAAAGAGCATGCTCGTGTTATGTACTTACGAATGCTGTATTTCACAGGTGGTTATCGTGATGAAAATGAAGTTCGTGAATCTCTAGAAAATATTATTAGCGATGTTACAGCAGAATTACTGTCATTAGAAGAAGATGATGTTGAAAAAATCTATCAAAACGGTCTAATTCTTACCATTAAAACACGACCTACAGGTACACCAGAAGATACAGAAGTAGCACAAAGACAACAAGAACGTAACGCTATGTATTTACGTATACTAGATGTGTTTTATTACGCCTTTGGTAAAAAACCGTTTGATGACGATATTAAAGATGTTGTAACTAAAAACGATCCTTTATTAAGTGTTGAAGAATATCAGCAACGTTATCATCCGCAGCTTTCAAAAGGAGCAACACCAGAAGAGAAAGAAAAGCATGAAAAAAATATCATAATAGAAGTATTACGAGAGTTTGCAGATCTTGATACAAAACTTTCTAAAAAGAATTTTGACGATGCAGCTTTTGTTTTTGAAGAAAAAAGAGAACGACGCGATTGCTCTTGGTGGCCAAAAGACAATTTAGGATGTTGTGCTTTAGCAACGCACCTACTTTTTCAAGACTTTCAACAACGTGTTGGAGATGATTATACACAAAGACTTTTTAAATACGTTAATGAAAATGTTTGGACGTTGATAGCTAAAATGGTAGAAGAATCATTGGTAAATCCTATTGATGAAAAAAATAAAGACTTAGATCCTATTAAGGAGCAAGCTTTAGGATATATCACTGAGGCAAATACCACGTTAACAGAAGAAGAAGCGTTAGAAGCTTTTAGTAGAATACTTTTGGTAGAAGAAGGAAAAGAAGCAAGTACTAAACAAAAAAAGTACGATTTATTCGATAATGCCTACGAAGACAATCAACGTACAGTACTTATTTGTTATTGGTTATCACAAATGCCATTACCAAGTCAGCATCAAGCAAAGCGATTATGGAAACTATGGGTTGCTTTAGCTCCACAAAAAGTAATACAATTATTAGCAAAAATAACAGCAGACGATGAATACGACTATTCGTTTGAAAACCCATTAAAAGAAATTGATTTTTACGACAGAATTGAAAAAAATGGAGTACCAAAATCACAAAGTATTGCTTTTCAAATGGTAGTAGCTCAAAAAATGTTTCATAATAGTTGGGAAGGAGATAAAGCCCCATATTTAGTATGGTTAGATAAATATAATGAAATAGACAGTACTGCAACAGGTATGTTTGATGTAATAGATAAAAAGCGTGCACTAGCCTTAGATGAAGGAATGCACTACATTGATGCATATAGACGAATTGAATATTTTATCGATTTATCGTTACAAAATGAACGTTTTCCTTTCAATCAACCAGAAGCATTTAAAGAAACAGTAAGTAAATTATTTCAAGAAAACTTAGTACCGTGGTATAAAAGATTGGCTACATACAATGCCAGTGTATGCAAAAGTTATTATAATTACTACAACGATGAAAATAAAGAAACTTCTGCTTTAGAAAAATTACCAATATCATTTCATCCAAACGCAGTTACTAACCTTTCCACAAAAATTAACGACTATAACCAAGTTCAATTACTTCAAAAGAAAGGAGAAGAACTTGTTATTTTACAGTTAGATAAAGCGTATAATGACCATAGGCTTGAAGACTCACAAATAACATCAAAAAAAGTATCATTACCATACGGTCAGTTTGTGTTATTTCCAGAAGAAATAGATACAGAAGCAATTTTAAACGCCATTCGTAACCAAACTACCGATGCAGAAGATGTTGAAATGTTAGTTACCAAATTACAAGAATATTTAGATGATGAGGTGAGTTATGCAGATATGGCATTACTATGTAATAAAATGCTCAAAAAAGAAGATTTCAACGCCTATGATAGAAATTATTCAGCGATGACAATTCAGCAATTTATTTGGATGCTATCTGAGGAAAAACAACATCGTTTTATCAAACTTTTTGCAAATCACAGCCTCGAAGGAACCAAAATGTTGACGAGAGACTTTACCAAAGCATTTTTACGAATGAAAGTACGTGAAAAAGAAGTTAGTTTAGAAGAAATAAGAGAAAAATCAGAAGAAGAAGAGTACAAAGAAGCAGCATTTACATACCTACTAAACCTTTTGGATAGTTTAGAAGTTAATCCATTATACATTGCAGATATAGCACTTGATGAATATAATGAAGCCTCAAAACATTGGTTTATTACTTTAGGAGCAGAAAAACTGTTTGATTTATCACAAAACTTTTCAGTTGACAAACGTGTAGAACTAATAGAAATGCTTTCCGAATCTGAAGAAGCTACAAATGTTTTAAAACCTTTTTTAGAAGATGTATCCAGAATGGTAAGAGATGCTGCAGAAAGTGTCTTAAATACTTCAGAAACGATGTAAAAACAAAAAGCTGTCTATTTTAGACAGCTTTTTTATTCATACCTTTATTGTCATTTAAACCGTCATTGCGAGTGCTAACGAAGCAATCTTTCAGTCGTTTGTTCCAAACAAACAAATTACTTCACCCCTCACCTACATCATAATAACATAGAGCAGGTATAACTGATTAAAATAAAGGAATAAAAGCGTAAAAATAATTTTCAAAATACCTTATTTTTATCAACATAAGCTCTAAAACCAGACTATGAATAACGAGAAAAACTCTGAAACTTGGAAAAAACTCTACCAAAACTCACAAGAACTCACCAAACCAACCTCTGTAGATAACATACTTTCTGATGACGATGTAATCTTTTTAAAACAAGAATTAAAAAACATCATCAATCGGTTTTTAGACAGAGGAGAATTGCACAAAGGCATCAAAGTATATATAAACCACGAACTTCAAAACGGAATAGCAGAAGAAATGGTAGCCAATAGACCAAAAGAAGAGGAAACTATTGAGCAATGGTGTAAGAAGCTCTTCGAAGATCAAAAATTCGGAGTTGTTTTTAATAGCTTGGAAAGCTTTAGTAATAAATTTACCGAGAGAATGTGTCACATTGTTTCTCCACTACTTGAAAAAGCAGGAATGCCTTTAGGCGGACTCTCTTTTTTGTTTTTTATGGGAAACTATGGTTTTACACCTTTCGGAATTCATAAAGAAGCCAAAGGAGAAGAAGGTTTTTTGTTTCATTTAGGCCCCAACCATAAAGATTTTTACACTTGGGATATTGAAGAATACAACCAAATAGAACACAATACTCAGGTGTTCCACGAAGTAGATGCAATGTTACCAACATCTACAACATATCCGTTAAAAGCAAAATCGGCCATGTTTATTCCGCATCATGTATACCATATTGCAAAAACCGATGAGTTTTCACTAAGTGTAGTAATGGATTATATAAATCTGTCGAGAGATTATTTAGAAAAAACAATTGCCACACAAATAGCCTCAAAAGAGCTACAAAAAAATCCGAATGTAGGGTATTTACCACCAGTAGATGTAACCACCGAAGAATTGGATTGGAATAGCTTATTAAACCGTAAAACGTGGGAACAGCAATACAAAAAAACACTTTCAAAATATATTACTAGGCTAAAAAGTAACGCAGGAGTTTTACAACCTTCAATAGTTGAGAACAAAGAAAGTTTACCCAACTCGCCATTTCAAATTAAGGGAAAGACAATTTTTCCGTTGTTAATACATACAGAAAACACAGAGAAAACCTGTATAATGGCAAGAGGAAATGAAGTTGTTGTTAGCAACAACTCACAACTAAGCACAATTATAGAAAAACTAAATACAGGAGAAACCATAAGCTTTGAAGAATTACAAAACCACCTCACTCCTACTTGGGAATTGATGGATGTATTTGATTTTGTAAGTCAGTTAGCACGAGTTGAAGCGATTGTTATTCATAAGGGATAACCTTACTGTCATTTCGAGCGATAGCGAGAAATCTCTCTCAAGGGAGTCAGAAATACCTGTGAAAGTACCTAACACGCAATTTTAAGATTTCTCACTTTTGTTGCACTTCAGTTCGAAATGACGTTTAGAATTTTTCATATCTTTAAAAGAAAAATGCTAAACAAATACGTTGTATACATCATTACAAACAAGAATAAAACCACATTGTATATTGGTGTTACCAACAATCTTCAAAAACGATTATCTCAACATTATTTTGATAGCGAGCATGCTAAAAAATCATTTGCAGGAAAATATAATTGCTATTATTTGATTTATTATGAAGCTTTTGAAACGATAAACGAAGCAATTCACAGAGAAAAAGAATTAAAAAAATGGAGTAGAGAAAAAAAAGAAAACTTGATTAACAGTTTCAATCCTGAGTGGCGTTTTTTGAATAATGAAGTGTTTTAATTAATACTGTCATTTCTGTAAAGGTTAACTAATTCGTTGACAAAATCTTATATTTTGTTATGCGTATAAATACAGATGATTTAACTCTAGTTCGAAGCTATTTACAGAAGTATCAATTTTTGATAAGTGAGTACG
>NZ_JBECOV010000015.1:0-80810 GCF_040104435.1 Tenacibaculum sp. SSH1-16
TGTTGACCCGATTAGGCTTCGTGTGTTGACCCGATTAGGCTTCGTGTGTTGACCCGATTAGGCTTCGTGTGTTGACCCGATTAGGCTTCGTGTGTTGACCCGATTAGGCTTCGTGTGTTGACCCGATAAAAAAGTTACACTTTTTTATCTTACTTTTTTTATATTTGAATGAATAAAAATTGCTAAAAGTTCCATTTATCCTACCGTAAAAAGAATATAACAGTAATTTTATTACGTATATAAGCTAGTTTTAGCTGTAATTTAAGAACCTCATAAATTTTATGTATAATTTTATTTTTAAAGAGAAGCCAAAATCCTATAACAGTCTTAAAGGAACTAAAAAAGATAATTACAAAATTGCACTTGAAAAAGCATTCAAAGCATTTTACGCAAATCATTCATTGTTGAAAGGACATCTATACGCTACAATTTATTATTTCTTTAATAAAAATTTCCATTTAGATGTAGACAATTTAAGCAAACCTGTTTGGGATTGTTTAGGTGGTTTACTTTATGATGATGACAAACAAATTAGAATAAGGACTGCTGGAAGCTTAAACTTGGAATTAGAAGATTATAGTGTAATTGATGTTTCTGGTTTAAGTGGAGACTTTGTTTTAAAGCTTTTAGATGCCTTCGAGAATGAGGAGCATATTGTCTACATAGAATGCGGAAAATTTCAACCTTCAATGTTTAAATTTAATATCGAGTAGTATGGAAATCAAAAAAAAGTATCTTTCAAAATATCTGCACGATATTGCTATTTTACAAATAAAAGAAGATTATGAAAATAGAGGATATGAAGTATATCTTGAAAAAAGAATAGGAAAATATATTGCAGATATAGTTGCAGAACGAAAAGATGATAAAGTTGTATTAGAAATTAAAACAGGAAAAATGACCAGTGAAAGGCGTAAAAAATTATCGTCTATCGCTGATTACATCAAAGAAAGTGGCGAATATAGATTTATGGTTGTCGTTGCTACACCACCTAAAGAAAAACGGCTTGAAATTAAAAATTTTGAAGAGATTTTATGGGACTATCTTTTTGGAAATTTACCTAATGAAATTTATATACTTTCTACTCATTCTCGTATCGATGAAATAATCGAAATTGATATAGATGAAATTGAAATTAATGGTAATGCCATATTTGTTATCGGAGACGGAGTTCTAAGCGTTGAACTGCAATACGGTTCAGATGGTGACCAATTAAAAGGTGATGGATTAAAAATGTTTGACTCTTATCCATTTAATTTCAAATTTACATTAGAATATGATACTGACAAGAATTTGAAAATAACTGAAGTTCACAATTTTGAAGTTGACACAAGCTCATTTTATGAATAAAAAACTACCTACAACAATGACTATAAGTAATTGCTTGTTCTCGCCTACTTTTTATCCTTTTGAACAATAATATGCTATGCTAAAAAAACTCTTTCGTAAAAAGAAACTATCTGATATTTATTCTAATTACGAAAAAAATCTACGACAAGGGAAAGACTTTTTTGAGGGTATTTCTCTTAACAGGAAAAAATATAAAACTCAAGTTTTAAAACTATTTAGAGAGGCTATTGAAAACAAGGATAATGATAAACTTACCTTTTGTATTACCATGTGCTTTTATGATGGTACTGATAATGAGTATATAAATGTTTTTGAGGAAATTATTTTAGCTGAATGGCATGAAGAACATGAAAATATTGTTGATATAGTTAGAAGTTTTAAAGATGATAGGTTTACTGAGCCTCTAAAAGAAATTGCTGTAAAAGAAGAGATTTACAGAAAATATGATGATGAAAACGAATCAACTTTAAGAAAATGTATTCATGCATTGAAAGCTATAAACTCCCCTAAAAGCAATCAAATAATAAAGGAGTTAATAGACAGCGGAAATGAAAATGTAAGATATGCCTTAGAAAACTATAAAGATTAAACAAGTTGTAGCCTATTAATAGAAAAACACCTCAAATGACACAAGAACTATATCAAAAAGCAATAAAATTTGCTGGAGAAAAGCACAAAGATCAAAAAGTTCCTGGAACAAATTCTAACTATTTGCTACATATTTCTAACGTTGCTATGGAAATAATCTTAGCATATAATGCAAATAACAATTTCGATTTAAATTATGCTGTTCAATTAGCGCTACTCCACGATACATTAGAAGATACTGATACCAACTTTTCGGAGTTATTGAACATGTTTGGAGAAAAAGTTGCTAATGGAGTTCTAGCATTGACTAAAGATAAAAACCTAGATTCTAAAAAAGAGAAAATGACAGACAGCTTGAACCGAATAAACAAACTTGAAAAAGAGGTTGGAATGGTAAAATTAGCAGACAGAATTACAAACCTTCAAGAACCACCAAAACATTGGAAAAAAGATAAAATTCAACACTATTTATCTGAAGCTATCGTAATTAATGAAGCACTAAATAACAAGAATGAATATTTAAATAAAAGATTAGAAAATAAAATTGCTGAATACAAAAAGTATACTACTAAATAAGAATAACTTATTATTAAACTCTCCCGAGAAATAACTATAAAATTAATCTTTATAATGTTTAACTGTAGTAATAAACTCTTAATTACAAATATAACCTACTTTCAATCTCAAGAAGATGTAAGAAACTTCAAAAAACCACTAAAATAATTAATAACATTAAACTAAACTTAAAAATATTATATTTAACTCCATAATTAACAATCACATAAAAGCTGTTATTAACAATTAGAAGCCAAACTTAAATAAGAATTACAATGAAAAGAATTTACTCAATCTGTTTGTTATCAATAATTACTTTAATTTCATGTAAAAATGAGAAAGAGACTTCCAAAAACAACTTAGATGAAGTTGTTAATAATGAAGTTACAACCAAAGAAAAAAAAGAATTAAAGAATAACACTAAAAAATTTTCTTGGAAAAACATAATTGAATCTAAAGTTGATATTGGTGCATACCCTTATATAACACCACCAAAAGGTATGTTAGTAAATAAAAATACTAGCAGCACAGAGTCTTATGACTTTCACAAACTTGAAATGTTTGACGGTAATTCATTTTTTGACATAGAAGGACGAGTAGATAAAATGGGAATTATGATGGATGGAAATCAAAAATGGAATCAATACTATTTTGATAAAAGCATTAAAGACTACTTAACAGCTATTGGCGCTCAACTTATTTTTGAAGGAAAAATACCTAATGAACTTGTAAATCAAAAAGGAGAAAGCGTAAACGATCGTTATACTTACTTTAATAATTTTTATGTTGGAGATGTTGTAAACCATCCTATTCGTATGTATGTATTAAAAACACCAACTAAAAAAATAGGAATTCAAATCTATTCTGATGTGGCTAATGCACAAATTGGAGTTGTGGAATCAAAAGAATTTGAACAAACAATAGAGAAAATAACAGCAGATAAAATCATAAATGAAATAAACACTAAAGGCTTTGCTACATTACATATTAATTTCGATACTGGCAAATCAAGAATTAAAGCTGACTCTTACGAAATAGTGAGTGAAATATCTAAAATGTTAAAAACAAATCCCAATTTAAAAATAAGTATTGAAGGACATACTGATAATGTGGGTAATGAAGGTTTTAATATGAAACTATCTAAAAACAGAGCCAAATCTGTTCTTATGTCACTCGTAGATGAAGGTATTGAAGAATCAAGACTAGAAAGTAAAGGCTTTGGGCACACGAAACCTATAGGTAATAACGCTACAGAAGAAGGAAAAGCACAAAATAGAAGAGTTGAACTAAGAAAAATTTAAAGAAATATCGTGTAAGCAGTATAAAAACTGCTGCTTACACAAAACACAAGATATTATAATTTATAAAAAACCATTGGGACCTCATCCCAATAAAAACTGTACTTCTCTACTATCAAACTAGTATTTGCAACAAAAAAATCTCTAAAAGAGCACATTACAAACATTACCTTAACCAAATAGCACCTAAAAAGTGTAATTTTTTTCATATCTTCTCATGGTCTAACCACTTAATAATAAGCCTTAAACACAAAAGCCATGAGGAATAAACTAAAAAAAGACTTAGGATTATTTGATGTTTTTGCCATAAGTACTGGAGCCATGTTTAGCTCTGGTTTCTTTTTACTACCAGGAATCGCCTCACATTATACAGGCCCTTCTGTATTTTTAGCCTACTTACTTGCAGGTGTATTAATACTACCTACCATGTTTAGTATTGCTGAAATATCAACAGCCTTACCACGATCAGGAGGTGCTTACTTTTTTTTAGACAGAAGCTTAGGTCCACTTATGGGAACTATTGGCGGACTAGGTACATATTTTGCTTTAATGCTAAAAACAGCCTTTGCTATTATTGGTATTGGTGCTTACGCCGCTATATTTTGGGAAGTTCCTACCAAGGTAGTTGCTATCATAGCCACTCTTTTTTTTATGGCATTAAACTTAGTGGGGGCTAAAAAAACCTCCGCTTTTCAAAAGGTGTTTGTCATATTCCTATTAGTCATTTTAATTGGTTTTATTGCAGATGGTCTTTTTTCTATCTTCACCTCAGATACTATCACCAATGAATCTATTAACAAACAATTTACTCCTTTCTTTTCAAACGGATTTGGAGGAATGTTTACTACCATAGGTTTTGTTTTCGTTTCCTATTTAGGGCTCACTCAAATAGTAAGCGTTGCAGAAGAAATTAAAAACCCTGAAAGAAACATTCCTTTAGGCATGATACTTTCTTTAGTCGTTACAGGATTAATTTATGGTTTGGGTGTTTTTATTATGGTAACTCTTATTGAGCCTACTGCCTTTGCCAACGAATTGGCACCAGCTGCTACAGCTGCAGAACAACTTTTTAAATGGCTACCCGATAATGTGGGAGTCTTATTAATGTCGGTAGCTGCACTTGCCGCTTTTGCTTCTACAGGGAACGCAGGACTATTATCTGCATCGCGATACCCGTTTGCTATGGGACGCGATAAACTGTTTCCTGCTATTCTGGCTAGAATTGGTAAAAAAGGAAGTCCTGTAGTCGCTATATTTTTAACTACAGCATTAATTATTGTATTCATTCTACTACTATCAGAAGAAGGTATTGTAAAGCTTGCTAGTACGTTCCAATTATTGATTTTTATCTTTATTAACTTCTCTGTTATTGTTTTTAGAAAAAGTAAAATAGAATCATACGATCCAGGGTATTTATCTCCATTATATCCGTTTATGCAAGTTGTCGGAATTATCATTTCATTCATCCTTATTATTTATTTAGGATGGATGCCAGTGCTTTTTACCTCTGGTATTATTGTTATTGGGGTACTTTGGTATCATTTCTATTCCAAAGGAAAAGTAAAACGAGAAGGCGCTATTTTTCATTGGTTTGCGCTTTTAGGGAGGCATCAATACGATGAATTGGAAAATGAATTAATGACCATTTTAAAAGAAAAAGGACTCCGTGAAGGTGATCCGTTTGATGAAACCGTAATTACATCGAAAATAAAAATACTTAAGGATACCACTAACTTTGACAAGGTCTTAAATATCGCTTCCGATTACTTTTGTAGAGAGTTAGACCTCAACAAAGAAGGTGTACTCCACAAATTTTTCCAGTCTATACCCGATGAATCTGTCATCACTTTACCAGGTATTTTAGTTTTTCATGCCAAGTTTAAAAGTGTTTCGCATCCATCCATGAAAATTGTGATTTCTAAAAAACCAATTGAAGGAACACTTCCCTCTGAAGACTATGAGTTTAAAAAGCCCATACAAATCTGTGCTTTTCTAATTAATTCTGATGAAAACCCAAAACAGCAACTCCGTATGCTATCGAGACTTCTTGATATTTTAGAACGAGAGCAAATCGTAAAAACCTTGCTTAAAATGAATAGCCACAGAGAGATTAAGGAGTTTTTACTACAAAACGAGAGATTTGTAAGCATCAAACTACTCGAAGGAACTCCGCAAGACACCATGATTGGAAAACAGCTAAAAGAAATTCAGTTACCAAAAGATGTTTTAGTGGCTTTGGTTGAAAGAAACGACAAAACGTTTACGCCTAACGGTTCAACTGTTTTACTAACAGATGATGTACTCACCATACTTGGAGAAACCAAGTCTATCGCAAAACTGTATAAAGAATATATGAGTTATGAAATAGATAAACTGGATACTGAAGAGACTTCTTAATTTTTGGTTTGGTTCTAATTTTTAAACGGTTATCTTCGTTATATTTAATATATCTATTTTAATAAAGTTGTATTAACAAAAAGTGTTATTTAATTTTTATAAAAAAGTTTAAAAATGAAAAAGATTCTTTCAGTTTTTATATTTATTTCTCATTTTCTTATTTACTCTCAGAATAAAGAAACCATCAATTGGCTCAACATTAACTCCATAGAGATTGAAGATGCAAACCCTAACTCTAAACTTACAATTTTTAAACAAAATACACCTAATAAATTTTCCAATGCAAAAATTTATGGATTTGGAGAAGCATCTCATAATACAAAAGAGTTTTTTAACTTAAAAGCTAAGTTTTTCAAACATTTAGTAAAAACGCAAGGTATAAAAACTTTTATAATGGAGGAATCTTACCAAGCTGAAAAAGGCATAAATGAATGGATAAGTGGAGGTAAAGGAAATATTAAAACGATTGCTAAAAATTTTAATACTGGTTTTTGGTACACCAAAGAAATTGTAAATCTTTTACAGTGGATAAGAAATTACAACTTGAATAAACCAAAAGAAGAACAAATTCGTTTTTATGGAATGGATATCCAACTAGGAAAAGGTATTAATCATGAGGTACGTCATTTTATTGAAAAAAATAAAGTCCCTATTGACGAAAATATTTTAAAAGTTGTAGATAATTGTTCAAACAAAAAAATAAATTATAGTAAACACTCTAATTGGTGGTTAGCTCAAATCCCTAAATTATATAAACTAAAACAGCAAATATTAAATTCAAAAATAGAAAGCAACCAATCTAAGCTTGTTATTAGAAGTTTAGATTATTTAATAAAACATACTCAATATGCATCAAAAATTAAAACCAATTACACAGAGACAACTGAATTTAGGGATTTAAAAATGTTTGAGAATGTTAAATGGATTTTAGAAAATAGTTCTAAAAATGGAAAAGCCTTTATTTGGGCTCATAATGAACATATAAACAAAAAAGAAATGTATGGCTCTGGTAGTGGTATAACTAATCTAGGTAAGTATTTGAAGAATTATTATAAGAAGGACTATTATAGCGTAGGTTTTGATTTTGGTACAGGAAGTATAAAAGGTTATGTAATAGACAAAAAGAAAGGAAATCATTGGAAAACTTACCACATAACAAAACCGTTTCGAAAAACTTATGCTAAAACACTGATGTCTGTAAACAAAGAAATTTATTTTATTGATCTTCTTCAAGCTATCGAAAATGAGCCAACAAAATTCTTTAACAAAAAAAACAAACACTTATTAATAGGAGCAGGAGGATACCAGCCTAAACCGTTATATAAAATTATGATTAGTAAAACATATGCTGAAACGTATGATGGATTAATTTTTATCAAAAAAATATCAATTCCAAACTATAATTTAACTGAAATATAAAACAATCTTCAACTATTAACTTTACAAATGACTTAACAATAAAACTCCCCTCTACTCTCTTTCTAAAAAAATCTAATTAACGTATCTTGCAGTCTTATTAAAAGACACCTATAATGCAAGACAAAAACTTACATACTTATATAAAAAATGTTGTAGAAAATATGCCAGCAGATTGGTTAAACTTAACCACACATAGACTGGATATTTATGTAGAAAAGCTAGCGAAAACTCAGTTTTTAGATCAGTTTGAAGATTTGTATAACAACAACAATGCTACTGCTTCATCTCTAAACGAGTTACCAACTGCATACGATTATATTCGTTTAGGGCATCCATTATCATCTGTATTAGAATGGACGATTGCCAAACTATACAACACTAAAGCAGCAAATGTAATTAGTTTTTCATCACAAACGGTTCCTGTTTTGGCTGTGTTAAGAGCGAATTTATTTGCTAATAAAAACACGCAAATAGTGTATACCAATGAAATTCCTAGCTTTTTTGATGCTGAAGTAATTAAAAATGTATACGGATATCAATTTGAACTAAAAAAAGTGGATAGTGTTGAAGCTATTCCTGAATTTGATGGTAGTACCGTATTGATTGTTGAACAAGAAGCTATTTGCAACTTTACGATTGTACCAAACGTTGATTTTTACATCAACACACACACAGAATTAGGAAGCTTTTTATTGGTAAACGGAGAGCAAAACGATTCTTATATTTCAGACATTCAACATGTAAGAAGAAGAGAAACTATTGCCATGACTCCTGCTAATTCGTTTAAAGCGTTAAAAAACCTTATCGATGAGCCGTATGAGGTTACAGTAACTGACGTAGCACAAAACAAAGCAAAGGTTGAGAGACTCATCAATGAGATTACCAATACCAGCACAAAAGCGTTAGTAGCTTCAAGTGGACTTTCAATACAATACGCCATTTTAATGGGATTGATTGACGATGCTCTTGAAAACCATAAGGGAAAAACGATTAAAATTGTAGTGCCTCCAAACTGTTATGGTGGTACAAACGACCAAGCGAGACGTGTTGCTGCTTGTTTAAACAACGTAGACATTGTTGATTTACCTGTTGATGGAGACAACGACATGGTAGAGAGCATTGATACCGTATTAGCCAACATTGCAGCACAAGATGCGGTTCCGTATATCATTGCAGAAATTCCGACCAACCCAAGAGTAGAAGTACCTAACCTTACCGATTTAAGAGATGTTTTAAGTAAAAAACGTACGACTCCAACGGGTGAAACAGCCGTTGATCCTGTGTTTATTTTAGACCAAACTTTCTGTCCGAATGTTCACTTTTTAGGAGATACAGACATGTTAGCCAATATTAGAACTATTTCGTTTGCTAGTGGATCTAAATTCCCTAGTGGTGGAAAATGTACTGCTGGATACTGTGTTGGAAATAAAACAACCAACGCGTTAATCAAAAAAATAGAAAAACACTTACATATTTGCGATAACGAGGCTACACCGCTTCAATACGAAATATTAGCTGCACAAATGCCTTCGATGACGCAACGAATTAGTGATGCTTATAAAAATACACGTGAATTTGTAAACTTTATTCATGAAGTATTACCTGGTGCTAAAATCAATTTTGTTTCAGAAGAACTAGCTGCGCAAGGATTTACACCATCAGTATTTTCGTTAGACCTTCCTACCAAAGGGAATACTGCGGAAGAAAAAGAAGCCTATAAAAGAGCCTTAAACTTAAAGCTTATCAATTTAATGATTACTGAAATTCCTAATGAAAGTAAGTATTGTGTAAGCTACGGACAGTTAAAAGGTTGTTACTGGACAATTCCTGCAACCTCAACCCAAGGAACTACCAAAGAAGGTGATAAAGATTATATTGCTCGTGTAGCACTTTCTCCTAATATGGATTTAGCGCTTCATAAAAAAGTTTTCCTTGATTTTGTAAAAAGTATCTAAGAACCACAAAACGTCATTTCAACCGTAGGGAGAAATCAAAAAAGATTCAGCATAACTAAATCTTAACGATTGGAATTTCTCTATTAATAAATTTCTCCCTTCGGTCGAGATGATTCTTTTTGATCTACAAAATTCATTTATAAACTGTAAATTTACCGTCTTGAAAATAGCTATCGTCATATTAAACTGGAACGGAAAAAAGTTGCTTGAGCAATTTTTACCTTCTGTCATAACTTTTAGTTCAGAAGAAGCTGAAGTGTATGTTGCAGACAATGCTTCTACAGATGATTCTATTGCATTTGTAAAGCAACATTTTCCTACTGTAAAAATTGTACAGAACTCAGAAAATGGTGGTTATGCAAAAGGTTACAACGATGCGTTACAACATATTGATGCAGATGTATATTGTTTGGTAAATTCTGACATTGAGGTTACCAAGAACTGGTTAACTCCCATTATTGATACTTTTAAAAAGGAACCTAATACGGCAATTATCCAACCGAAGATTTTAGACTTTAAAGATAAATCGAAGTTTGAATATGCAGGAGCAGGTGGTGGCTTTATTGATGCTTTTGGGTACCCTTATTGTCGTGGTCGTTTGTTTAGCGACTTAGAAACTGATAACGGACAATTTAACGATACTACTGAAATATTTTGGGCGTCTGGAGCTTGTTTTTTTATCCGCTCTGAAGTTTTTCATCAACTACAAGGTTTTGATGAAGATTTTTTTGCGCATCAAGAAGAGATTGATTTGTGTTGGCGCGCTAAAAATAGTGAGCATACTATAAAATATGTAGGAGCATCCACTGTATATCACGTAGGTGGGGCTACATTAGACACGTTAAACCCGAAGAAAACCTTTTTAAACTTCAGGAATAGTTTACTCAACCTAGTTAAAAACTTACCCTCTGCTAAATTATTCCCAATTATTTTTTCTCGTTTAATCTTAGACGGATTGGCTAGTGTTAAATTTTTATTGGAAGGGAAACCTAACCACTTATTTGCTATTTTAAAAGCTCATTTTAGTTTTTATATGCATCTTCCTAAATTCATAAAAAAGAGAAAAGAATCTCCTAAAAAACCAAATTACTACGAGCACACATCTGCGGTTTGGCAGTATTATGCTAAAGGAAGAAAAAAGTTTACCGAATTACGTTAATTTTTGCTCGTCCTTATAGATATAATAGAGTAAAAAGAAAACTGCTATTCCGCCGAAAGTATGCCATAACCAGTGCGTTCCCATGGGCAATACAACTACTTTATTATCTAATGTCCTAAATAGTAAAGCTATTCCAAAAACTGCTCCTCCATATACAATGTATTTTACATTTCTCCAACGGGTCTTATAAGCATACCATATTAACGGGGTTATTACAGCAAATGCTGTTACTGCATATCCAAACGATGTTCTATATCCTGAAGGTATTGGTAAAAATCGTGGAAAAATAGACACTAAAAGTATAGCTACAATTATCGCTAATCGTTCCCACCATTTCTTTTTAATTTTTCCTATGAAATAAATAATAGCTCCTAAACATACAATCATGATAGGAACCCAATCTAACAACAACCAAAATTCATGACTTCTTGTACCGTGAAACATGGTACCACCTATCCAACTGATGAATATTACTGGAATGGCAAACAAAAAAAATGGGTATTGTTTAGGGTTTTGATAAATTCTTCTTCCGAAGTAAATCAGTAGAACAATAAAAATTAAGTTGCTAAAAGTATTGAAAGGCTCAACAGGCAATCTGCCTGCTATGGTTTCTTGATATATTGGTCCGCTGTCGTTGGGGAATCTATCCAGTAAAAACATATATCCTTTTTCTATTCTATACTAAGATAGGGATTGTGTTTTTAATTAAAAAGTGGTTTTGTAAGATTTCAACTAAACTTATTTTATTATTACAAAATATCTAAGCTTCCTTTTCCTTCACGAATTACTTCTGGTTCATCGGTTGTTAAATCGATTACAGTAGATGCATGGTTGTCTCCGTATCCTCCATCAACCACGATATCAACAATATTCTGCCATTTCTCGAAAATTAATTCAGGATCGGTTGTATATTCTAATACTTCATCTTCATCATGAATAGATGTAGATACAATCGGATTTCCTAAAGCTGCTACAATGGCTCTTGCTATATTATTATCGGGTACACGAATACCTACTGTTTTTCGTTTTTTATAAGCTTTTGGTAGTGAATTACTACCAGGTAACACAAAAGTATATGGACCTGGTAAAGCTCTTTTTAAAATTTTATAAGTTGCAGTATCTATTTGCTTTACGTAATCAGATAAATGGCTTAAGTCGTTACAAACAAATGAGAAGTTGGCTTTTTCTGGCTTTACTTTTTTTATTCTTGCTACTTTTTCTAGTGCTTTAGTATTGGTAATATCACAGCCTAAACCATAAACAGTATCGGTTGGATATATAATTAACCCTCCATTTTGTAAAACTTTTACAATTTTTTCAATCTCTTTTGGATTTGGGTTCTCATTATACAGTTTTATAAATTGTGCCATAGCTTAGTAATTATCAAAGTCAAAATCGTCTAGGCTTTCAAAGTTATTAAATTCATCATCAATTTCATCATCTATATTTTTTGAAATATCTTCTGCCTTAAATTCTTTTTCTGGAGCTTGATCTGGGATTTCTCCTACAGATAAGATCACTTTTGTTTCTGTAACTTCTTCATTTGACTGTTCTATTACCTCTACATAAAACGTCCACATTTGTAAGAAATCGTACACATAAATCAACTTATCGTGTTGGTTTGGTAAGGCTTCATGCAAAATACATGTTGCCATTGAAATTCCTTCTCCTGCTTCTGACATATTGAATAAAGGAATTTCTTCACCTTGATTCCAATCTTCATCGGTACGGTAAAAAGATGCCATTTCTTGTCCGTTAAAACCAAACGCTTTTGCAATATCAAAGTGTAGGTTTTCTAATGAAGCTTTTTCGTTTACTAACAGGGTTCGTATTACATCTTCTTTCGTATCTAAAATTACGCGTACTTTATACATTCTATCATTTTTTGTCAGTACAAAAATACGTATTTTTGGGTGATAATTTTTAGTTACCATGAATAAGCAAGCATCTCTTACAGTCTTAAACAGTTACAACAAAAACACCTTGATGGAAACTTTAGAAATAGAGTTTGTTGATGTAGGAGATGATTTTATTACAGCAAAAATGCCTGTGACATCTAAAGTACATCAACCCTATGGAATATTACATGGTGGTGCTACAGCTGCTTTAGCAGAATCGGTTGGTAGTTGTGCTTCTGCATTTTTTTTAAGAGACTCTAATAAAATTATCAAAGGAATTGAGCTGAGTATCAATCATGTAAAAAGTAAGAGAGAAGGACATGTTTTCGCTACTGCTAAGGCAATTCATAAAGGTAGAACTACACATTTGTGGGAAGTGAGAATTGTTGATGAGGATGACAATTTGATTTCACTTTGTAAGATTACCAATATTGTTTTGGATAAACAATAGCATGAAATTGCTAAAAAAAATCTTGAAAATTATTGGAATTGTACTCTTTGTGCTTTTCCTTGTTTTGTATTATTTATTCTGGAATTTTTCTGCTCCTAAATCTGATGTAAAAGTACTTGAAAAATTTTCAGGAAGCTCTGCTACTCCTGTCCTTACTTATGAAGACTTTAAAGGTTTTAAGTACAGAAAACTTTCAATTATAAAAGATACTACTTTACCTACACTGGTTTTTGTTCATGGAACAATAGGTTCTTCTAGCGATTTTGTAAAATATATAAAGGATAGCGCATTACTTAGCAAAACTAATATGATATCGTACGACAGAATTGGCTACAATTATCAAGACAAAAATCCGGTTCAAGAAAGTATTGCTTTTGAACGTGACATGTTGAAGAACATTTTACATAATATTAATCCCGATAAAACGATTCTTGTAGGCTATTCTTATGGAGGACCTATTGCCTTAGCTATACAAGAAAAAGTTAGAAAAGTAATTTTGCTGGCTCCTGCTATATATAGTGAAGTAGAACCCATGCCATGGTCTTTAAATTTATATAAATGGAAAATTACTCGATGGTTGGTTCCTCCAATATGGCAAGAAGCGAGCAAAGAAAAGTTATCTCATAAACAAGATTTACAACTATTTGAAAACAACTGGAAATCTACTCCTAACAACATAGTAAGTATCCATGGAACTAATGATTGGATTGTACCTATTGAAAACTCTTTATTTTTGAAAGAGCAATTTCCTGAAAATCAGCTTGAGTTAATTAGCATTCCTGATGCTGGTCATGGATTTATTTGGAGTAAATTTGACACGATTAAAGAACATTTAATACAACAATTAGATTGAGTATTTTTTTAAACATAAAAGAAGCCTTCAACAAAGAATTACCTTTTGTTACTTACAAAAAACCTAACAGTTCTATAATTAAAGGGAGGTTTCAACAAAACAACGACTTAATTACCTCTGAAAATTATAATGAGAGTGGATTTATTTTTGCTCCGTTTGATAGCAGAGAAAAAGCTATCTTAATTCCTAGAAATCAATCTACTTGTGTTGAAGAAAAAGTTACTATTGACGATACTCAAACTAACAACACTAATCACGCTCCTGATGCAGCTTCCGAAGAGAACCACATTCAACTAGTTGAAAAAGGAATAGCCGCTATTAAAAATCAGCAGTTTAAAAAAGTAGTTCTTTCCAGAAAAGAAAAAATTGAGTTATCAGATTTCAGCCTTATTAATACTTTTCAAAAACTTCTGAATAACTACCCAACAGCTTTTGTATATGTTTGGTATCATCCTAAAATTGGGTTATGGTTAGGAGCTACCCCAGAAACTTTAGTTAGTATTAAAGATAAAAATTTTACTACTATGGCTTTAGCGGGAACACAAGTTTACAATGGCACAACTAATGTTACTTGGCAGCCAAAAGAATTAGAAGAACAACAATTTGTAACTGACTACATCACTGATAGGTTATCTGATATTTCCTTAAACATTACAACATCTGGTATTGAAACTATAAAAGCGGGTAAATTACTCCATTTAAGAACCATTATTAATGGAAAGTTAAAAACGAGTACTGCTTCTTTAATCAAAAGCTTACATCCTACCCCTGCCGTTTGTGGAATGCCTTTAGAGGCTTCAAAACAATTTATTTTAAATAATGAGAACTATCATAGAAGCTTTTATACAGGTTTTTTAGGAGAATTGAATACAGACAATAAGGAAAGTCATTTATTTGTTAATCTTCGTTGTATGGAAGTTTCTAACAACACTGTGTATATTTATGTTGGAGGTGGAATTACAAACGACAGTAATGCTATAAAAGAATGGCAAGAAACAGTAGCAAAAACTACTACTATGAAAAAAGTTTTATAGGAAAAACACCTACTCTACAAAATACTTTACCCCAAAACAAACATAACCTACTGAAATTCAGTTTTTTTTTATTATATTTAGGTGAACTCAAAACTCGCTTTCCTATGAAACAAAAATTACTTAGGATTAACCAGCGTGAAGACAAACTTAATAGTAGAGTGGGTAGAACTTTAACTTATAAGCAGCTGGTTGAATTCGCATCAAAACTACCAAACAAAATAAAATCGCTTATGTAAAAAATAAAACCACCAATTGCTGTGCAACAATTGGCAGTTTTCTAAGTGTAAATTGAATTTGAATTGATTTTTTTCTGCACATTATCATCTCTAAACACAAGTAATATCACTTGTGTTTAGAGTTATGCATAACAGTTTCTTCTGTTAAATATCGTCGAAAGAAACGTCTGTAAAGCTTTCTGTAGAAGCTACTTCTGTAGTTACGTTTTCTTCTTTTTTATAGTCTTTTTGATGACGTTCACTTATAACTTCAGATCCTTTTTCGTTTACAATAAAGTCTGTTGCCTTGTTCAACATCTCTTTAAAATCACTAAAATCCTCTTTATATAAGTAAATTTTATGTTTTTGATAATGAAAAGAACCATCATCATGAGTAAACTTCTTACTCTCAGTCACTGTTAAATAATAATCATCTGCCTTTGTAGATCTAACATCAAAAAAATATGTTCTTCTTCCTGCTCTTAAAACCTGTGAAAAGATTTCCTCTTGTTCTACTCTCTCGCTCATAATTCGTTACTTAAAATAATAGTTGGTTATTTAAATTTTCTCAACAAATCTAACAAAATATTTGACTTGACAATACGAAATGCTATATTTCTTTTTCTAAAAGCTGTTGTTCGTATAAATCTTTATAATACCCTTTTTCTTTTACTAATTGATTGTGAACACCTTGCTGAATAATCTTTCCTTCATCTAATATTATTATTTTATCTGCATTTTTTGCAGATGATACCCTATGGCTTATTATTATCGTTGTTTTATCACTAGAAACTCTTTCTAAATTTGATAAAATTTTCTCTTCAGTCTCAGTATCTACAGCTGATAGACAATCGTCAAAAATTAAAATTTTAGGGTCTTTTATAATAGCTCTTGCTATAGAAGTTCTTTGTTTTTGTCCTCCAGAAAGCGTAACACCACGCTCTCCTAAAATAGTTTTATAGCCTTGTTTAAAGTCAATAATATTATCGTGTATAACCGCATTTTTGGCTGCTTCAATAATTTCTTCTTCTGTAGCATCTTCTTTTCCAAATTTTATATTGTTTTCAATGGTATCTGAAAACAAGAACGGTTCTTGCGGCACAAAACCAATTTGGTTTCTTATGTCATATAAATTGCAGGTTTTAATATCTTTTCCGTCCATTAATACAGTCCCTCCTGTAGTATCATACAAACGTGAAACTAAGTTGATTATAGATGACTTACCACTTCCTGTTTTTCCTAATATTGCTAGTGTTTCTCCTTTTTCTACCTTAAAACTTACATCTTTTAACGCTGTGATATTTGTGTCTTCATAGACTAAAGAAACATGATTAAACTCAATATCTCCTTCAATGATAGTTTCTCCTTCATTTGCATTTTCAATTTCAGGAACTTGTTCTAAAAATTCATTAATTCTTTCTTGAGAAGCTTCAGCCTGCTGCACCATTGAAGTTACCCAACCAACTACAGCTACTGGCCATGTTAAAATATTTACATACATAACAAAAGCACCAATGGCTCCTACTTTAATTTCTTCATTAATATATAAAGTACCACCAACATACAAAACAATGATATTACTAATTCCTATTAATAAAATCATTAATGGAAAAAATAACGCTTGTACTTTATATAGGTTTATATTTTTATCTTTACTAGCATCTGCCAACGTATCGAAGTTATTAATCACAGCGCTTTCTATTGCATATGATTTTACTACATTAATACCAGAGAAAAACTCCTGATTAAACGTTGTTAATTTTGAAAGGTATTGCTGAACTACTGTACTTCGTTTATTAATTTGCTTGCTTAAAATAAATACTGATACTGATAAAACAGGAAAAGGTATCATTGTATACAAGGTGAGCTTTGGTGATATTGCATACATTTGAGTAAAACCGACTGCAAAAGACACTAACATATTTAATGAATACATGATGGCTGGTCCAAAATACATACGAACTTTAGAAACATCTTCACTAATACGGTTCATTAAATCACCAGTTCTATTTTGTTTGTAAAAATTAAGTGACAGTCGTTGATATTGCTGATAAATTTCATTTTTTAAATCAAACTCTATTAATCGAGACATTACAATTATAGTTTGACGCATTAAGAATGTAAAGAAACCACCTAACAGTGTTACCCCTACTATAAGCAAAATATTTGTAAAAAGGATGCTTTTAACTTCTGATATTTCAGTTATTTTACCTAATTGATAATCTTCCACAACATTTAAAGAAGTTAACACATAATTAGGCACTTTTAATGTAAATATTTTAGCTAATACAGTTATAAAAACTCCTAATAATAACCTCCATTTGTATTTAACAAAGTACTTGTTTAAGTATTGTAATGCTTTCAATTCTATTTTATTATAAAAATTAAACTTTATAAAAGGGTCTTGTTAAAGATACCTTAATTGAGACCTCTTTTTTTGCTTATGTTTTAACGATTTCTTACTTTTGTTATCTAATTTTTGAGATTACCCAAATCATCTCAAATAAAAAAACAAAACAAATGACATCAGAAATCATTGATACTAAAGATCTTAAGAATGACCCAGTGTTCGGTCAGTTATCTTTTGACAATCACGAGCAAATCGTTTTTTGCAACGACGAAGATACAGGTTTAAAAGCAATTATCGGTATCCACAATACAACTTTAGGGCCTGCTTTAGGAGGTACTAGAATGTGGCAATATAGAAGTGAATGGGAAGCTTTAAACGATGTGTTACGTTTGTCTCGTGGTATGACTTACAAATCTGCTGTTACTGGATTAAACCTTGGAGGTGGTAAAGCAGTTATTATTGGTGATGCTAAAACTCAAAAAAATGACGCTTTAATGCGTAAATTTGGTGAGTTTGTTAATTCTTTAAGTGGAAAATATATTACTGCTGAAGATGTAGGAATGGAAACCCGTGACATGGATATAATCCGTGAAGTTACTCCACATGTAACAGGTGTTTCTGAAAGTATTGGAGGCTCTGGAAACCCTTCTCCTGTAACAGCTTATGGTGTTTACATGGGAATGAAAGCTGCTGCTAAATACAAGTTTGGAACTGATAACTTAGACGGTAAAAAAGTATTAGTTCAAGGTGTTGGTCATGTTGGAGAAACTTTAGTTAAACACATTACCGACGAAGGAGCTCAAGTTATTTTAAACGATATTAACGAGGCTCGTTTAGAAGAATTAAGTAAAAAATATGGTGCAAACGTAGTGTTAGGAAATGACATTTTTGGATTAGATGTTGATATTTACGCTCCATGTGCTTTAGGTGCTACTATTAATGATGAAAGTATCGCTCAATTAAAAGCTAAGGTAATTGCAGGTGCTGCTAACAACCAATTAGCAAATGAATTAAAACACGGTACAATGTTAAAAGAAAAGGGAATTGCTTATGCTCCTGATTTCTTAATTAACGCTGGTGGAATTATTAATGTATATGCTGAAGTTGTTGGTTACGATAAAGCTGAGAGCTTAAAAAGAACTGAAAACATTTACAATACTACATTAGAAATTTTTAATTTATCAGAAAAAGAGAATATCACTACACATCAAGCTGCTTTCAATATTGCACAAGCAAGAATTGATGCTCGCAAAAAAGAGCAAAATAGCTAGATAAAAAATAAAAAAGTTTTACTTTTGCAGAGCGTTAGAAATAGTTTCTATCGCTCTTTTTTTTAAAGTTCTTTAGAATGATTAACAGAAGACATATTCGTGTTAAAGTAATGCAGTCGGTTTATGCGATGCAACAATCGCATAGCGATGATTTAGTTAAGGAAGAAAAATTCTTAAAACACAGCATTCAAAAAATGTACGATTTGTACGTTTTAAACCTTCAATTATTAGTTGAAGTACAAAAATTAGCTCGTAAGAGAATAGAGCTTTCTAAAAAGAAAATACTAGCTACAAAAGAGGAACTCAACCCAAATACAAAATTTATAGACAATAAACTTTTAAACTCACTTAATGAAAGTGTAAGTTTAGAAGGGTATGTTGAGCTTAACAAGCTTAATTATTGGGATATTGATGATGAGTATGTGAAAATCTTATTAGATGAATTACAAAGAAGTGACCTTTACAAAAAGTATATGGACACTGTTGAAAACTCTTACAACATAGATAAAGCCTTTGTCATTGACTTTTTTAGAGATATAGTAGCCCCTAATGAAAAGTTAGCTGATTATTTTGAAGATCAAATGATTTCTTGGGTTGATGATATTCCTTTTGTAAATACTTGGATTCTTAAATCTTTAAACAAACAAAAAGCAAATAAGCCTTTCATATTAGGTAGTTTGTATAAAGACAATGATGATAAAGTTTTTGTTTCTGATTTATTTACAAAAACAATGTTACATCAACACAAATACGAAGAGGACATTAAAGAGAAAACTCCTAACTGGGAAGCTGATAGGATTGCTGATATTGATATGATTATTATTAAAATGGCTATTACAGAATTTTTACACTTCCCTTCAATTCCAAGTAGAGTTACCATAAATGAATATATTGAGTTAGCAAAAGATTATTCAACAAACAAAAGTGGTTACTTTATTAATGGAGTTTTAGATAAATTAGCCAAAGACTACCTAGGTTCAAATAAGATGGTTAAAATAGGTAGAGGTTTATTATAATAAATTAGTATTTTTACATCAAACTAAAAATATTTTAAAATGAAGAAAATAGCAGTAATGGTAGCATTTGTTGTTTCTGCAGGAATGTTAGTTTCATGCGGACAAGGGAATGCTTCATCAAAAGTTAAAAAAGAAAATCTTGAAAAAGCAGAAAAAAGAGATAGCTCTATAGGTTTAGGAGCTCCTGTGATTTCTTTCGATAAAGAAGAATTTGACTTTGGTACTGTTAACGAAGGTGAAGTTGTTAAAACCACTTTCGTAGTAACAAATACTGGTAAGAGTGATTTAATTATTACAAATGCGCAGGCATCTTGTGGTTGTACTGTTCCTGAATGGCCAAAAGAAGCTATTGCTCCTGGTAAAACAGGAAATATTAAAGTTAGCTTCAATACCAATGGTAGAGTTAACAAACAATCTAAATCTATTACTTTAACTACCAACACAGAAAAAGGAAGAGAAATTATTAAAATTTCTGGAATGGTAACCCCAAAAAACAATAACTCATAATGTTCGAAACTATCTTCTTACAAGCTAGCTCTCAAGAAAGCTTAATGAATATGCTTCCTTTTGTAGCAATGATTGCTGTTTTTTACTTTTTAATTATTCGTCCACAAATGAGACGTCAAAAAAAAGAAAAACTATTTCAAGCAGAAATTAAAAAAGGAGCTAAAATAGTTACCACCAGTGGAATTCATGGTAAAATTGTAGAAATTAATGATACCGATAACACCGTTACTATTGAAACAGGAGCTGGTAAAATAAAGTTTGAACGTTCAGCCATTTCTATGGAAATGAGTAAAAAACATACTTCAGAAGCTAAAAAATAAAAGAGATTTATTTTATAAAAAAAGTGGGCTTAAGAGCCCACTTTTTTCTTTTTTTAGTAGATTGCACTAATAAACAATTTCTTGAAAACAAAATTTAACATACCTAAAACATTTTTTGGCTTTTTAACCGTATCTATATTTTTCTGGTTGCTTATTAATTTATCAAAGGAGTATAATACAACTATAGTATATGATATTGAATACACACAACTTCCGCAACAAAAAACATTAATAGAAACACCAATAAAAAAAATTCCTTTAAAATTAAAAAGTAGTGGATACAATCTTTTAATTACTAGTATTAACCATACCCCCATTAAACTAGACCTAAAAAAAGCTTCAAAAAAAAGGGGTACAAATTACTATTTTTTATCGAAAAACCTTTTTAATGAAATTCAAGAACAACTAAAATCAAATATTGAATTAATTAAAATAGAAAAAGACACCATTCCTTTAAAAATTGGTTTTCTCAGCTCAAAAAAAGTTCCCTTAAAACCAAATTTAAACATTTCTTTTCAGCTAGGATATGACTTTTCTAAACCCATAACAATTGTACCTGACAGTGTTTTAATCTCTGGTGATGAAGCCTATGTTACTGAGACTAATTTTTTAAATTTAAAAAACATTACATTAGAAAACTTATCTAAAAATACTAGTATCAATTCTTCTATTATTTTACCCAAAGACTTAAAGCTTAAATTGAGTCATTCTACTGCACAAATTAACATTGTTGTTGATAAATTTACAGAAGGTGAAATTGAAGTTCCTATTTTTGTTAAAAATGCACCCAAAGGAATTAATATATTCCCCAAAAAGGTTAAGGTTATATACAAAGTGGGCTTGCAAAACTTTAATGACATTACCTCCGATTTATTTATAGTTGAATGTGATTATTTACAATCTAAAAAAAAAGAAATAAACTATCTTATTCCTAAAATAAAAGACATCCCTAAAACGGTAGATTTAGTGAGGATAGTTCCAGAAAAAGTTGATTTTTTAATATACAAATAGCATGGTAATAGGTTTAACAGGAGGAATTGGTAGTGGAAAATCTACTGTAATTAATATCTTTTCAGAATTTGAAAATATTGCTATTTATATTGCTGATGATGAAGCCAAAAAGTTAATGAACACATCAAAAAGGATAAAAGAACAATTAATCACTGAATTTGGGGAGGAAGTATATATAAACCACAAACTAAATAGGTCTTATTTAGCCTCAATAGTTTTTAATAACAAGAAAAAGTTAGCTATTCTTAATGCCATTGTACACCCTGCTGTTAACAAACATTTGCAACAGTTCTTAAAAAAAAATAGTGTTAAAGATTATATATTATACGAAAATGCAATTCTTTTCGAAAACGGAAGTGACTCTTTTTGTGATAAAATAATTACAGTAACCGCTCCAGAGCATATAAGAATTGAACGCGTTATCAAAAGAGATAGGACTACAATACAAGAGGTAAAAAATAGAATTAAAAACCAATGGAGTGAAACAAAAAAAATACTACAATCTAATTATTTAATTAACAATATTTCACTATTAAAAACAAAAGATGAAGTATTAAAAATCCATAATTATTTAACAAAAAGTAGAAAATAATTTACGTTTCAATAACCTTTTGTGTTAAAATTGTCTTAATTTTATAGTAAGTTTGTTAATCTAAGTTAAAAGATTATACGCCTAAAATTTATTAATTTATTTTTGAGTAATGGGCAAGAAAATTTTTATTCTCATTGTTGTTTTAATGAGTATTTCTCTAATAGGTATCATCTCCATTCAAGTATATTGGATAAATGATGCTATTAAAAATAAAAAGGAACAATTTAAAAATAATGTAAAAATTGCTTTAGCTCGTACCTCCGAAAATATTAAGGAAAGAGAGTATTTAGAATTTAAGCAAAATTATAAAGATTATTTTGAAAACAATAAACTCAGAACAGACGCAGAAATAACAACTTTTCTTTTCCAACAAGTTGATACTGTAAGTAAAAAAAAGTTTTCATTTGGTAGTACTATTTTAGAAGAAAGTATTAAAATGCCTAACGAGTTTGTTGATAATGATTCTATCATTATAAAACGTTACTCAGGAAAAGAAGATATTTATTTTTCACAAATAATAAAATCTGAAAACAAAGATTTTAAACCTTTTTTAGATGAAAATCGTTATTCTTCTTTCAGAACATATAACACATGGAATGATGAAGTTATGGAACATGCTTTTAGAAGAAGTAAAGCTGTGTTTCCTATTAATCAAAGAATAAGTAATAAGGAGCTAAGTAATACTTTAGAGGAAGAGTTTGCTAAAATGAATATTACACAAGATTTTAAATATGTTGTTTATGAAGATGGTTTAGCTACTCAATTAAAATCTGGGTATTTTAATATACAACCAGAGGATATTAATTACCCTTTACTAGAAGATGAAGACGGAAATAGCAATTATAAGCTATATGTTAAGTTTCCTAATGAAAAAAAGAACCTGTTATCAGGTATGATGAAAATATTGATACTATCTTTATTTTTTATAGGAATTATTATTGCTGCTTTTTCCACCTCATTGTATCAGTTAATTCGCCAAAAAAAGATTTCTGAAATAAAAACAGATTTCATTAACAATATGACACATGAGTTTAAAACACCTATTGCTACCATAAACTTGGCTTTAGATGCTATTAAAAACCCAAGAATTATATCAGATGAAGAAAAGGTGAAACGGTATGTTCAAATGATTCGTGATGAAAACAAACGAATGCACGGGCAGGTAGAAAATGTATTACGAATTTCAAGGTTAGAAAAAAATCAAATAGAAATTAGTAAGGATGCAGTAGACATGCACGATATAATTGAAGAAGCTGTTGAACATATACAACTATTAACTGATGATAAAAAAGGAAGTGTTACAACGCACCTCAAAGCTATTTCTTCTGAAGTACTTGGTAATCAGTTTCATCTAACAAATGTAGTTGTTAACATGTTGGAAAATGCTTTAAAATATTCTGAAAGTGCACCTAAAATAGATGTATTTTCTGAAAACACAAATAAATACTTTATCTTTAAGATTAAAGACGAAGGTATAGGAATGAGCAGAAATGCTCAAAAGTATGTGTTCGATAAATTTTATAGAGAACATAAAGGGAATATACACAATGTAAAAGGTCATGGATTAGGTTTAGCTTATGTAAAAGAAATCATAGACAGTCACCAAGGCACCGTTTACGTTGAAAGTGAAAAAGGGAAAGGAAGCACATTTACAGTTAAATTACCATTAATATAAAATATTAAGAAATGGGGAGTAAAAAAATATTATTAGTAGAAGACGATCCTAATTTTGGAACAGTTCTTAAAGATTATTTAGCATTAAATGATTACAATGTTACACATGCTAAAGACGGAATAGATGGTTTAATTATGTTTAAAAATGCAGAATATGACTTATGTATTTTAGATGTAATGATGCCACGTAAAGATGGTTTTTCTTTAGCTGAAGACATTCGTTCAACTAACAAAGAAATTCCTATTATCTTCTTAACTGCAAAAACATTAAAAGAAGATGTTTTAAAAGGGTATCAAGTTGGTGCAGACGATTACTTAAATAAACCTTTTGATTCTGAAGTTTTATTACATAAAATTAAAGCAATTTTACAACGTAAAGAAACAGAAAAGACAAACGACAGTGATGAATTTGAGTTTAAAATTGGGTCTTTTGATTTTAACTCTAAACTACGTCATTTAATATATAAAGGTGGAGAACCTCAAAAGTTATCACCTAAAGAAAGTAAACTTTTACGAATGTTAGCTGTGCATAAAAATGACTTAATGCCACGTGAATTGGCGTTGACAAAGATTTGGCGAGATGACAACTATTTTACTTCTCGTAGTATGGATGTATACATTGCTAAACTTCGTAAATACCTGAAGAATGATGAAAATGTAGAAATTTTAAATATACATGGTGAAGGGTTTAGGTTAATTGATAACAAATAATGTCATTTTAAATAAGAAAAGCTTAGGTAAACCCTAAGCTTTTTTTATTATCTATCCTATTTGTTTTCTAACTACGTTCTAATGATTTATCAACAGTACTGTACTTTCCGTTATAACTTCCTGTTACTACACTTCCATTAGCCTTTTTAACTTTGAATTCTAATGAAATATCAGTTTCATTAATTGAATTTATAGTTAAAGTAACTTCATCTCCTGTTTCATACTCCATTAACAATTGCTCATTATCATACTCTCCTAAAAACTCTCCATCCGTCATAAATTCATACCATAAACTGTCTGTTGTATAAGTTTTTGAAGTTAAGCCTTTATCACGAACAGTAATTGTAAATAAATCCACCTCAGTTAAAGCTGTACCAGAGTTTCGAGCAGCTTCTATATCTTCTTCAGTAACATTCAATAAGTGTAAGAATACAGAAGGCGTATCTCCTTTCATGAATTTCTCTACCAAAATTGATTCTATCGAATAATTTTCACCTTCAATTATAAATTGATTTGGTGTTTCTTGAACATCATCAGATGAACAGCTTACATAAAAAACAGTTGTTAAAATAATTGCTAATAAGTAGTCTATTTTTTTCATAATTGTATAATTTGACATGCAAAACTACCTTAGTTTTAAAGCATCTAGTTAAATTTACTTCTGAATATATCATGCATTTTTCTAAAAAGCTAAACTTTCCTTTTAAACTATTTTCTACTACTTTTTTTATACATTGTAACAATAATTTACATCAATCGTCAAATACATATAATCAACAAAAACCAAAATAGCTTGGAAACAATTTTATCTATTCGAAACCTCGATAAAAAATACGGAAAAGTTCATGCCGTAAACAATCTTTCTTTCGATATACAAAAAGGCACAGTGTACGGAATTTTAGGACCTAACGGAAGTGGTAAATCTACTACTTTAGGTATTATTTTAAATGTAGTAAACAAAACCTCAGGGAGTTTTAGCTGGTTCAATGGAAACTTATCTACACATGAAGCATTAAAAAAAGTAGGAGCTATCATTGAACGCCCTAATTTTTACCCTTACATGAGCGCCGTTCAAAACTTGCAGTTAATTTGTAAAATTAAAGGAGTTTCGTACGATAAAATTGAAGAAAAACTCAAGATTGTTAATCTTTTTGAACGTAGAAATAGTAAGTTTAAAACTTACTCTTTAGGAATGAAACAGCGCTTAGCTATCGCTTCTGCCCTATTAAATGATCCAGAAATTTTGATTTTGGACGAACCTACAAACGGACTTGACCCACAAGGAATTCACGAGATTCGTCAAATAATTAAAGAAATTGCTAAAAATGGTACTACAATTTTACTAGCCTCTCACTTACTCGATGAAGTTGAAAAAGTATGTTCTCATGTAGTCGTAATAAGAAATGGTATAAAATTATATAGCGGTAGAGTTGATGAGATGACTGCTTCCAATGGATTTTTTGAACTTCAAGCAGATAATCAAGAAATACTTACTCAGCTTTTAGAAAATCATCCAGCAATAGGAAACATCAAAGAAGAAAATGGAATTTTAATAGCTAGTCTAGCTTCAGAATTATCTGCTTCAGAAATTAATACATTTTTATTTGACAAAGGAATTTCTCTTTCTCACTTAGTGAAACGTAAACCTAGTTTAGAGCAACAATTCTTAGACCTTACCAACAACCAATAAACTTACACCATGTTACGACTTTTAAATATAGAAATTCATAAATTAAAATATAACAGAGCTAGTAAAGTTCTTTCAATTATCTATTTCGCATTATTAACCTCTATTGCTTTAATTGCAGCAATAAAGTTTGATATTGGCCCCATTAAATTTCATTTAGCTGAACAAGGAATTTTTAATTTTCCATATATCTGGCACTTTAACACATATATGGCTGCCATATTTAAATTCTTTTTACTACTAGTTATTGTTTCCATGATGGCCAACGAGTACAGTTATAAAACGTTAAAACAAAACTTAATAGACGGTTTAAGTAAAAAGGAATTTATTCTATCAAAATTTTATACCGTTATAGCTTTTGCTTTTATTTCAACCATCTTTGTTTTTATTGTCTCTTTAATTCTTGGAGCTATCTATTCTGATTTTAATGAAATAGCCATTATATTTTCAGACTTAGATTATTTATTCGCTTTCTTCGTAAAATTATTAGGCTTTTTCTCCTTTGGGTTGTTTTTAGGTGTCTTGATTAAACGCTCTGCATTTGCTGTTGCTGCCATGATTGTTTGGTTAATTGTTGAAAGTTTAATTAAAGGATATTTATACTGGACTTTTAGAAACGTAAAAACGGGGGTTGAGGAAGCTGTAAACTCAATCATGCAATTTTTCCCGCTAGAGTCTATGGCTAATTTAATTAAAGAACCATTTACAAGATTAGGTGCAGTAAAATCAGTAGCTAATCAAATAGGAGAAAATTTCACTAAAGATTATTCAGTTAGCCTATTCAACATAACAATTGTATTAATTTGGACAGCTATTTTTATTTACTCATCATACGCTTTGTTAAAAAAAAGAGATTTATAGAGGATTTTATGTAGTTTAGTTGTTTTATTTATATAATTAAATTCATTTTAATGAAAAAACAACTACTTCTAGCGTTTTTTATTATTGTCTCTATATCACTTTATAGCCAAAAAGAAGCAAATGTTTGGTATTTTGGAAATAATGCAGGGCTCGATTTTAACTCTGGAAGTCCGGTAGCTTTAAATGATGGATTATTGAAAACCGATGAAGGTTGTTCATCTATTTCTGACGAAAACGGGAACCTTTTATTTTATTCAGATGGTATTAATATTTGGACGAAAAACCATGAACTAATGCGTTACTCTAACGGTAATTTAGCTAATGACCTGCAAGGTAACCCTTCAAGTTCACAGTCTGGTTTAATTATTCCAAACCCTGAAGATAAAAATCTTTATTATATTTTTACTGTAGGAACAGATTTTATTGGTAACCTTCCTTACCCTGACAATCCAGGGTTTAGGTTTTACACCATAGATATTTCTAAAGGAAATGGAGGAGAAATTATTTCTGGCCCTGTTAACCTTTCTAATGGTCGAGATAGAGAATGGTCTGAAAAAGTTACAGCCGTTCAAGGAAAAGACTGTAAAGAAATATGGATTTTATCTATCGTACAAGATACTTTTTACGCCTATAAAATTGATAAAAACGGAGTGGACTCTACAAACCCTGTTACCTCATCTTCATCTTACTATTTAAGAGATAAAAGAGGATATTTAAAAACATCTCCAGATGGAAGTAAAGTAGCACTTGCTGACTTTACAAATGATGGAAGTGGAAAATTAGTTTTATACGATTTTGATAACGCAACAGGTAAAGTAGCTTCTAACGGGCTAATTCTTACAAGTGGTCCAACTGATGGTTCTCCTTATGGTGTTGAGTTTTCTCAAGAATCTACAAAACTATACTCTTCTTTATATCATGAAAACAGTAACTCTTTCAGAGTTTTTCAATATAATTTATTAGATGCTAACATCGCACAAACTAAAACTCAAGTCCATCAAGAGCAAGGTTATAGAGGTGCTTTACAATTAGCTCCAAACGGAAAGATATATGCTTCCATACCAGATAGAGCCTATTTGGGAGCTATAGAGAATCCAGAAGATAATGCTACTGATATTCAATATACTTCAAACGCTGTAAACTTAGGTGGCGCCATGTCTTCACAAGGATTACCTCCTTTTATTCAGTCGTTTTTTGCACCTGTAAAATTAATCAATCTAGCTAACAATGAGGTTTTAAACAATAGCAACCAAGTTTTTTGTATTGGAGAAAGTTATCAAATTCAACCAGAAAAAAACAACCCTAGCGATACATATACATGGTTTAAAGATGGAAAAGAAATAGCCAAAACAAGAATATTAACTGTTGATAACACTAATTTTGGAAGTGGTTTATACGAAATAAAAATAGAATCTAATTCTTACTGTAAAAAAACATTCACTGGTAAAGTACAAATAACATTTGAACCAAAACCTACAATTAATCCGATTCAACCTTATATACAATGTGACTTTGATAATAATCGTTACGATGGGTTTACTACCTTTAATCTTAAGCTTTTGGAAATATTATTGGTTGATGACTCTTCTAATCTTTCAATAGATTTTTTTGAAACCACTGACACTAGTTTTTCATCTCCAATTAACAAAAATAATTACACTAATTTAATAGCAATAAACCACTCCATAACTGTAAAAATTACAAATAACACTACTCAATGTTATCAAACGGATATTATTAATTTACAAGTAAACCCAACGGGATTAACTTATTATAGCGATGAACACATCCATGAATTAGATGAAAATGCATCCAATCCTGATGCCAAATTTAGCGTTGGCACTAACAACGGTTTTCTTGACTTCTCTTTGAAGACGCAACAAATAATTAATAATTCAGGTGGATCGCTATCAGAAAATACTCACGATTTTCAATACTACAGAACAGCAGAAGATGCTTCCTTACAAATAAATCAAATTATCCCCCCATACGAAGATGACTTATTTACCAACAATTCTGATGTATATATTAGAATTTCAAATAAAGGAGCTACATCTTGTGAAGCAGTTGGTAATTTTAAAATTTTTGTAGAAAAAATCCCTATCCCCAAAGGTAATTTAAATAACATTATCCTATGTGTTGATAACCCAAGGCTAAGCCCTCAACCACATACAGTTGAATTAAATGCCGATACAGGTAATGCTACAGACACATACAAATGGTATCTAGATGGTAAATTACTCTCTGGAGAAACATCTGCTATATACAATGCTAATTCTTCAGGAGAATATAAAGTTGAAGCCTATAGGACTCATCCAAACATCACCTCCCCTTTTATGGGATATAATACATTTTTTGTAAAAGAATCCAATCAAGCGTTAATTGTAAACATTAAATCAGTAGACGATCAAGACAATCCAGATAATAATAAAATTGAAATTACTGTTGATGGATTAGGAGACTATAAATACGCTTTAAATAGTACAAACCTTAGTGACTTTGTTAAAGGAGATGAAAATGTCTCATACACATTTACCAATATTCCTCCTGGACTAAATTCTATTTCAATTACAGATCGTAACGGATGTGGAATTACTACATCTAATCAGATTTCAACTATCTATTTTCAACGTCATTTCACCCCAAATAATGACGGACATTTTGATACATGGAAAGTTTTAGGTGTCGATAATGATTACTATGATGTTGTTAAAGTTCAAATTTTTAATCGCTTTGGAAAATTAATTAATGAAATTACTGATAAAAATAGTCAGGGTTGGGATGGTATATACAACGGTACTATTCTTCCTTCAAATGATTATTGGTACAATGCTGAGTTAATTGATAAAAGTGGAAGAACCCGAAAAAAGACAGGGCATTTCTCTTTACTGAGGAAATAATTTACACATTTATGAAAAAGACATTTTTTTTTAGTTTATTTTTTATTTGCTTACACGTATTTGCTCAAAATGATTGCTCAGATGCAATCGTAGTTTGCGGTAACAGTGGTTTTCAAAACTTAAATGCTACCGGTGTAGGTATTCAAGAGCTTTCAGGTTCAAATACATGCTCTAGCCAAGAAAATAATAGTTTATGGATTAAAATTAAAATTGATAAAGGAGGAACATTAGGTTTTACACTTACTCCTACCAACTCAAATGGTAGTCATAATACAGATATTAATATCGATTTTGATTTTTTTATCTTTGGACCAAATGTAAGTTGTGGAAACATCGGTCAAGCCATACGCTGTTCTACTACAAACCCAGCAGCAAGTAACCAAGGAAATAACCTAACAGGTATTAGAGCATCTGAAACAGATGTCTCTGAAGGCCCAGGCCCTCAAGGCAATAGCTTTGTTCGTTCATTAAATGTAAACGATAATGATTCTTATTTTTTGGTCATTGATAGGCCTATAGGTAATAGTAGTTTCAAAATTGATTGGACTGGTAGTGCTACTTTTAACAAGCCTCCAACAATCAATCCTCCGACAGTTGGTCAATCGTACGACTTGGAAGAATGTGACAGCGATGGTACTTTCGATAATAGCACTAATTTTGACCTTACTACCAACGACAATCTAATATTAAACGGTCAAACAGATGTTAAAATTAGCTATCATTTGAGTAATAATGATGCTCAAACTAACACAAACCCTATTCCAAATCCAAATACCTTTAAAAACACAAGCAATCCTCAAAAAATATTTATACGGTTAACAAACATAAAATCAGAATGTTTCTCTGTAACCGATTATAATATTATTGTAAACAACAATATTAATGTTACTCCTCCATCAGATTATATTGTATGTGATGATACTGATAGTGGAAGCAATACCGATGGTTTATATAGTTCTTTTTTACTATCTTCAAAAGATAATGAAATTTTAGGTATGTTAGACCCAAATACACATACCATAAACTACTATCATAGTCTTTCAGATGCACAAAACAACTTAAACCCTATTAATAAAAACTCTCTTTATACTAATGTTTCAAAAAATACTCAAACTGTTTTTGTTAGAGTTGAGAATAATGTTGGATGCTTAAATACTTCAACTAGTTTTAATCTAATTATAAATCCTGTTCCCTCATTTATTATGTTACCTCCTTATCAGCAATGTGATTTTGACAACAATCCTGCTGATGGTTTTACTACATTTAACTTACAGAGTAAAGAAGCAGAGTTATCAAATAACGATACAAATGTGACTATTCTCTTTTTTAACGATCAAACTGATTTTGACAATAACATATCAATAACATCACCACAAAATTACACTAACACTTCACCTTTCAACCAAACACTACTTGTAAAAATTATAAATAATACAACACAATGCTTCAATACAGGAAGCTTAGATTTAGTTGTTAACTCATCTGGTCTAGATACTTTTGACGACATGTATTCTTGTGAACTAGATATTAATGCTTCTAACCCTAATGCTACTCAAAGTATAGGTAGTCAAAACACATTCTTTAATTTTGATATAAAAAAGAATGATATTATTACAAAATCAAATGGCGCGTTAACAAGTAACACCCATTCTATTGAGTTTTATAGAACAGCAAACGATGCCTCATTACAAACAAACAAAATTCTACCTCCATATGATGATGATTTATTTACTAATAACACAGAAGTATTTGTAAGAATTATATCAAAAAATAACAACGCTTGCGAAAGTGTCGGTAAGTTTACCCTACATGTTATAGATTTGCCTGTTCCTCAAGGAAACCCTGATAATATTATTCTTTGCGTTGATAACCCAAGGTTAAATCCTCAACCACATACGACCCTTTTGAATGCTGATTCAGGAAATACTGCTGACACTTACAAGTGGTATTTAAATGGAAAATTACTCTCTGGAGAAACATCAGCTGTATACAATGCTAATTCTTCAGGAGAATATAAAGTTGAAGCCTATAGAACTCACCCAAACATCACTTCCCCTTTTATGGGATATAATACATTTTTTGTTAAAGAATCCAATCAAGCGTTAATTGTAAACATTAAATCAGTAGACGATCAAGACAATCCAGATAATAATAAAATTGAAATTACTGTGGACGGAATTGGTGATTATGAGTTTGCTTTAAATAGTACAAACCTTAGTGACTTTGTTAAAGGAGATGAAAATCTATCATACACATTTACCAATATTCCTCCTGGACTAAATTCTATTTCAATTACAGATCGTAACGGATGCGGAATTACTACATCTAATCAAATTTCAACTATCTATTTTCAACGTCATTTCACTCCAAATAATGACGGACACTTTGATACATGGAAAGTTTTAGGTGTCGATAATGATTATTATGATGTTGTTAAAGTTCAAATTTTTAATCGCTTTGGAAAATTAATTAATGAAATTACTGATAAAAATAGTCAGGGTTGGGATGGTATATACAACGGTACTATTCTTCCTTCAAATGATTATTGGTACAATGCTGAATTGATAGACTCTAATGGGAAAGTTAGAAAAAAGACAGGACATTTTTCATTAATTAGAAAGTAAGTTTATAATCAAACAGATAATAAATACGGATAGTTTAATTGAAAAGCTATCCGTATTTTTGTTGAATGAACTTCGAATTAAACTCAGAATTTAAACCTACAGGTGATCAACCCCAAGCGATTAAACAATTAGCTAATGGGATTTTAGTTAATGAAAAGTACCAAACACTTTTAGGTGTTACTGGTTCAGGAAAAACATTTTCTGTTGCCAACGTAGTTGCAGAAGTAAATCGACCAACACTTGTTTTAGCCCATAACAAAACCTTAGCTGCTCAATTATACTCTGAGTTCAAGCAGTTCTTTCCTAACAATGCTGTGGAGTATTTTGTTTCATACTATGATTACTACCAACCCGAAGCTTATATTCCTGTTACGGGAACGTACATTGAGAAAGATCTGTCTATCAATGATGAAATAGAACGCTTGCGAATTAGTACTTCCTCTTCCCTTCTTTCAGGACGTCGAGATGTATTAGTTGTAGCCTCAGTTTCTTGTTTATACGGTATTGGTAATCCAACTGAATTCAAAAAAAACGTTATTACTATTGAAGTTGATCAGCAAATATCTCGCACCAAATTTTTACATCGCTTAGTAACCAGTTTATATGCCCGTACAGAAGTTGAGATAAAAAGCGGAACATTTAAAGTAAAAGGAGATGTAGTAACCATTTATCCATCCTACGGTGAAAATGGTTATAAAATTCATTTTTTTGGTGATGAAATCGAAGAAATTGAGACCTTCGACATAGAAACTAATGAAATTATTACACGTTTAGAAAAACTCAATATTTATCCTGCCAACTTATTTGTAACCTCACCTGATATACTACAAAATGCCATTCATCAAATTCAGGAAGATATGGTAAAACAAGTAGATTACTTTAAAGAAATCGGTAAACATCTAGAAGCAAAACGTTTACAAGAGCGCACCGAATTCGACTTAGAAATGATTCGTGAGCTGGGATATTGTTCAGGAATTGAAAATTATTCTCGTTATTTAGACGGTCGAGAAGCAGGTACACGACCTTTCTGTTTGTTAGATTATTTTCCTGATGATTATTTGATGGTGATTGATGAAAGTCACGTAACCGTTCCACAAGTTCACGCAATGTACGGAGGAGATAGAAGCCGAAAAGAAAACTTGGTAGAATATGGCTTCCGCTTACCTGCTGCGATGGATAACCGCCCGTTAAAGTTTGAAGAATTTGAAGCTCTACAAAATCAAGTGATTTATGTTTCGGCAACTCCAGCTGATTACGAATTACAAAAAACCGAAGGTCTATTTGTAGAGCAAGTTATTCGACCTACAGGACTGTTAGATCCTGAAATTGAAGTTCGACCGAGTTTAAATCAAATTGATGATTTAATTGAAGAAATTCAAATTCGTATAGAAAAAGACGAACGTACCTTGGTTACCACACTTACCAAACGTATGGCAGAAGAATTAGCCAAGTACTTAACTCGTATTCAAGTACGTTGTCGTTATATTCATTCTGATGTTGACACCTTAGAACGTGTAGAAATTATGCAAGACTTACGTAAAGGCTTGTTTGATGTACTCATTGGAGTAAACTTACTTCGTGAAGGATTAGATCTTCCAGAAGTCTCTTTAGTAGCTATTTTAGATGCTGACAAAGAAGGTTTTTTACGTTCACACCGTTCGTTAACACAAACCGTAGGTCGTGCTGCACGTAACGTAAATGGAAAAGCAATTATGTATGCAGATAAAATTACCAATAGCATGCAACTCACCATTGACGAGACCACTCGTAGACGCGAAAAACAAATTAATTACAACACAGCACATGGAATTACACCAAAGCAAATCAACAAAAGGATAGACAATACTTTATCTAAAAACGCGATTACTTCTTATCATTACGATAATGCCACACAAAAAGCTGCAGAGCAAGATTTAGAATACCTATCAAAACAAGAAATAGAAAAACGTATACGCGACAAACGCAAACAAATGGAAGAAGCTGCCAAAGCTTTAGACTTTTTAGTTGCAGCGCAATTACGTGATGAAATTGAAGTTTTGAAAGAAAAATTGTGATTCTATAAAAATCATGTATTTTTATAGAAAAAATGCAAAAATTTTTAACTTCACTTTTTACTATAATTACTTTAGGTGCTTATGCTCAATTGAAAGATACTATTTTTCTTAATGAAAATTCTATAAAACTCACTAAAGAAGCGTATTTTTCAAACGAAAAAAATGAGCATTTTTTTCATTTCAAAACACAAAAAGATTCAACTACAACAATCCTAATAAAAGTTGCTCAAAGAAAATATGGGAGAATTGATATCAATACCCATAATAAAATAAAAAAATATCTTTTCTTTTTATCTAACAAAGAAATTGACTCATCAAAAACTATTATTATTAATTATTTCCCAAAGCAAGACAACTGTTGTATTCCTAACAATCCTTGGAGCATTGCTAGTATTAAAAGTTTTAAGCGTTTCGTTCAAAAATTAAAGAATAAAGAACATATATATCAGTTTTTTATTTTTAAAGATACACGTACAGTTAATAACTTTAGTGATTACTTTTCTTGGTACGCAGATAAAGAGTCAATTATAGAAAAAACGTTCTTTAAATTCCAATATCCTTGTTACAGTTATATCATTATTAAACCTAATGGGAACTATTTTACATTTAGAGGAGAATATTATGCACCAGAAATAATAGGTCTCCTTAGCAGGTAAACTTTTGAAGCTTTAAATCTCTTTGTTTAAAACAAAAAACCTCACTGTAACAGTGAGGTTTTTAAATATATTACTAAGAATTAATTAAAAAAAGCTTTAAGTTAAGCACCTAAAACTTCCCCTACTTTGTCAGCAGCCTCTTGGAACTCAGTAGCTGAGATTATCTCCATTCCGCTATTGTCTATTAATTCTTTTGCTTCTTTAGCATTTGTTCCTTGTAAACGACAAATAATAGGCACATTAATTTTGTCTCCCATATTTTTATAAGCATCTACAACACCTTGAGCAACACGATCACAACGAACGATTCCTCCAAAAATATTTACTAAGATAGCTTTTACATTAGGGTCTTTTAAAATGATTCCGAAAGCAGTTTCAACACGCTGTGCATCTGCAGTACCACCAACATCTAAGAAGTTAGCTGGATCACCACCTGCTTGCTTAATTAAATCCATAGTTCCCATTGCTAAACCAGCTCCGTTTACCATGCATCCAACATTACCATCTAAATCTACATAGTTTAATCCTGCAGCTTTAGCTTCTACCTCAATTGGATTTTCTTCACGTAAATCACGCATTGCTGCATAATCTTTATGACGATATAATGCATTCTCATCTAACGATACTTTAGCATCTACTGCCATAATTTTATCATCAGATGTTTTTAATACTGGGTTAATTTCAAACATCGAAGAATCAGACTTGATGTATGCAGTATATAAAGCAGTAACAAATTTTACCATTTCTTTTAAAGCCCCACCGCTTAAACCTAAATTAAAAGCAATTTTACGAGCTTGAAAAGGTAATAATCCTGTTCCTGGATCAATTTCTTCTGTAAAAATTAAGTGTGGAGTTTCTTCTGCCACAGTTTCAATATCCATACCTCCTTCAGTAGAGTACATAATCATGTTTCTACCCGTAGCACGGTTTAATAAAACTGACATATAAAATTCATCTGGCTCACTATCACCAGGATAATATACATCCTCAGCAATTAACACTTGGTTAACTAACTTTCCTTCTGCTGAAGTTTGAGGAGTTACTAACATCATTCCTAAAATATCATCAGAAATGCTCTTTACTTCGTCTAAGTTTTTAGCTAACTTAACACCTCCACCTTTTCCACGACCACCTGCGTGTACTTGAGCTTTGATTACGTGCCAACCAGTACCTGTTTCTTCTGTTAATTTTTTTGCTGCTTCAACAGCTTCTTCTGGAGTATTTGCAACAATTCCGCGTTGAATACGAACGCCAAAACTGCTTAATATTTCTTTACCTTGATATTCGTGTAAGTTCATTAGATATGAATTTTTAAAAGTCGAACAAAAATACAAATTCAATTTATAATACCTTATAATTTGTACTTTAATTTATAATTAAATCAAGTTTTATTTAATTTTCATTCTACTATTTTTTTAACATTTAAACTTTTAACATTCTTTTTTTTAACACGTTTTTACTGTAATTAACATGATTTTATGATTTATTAATCCAAATCATAATAATTTAGCGCAACAACTAACACTATACATCAATAAATTATGCTTAAGATTTTAGCATTTATTATAACTTGTTTCTTCTTTATTGAAGTTACAACCGCCCAAACCATTAATAAAAATAGAAAAAAACTAAATGTAGTACGTGTAGATACCCCTCCAAAAATTGACGGAAAATTAAATGACATTGCCTGGAAAAATACTCCAGCCGCAAAAGATTTTGTAATGTTGCGTCCTGATAACGGAAAAGCAGAACCTGACACCCATAAAACAATAGTAAAATTAGTATACGATGATAATGCTATTTATATCTGTGCTAAAATGTACGATCCTGAACCATCTAAAATACCTGCAGAGTTTACTAACAGAGACAATATTGGTAACAGCGATTTCTTTTTAATAACTATTAACCCTAACGATGACGGACAAAATCCTTTTGAGTTTATAGTAACCAGTTCAGGAGCCCAAGCAGACTCAAAAGTATCTAACGGAAATGAAGATTTTAACTGGAGTGCTGTATGGGATAGCGATATTAGTATGAATGATGATTCTTGGGTTGTAGAAATGAAAATCCCTTATAGAGCTTTGCGTTTTGCTAATACTCCTGTTCAATCATGGGGAATCAATTACCACAGAAAAGTGCTCAATTTAAATGCTCAATTTACATGGAACCATATTGATAATCAACAAGGGAATTGGACTCAATATGATGGTTTATATGAAAACTTCACCAATATAAAACCTCCTACCCGATTAAACTTTTATCCGTATGCCTCGGCAACTACGACCACTAAAGATGGAAATACTGACTTTGATTGGAGTGTAGGAATGGATGTAAAGTATGGTATTACCGAAAACTTTACCTTAGATGCTACTTTAATTCCTGATTTCAGCCAAGTAGGTTTTGACAATGTTACCTTAAATTTAGGGCCTTTTGAACAGCAATTTACAGAACAACGTCAGTTTTTTACTGAAGGAACTGAACTATTTAGTAAAGGTAATTTGTTTTACTCAAGAAGAATTGGAGGACGACCAATAGATCAATTTTCTAACGAACGAAAAGACGATGATGAGTTTATTAATGGAAAAAAAATAAATGATGAAGTTATAGATGTTCCTGATAAAGTTCAAATGCTAAACGCCATAAAAATATCTGGAAGAACCAAAGGTGGTTTAGGAATAGGATTCTTTAATGCCATTACTGAAAAAACAGAAGCTACTGTTGAAAGAACTAAGCAAACAATTAATGGATTAGATACTATTAGCAATGTAAGTACTTATAAAACTACAGTTAATCCATTTTCTAATTACAATATTATGGTGTTAGACCAACAGTTTAATCAAAACTCATCTATTACCTTAATTAACACCAATGTAACTCGTGATGGACGATTTAGAGATGCTAATGTTACTGGACTTCTATGGCATGTTGAGGATAAAAAAAGTAGGTATAATATAGACGGAAGTTTTAAAATGAGTAGTATCTCTGACGATGAAGACAACCCTAATACGGGGTACACTTTCGATACCAGTATAGGTAAACATTCAGGGAATTGGCGTGGAGAAATTGGATATAATTTTGAAAATAAAGACTACAACCCTAACGATATGGGGATTCTTTTTAGCAACAACGAACAAGCTATTTATGGTTTTGTTGGCTATCGATTATTAAAACCTAAAGGAATATTCAATAATTATAGAATTAATGTTTTTTATGATATTAACTTCTTACACAATCCAGGAACGTATGTAGGTACAAATGTTAGTTTATCTTTTGGCGCTGATACAAAAAAGCGATTCAGTTTTGGAGGAAACTTGAATTATAGCACAGAACGAAAAGATTTTTTTGAACCTAGACAAGGAACTACTAGTGGAGTTTTTTTTAACAGACCTGAAAGGCTAAATGTGAATCATTGGGGGTCTACTGATTATAGAAAAAAGTTTGCAATAGACTACGATTGGTATTATACTTTTTACAAAAACAACCCTAAAGAAGATTATGGGTTTAGAGTTTCTCCTAGATATCGTTTCACTAATAAGTTTTCTTTGATTTATGGTTTTAGATATGGCAAAACCAATAACGGTCAGGGGTATGTTACAAAGATTGATAAAGATGATGTAGAAGAAAAACCTTTATTAGCTCCTTTAAAAAATCACATTATTTTCGGGCAACGAGATTGGGATACTTATGACAATTCATTAACTGGAAAATACACTTTTAGTACAAAATCAGCAGCGTCGTTATCGTTTAGGCATAATTGGAGTAAAGTTCCATATTTAGGTCTATTTTATAGTTTGAATGAAGATAATGGAGAACTTGTTTCAAATAATTATCAAGGAGAACACGATAAAAACTTTAATAGCTGGAACTTAGACTTAAACTATCAATGGCAATTTGCTCCTGGTAGTCAATTGATTTTTTTCTACAGAAACTCAATAAGGCCTGATCATGATTTTGCTCCGGCTAATATTGATTTTAAAGACAACATCTCAAAACTTTTTGACCAAAGTATGCAGCATAGATTCTCTGTTCGATTGGTTTATTTTATCGATTACAACAACATCAAAAACATAATTTAAATACTCGTTCATTTATTATTTGAAATCAGGTAAACCCTAAAGTTTATCTGATTTCTTTTTTATACATTCGTACTAAGAAAATAACACTATGATTGTTGCTAAAAACATCCACAAACATTACGGAGAGGTAGAAATATTAAAAGGCGTTGATCTTCATATAAAAAAAGGAGAAATCGTCGCTATTGTTGGTCCGTCAGGAGCAGGAAAAACAACCTTATTACAAATTTTAGGAACTTTAGATAAGCCTTTAAAAAATCAGAGCTACGAATTATTGGTCGATGGTGTTTCTATAAAAGATTTAAACGATATAAAAGTTTCTGCTTTCCGAAATAAACATATCGGATTCATTTTTCAATTTCATCAGTTGTTACCAGAGTTTACTGCCTTAGAAAACGTTTGTATTCCTGCCTTTATCGGAGGAAAAGGAAAAGTAGAAACCGAAAAAAGAGCCAAAGAATTACTAGCCTTTTTAGGATTATCACATAGAGAAAACCACAAACCTAACGAGCTTTCTGGAGGAGAGCAACAACGTGTTGCTGTTGCTAGAGCTTTAATTAACGAACCTTCTGTTATTTTTGCAGATGAACCTTCTGGAAACTTGGATTCAACCTCAGCAAAAAACTTACATGAACTGTTTTTTAAGTTACGTGATGAGTTTGGCCAAACGTTTGTATTAGTTACACACAACAAAGAATTAGCAAAAATGGCTGATAGAACACTTACAATGAAAGACGGAATTATTGTTGAATAGTGTAACTATTTAAAGTTTCTTGCTACTAACTAATAAATCAATTCCATGAAAGAAACTTTTCAAGAGCTCATTACCTATTTAAAAAATCCTGTTTTAGAAAAAGATACTAACCAAGATATTTCATATCGATTTCAAAAATTCTTTCATTTACTTATTATAAGTATTATAACAGGTGCTGTATTATCTCCTCTTTTTCTTCTTGTTGAAGAGTTAGGTTTGATCAATATGAATGAACACGCTGTAGAAGATTTACTAAAAGCTCATACCAAATGGTTTATTGCTTTTCTTACCATTATTTTAGCTCCTTTGCTTGAAGAACTGTTTTTTAGAGCACCAATCACCTTATTTCATGGGAAGAAAAACTTCAAAATAGCCTTTTATGTGTTTGCACTACTTTTTGGTTTAGTACATTTAACTAACTTTGGTATTACCACCAACGTACTTTTATTAGCTCCAATACTAGTAGCTCCACAAACTATTTTAGGCGGTTATTTAGGGTTTATTAGAGTTCGTTTTGGCTTAGGATGGAGTATATTATTACACGCTTGCTATAATGCTTTCTTTGTTTTGCTTAGTTTTGCAGGAGATTTAGCATAAAATGAACAAAAAGGAGCTTAAAGAGTTTTTAGACGAAAAAGTAATACAGTACAACAATCCTGATTTTATTGATAGTGATCCTATTCAAATTCCACACCAATTTTCAGTAAAAGAAGATATTGAAATTGCTGGTTTTTTAGCAGCAACTATTGCTTGGGGAAATCGTAAAATGATTATTAACAACTCCCATAAAATGATGGATTTAATGGGAAGTTCTCCTTATGATTTTGTTCTCAATCATTCTGAAGAAGATTTAGCTAATTTTGACGGATTTGTACACAGAACATTTAATGCCGATGATTTTAAGTTCTTTGTTCAAGCATTAAAAAACATCTATCAGAATCATGGGGGATTAGAAGCTGTTTTAAAACCAAAAGATAAAGTAGATAATTACCAACATGCTATACATCGTTTCAAACAAGTTTTTTTTGAAATCCCTCATCAACCAAGAACTCTAAAACATGTTTCTGACCCTTTAAAAGGCTCTGCATCTAAAAGAATTAATATGTTTTTACGTTGGATGGTTCGCGATAATACCACTGGAGTCGATTTAGGCATATGGAAAACACACTCGTCAGCACACTTACATTGTCCGTTAGATGTTCACACAGGAAATATTGCTAGAAAACTAAAAATACTTACTAGGAAGCAAAATGATTGGAAAGCTATTCAAGAACTTGATCTTACTTTAAGAACGTTTGATAAAAAGGATCCTGTGAAATATGATTTTGCCCTTTTTGGTTTAGGTGTATTTGAAAAGTTTTAATTTTTTACATTTACAAAAAATTATATTAGTATGAAAAACTGTTTTGACAAAATGATGTCTCTTGATATTTATACATCTAACTTAACTAATGATGAGTATTCTAAAATAGCCAATAATCTTACACTCGCTTCCAAAAAAAGTATAAATATTTTAAGTTGGGGAATTCAACAGTTATTTATGAGTTCAACAGTTTCTAATGATATTAATGTTTTAAAAAACTTACGTAAAAACTACAACTGGAAAAATAACATAACTTCTATTTTAAACGAGAACTATTATGAAGCGCTTGTATTAACAGATGTTACAAAAAAAATTATTTGGGCTAACGATGGCTTCTCTAAAATGACTGGATATGACATTGATTTTGTTATTAACAAAACTGGACGTTTTTTTCAAGGAGAAAAGACAAAAGAAAGTACTCGAAAACGAATTAGAAATAAATTATTAAAAGGGAAACCTTTTAAAGATATTATTGTTAATTATAGAAAAGATAAGTCCTACTACAAGTGTGAGTTATATATTATTCCTTTATATAAAAACAGCCCTACAGAAGTTACTCATTTTTTAGCTTTAGAAAAAGAAATAGCTTAGCATAGTGCAACAATTCATCCATTATTTTTTACATTTCGGATTTCCTGTTTTTATCGCTTTCTTCTTTTTTAAAAAAAATTGGATAAAAGTTGCTATAACACTACTAGCAACTATGCTAGTAGATATAGATCACTTATTAGCAAGCCCTATATTTGACCCAAACCGATGTAGTTTTGGGTTTCACCTATTTCATTCCTACTATGCTATTGGAGTGTATGTTATTTTACTTTTTTTTAAAAGACCATACAACATTATTGGCTTAGGGCTATTATTACATATGCTAACCGACTTTATCGATTGTTTGTTTATGTACAATACTTGTAGTTCTTGCCTAGAGAATGCTCCTGCTCAAAGACTATTAGAAGCTATAAATAAATTACTTTTTTAGCTGTAAATCACAGTACCAAAAACTTCTATCATAGTTTTTAGTAGTCGTTTCTTCTAATTTCTTAGTTTTCTTTGAATCTTGATAACAATTGTCATCATCGTTTTTATGTAACGTATACGATTTCAATACCTTCTCTCCTATTTCAAACTCCACAGGTTTCTTAAAAATAGGACCGTCATAACAAAACGTATGGAACTCTCCATTCTCCCCACAAACATCAACTCCATCAGGAAGTTCATTAATAAAATCTTCATCAATAACTCTCCCTACAAATTCTTCTCCTAGCAATTTTGCATTCACACAAACAGTAATTGTTTTAAAGCCTAAATCTAAAAACTCTCTAAGTAATTCTTTTGTATCTTGTTTCCAAAGTGGGTAAACACCAGTAATTCCAACCTCTTGTAGCTTCGAATCGCGATATGCTCTCAAGTCTTCCAAGAAAATATCACCAAAAATACCATTTACAAGTCCTGCTTCTTTTAACTCCGCAGTCTTCTTTTTCATTCTTTGATTATATAAATCCATTGTAACCTCAGCTGGAAAATATATTTTTTCTAACGGAATACCAATGCTTTCAGTCTGTGCATTCAGTAAATCCTCATGTAAACCATGCATTGAAACACGCTGATAATCTTGATTTACATTTGTAATCAATTTTTGTACATCGTATTCTTTTTGTTGTAAAATTTTATACAATGCTAATGACGAATCTTTTCCTGAACTCCAGTTAAAATAGGCTTTTTTCATGCGACAAATATGCATAAAAAAACCTGCATTGCGCAGGTTTGATTTTATTTTCTCTTTTGATTTAAAGGAACTGGTCTTTCTTGTTTTACTACTGGTTTTCCGTGCAAGTCAAAGTCACCTGCATCAAAAATTTCGATATCTATAAATTCTCCTAATTTAATATAATGTTCACGAGCATCTACAATAACATCATTATCTACATCTGGTGAGTCAAATTCGGTACGTCCGTAATAGTACTCTCCATCTTTTCTATCGAATAAACATTTGAACGTCTTTCCTATTTTCTCTTGATTCAATTCCCAAGAAATTTGCGACTGCACTTCCATGATTTCATTCACCCTTCTAAACTTTACATCCGCAGGTACATCGTCTTCTAAAACATACGCTCCTGTATTTTCTTCATGCGAGTATTCAAAAGCTCCTAAACGCTCAAAACGCATCTCTTCTACCCAGTCTTTTAATTCTTGGAATTGCTCTTCAGTTTCTCCCGGATATCCAACAATTAATGTTGTACGAATTGCCATGTTTGGCACTGCCTCTCGAAATTTATGAATCAGCGAAGTCGTTTTTTCGTGCGTTGTACCACGCTTCATCGACTTTAAAATTTCGGTATTGATATGCTGTAACGGAATATCTAAATAATTACAAACCTTTGGTTCGTTCTTCATCACTTCTAGCACATCCATCGGAAAACCAGTTGGAAAGGCATAATGCAAACGAATCCATTCTATACCTTCAACTTTTACTAATTCTTTTAATAAATCTGCTAAAGCACGCTTTTTATAGATATCCAATCCGTAATAGGTTAAATCTTGTGCGATTAGCATAATTTCCTTAATCCCTTTTTCTGCCAATTTCGTTGCTTCTGTAACCAAATCTTCAATTGGTGTCGATTTATGCTTGCCACGCATTAACGGAATGGCACAGAACGAACACGGACGATCACATCCTTCTGCAATCTTTAAATAGGCATAATGCTCTGGAGTCGTGGTTAAACGTTCACCGATTAACTCATGCTTATAATCTGCTTCTAAAACTTTTAACAAATTTGGTAAATCGTGTGTACCAAAATACTGATCTACATTGGTAATTTCAGCTTCTAAGTCTGGCTTGTAACGTTCGCTTAAACAACCTGTAACAAACACTTTGTCTACTTCACCTTCTTCTTTCTTTTGTGCATAGTGTAAAATAGTTTCTACACTTTCTTCTTTGGCTTTACCAATAAAACCACACGTATTAATTACTACAATATTTCCATCGTCATTTTCATCTTCATGAACCACTTCTTTACCATTAGCTTTTAACTGCCCCATTAACACTTCACTATCGTAAACGTTTTTAGAGCAACCTAAAGTAACTACATTAATTTTGTTTTGTTTTGTTGTTTTGGTACGCATACTATAAAAATTCGGTGTGCAAAGATACGTTTTAATTGAACTTCTTTAACTTTAAACCTCTAAAAATTAGTTTGATTCTTATCCTTGTTTTCGGTAACTTCGTTATTAAGAAACTTGTATGTTTACAAACTACGTTAACCTCTTATTAAAAAATGAGCGAACTCAAAAGATTATTATACGACTTAATCGGACTTACTGAAAATGAGTTTAAAACATTTTATAATCAATTAGAAAAAAAAGAGTATAAAGCAAAAACATTAGTTATTAAAGAAGGGAGAAAAGCTAAGGATTTATACTTTATTGAATCTGGTTTTTTTAGAACATTTAAAAATATAGAAGGTAAAGAGTTTACAACCTATTTTTCTTGCGATAACCAGTTTATAACAGTTTTTGATAGTTTTATATACCAAACTCCTTCTCTTGAGTTTCTAGAAGCTATTGAAGATAGCGTAGTTTATAAAATTTCTTTTGAAAGTTTAACTCAATTATATAAAGAATCTCCCAACTTTGAGAAGTTTGGTAGAATTTTAGCTGAGAGAAATCACCTTTGTGCACAACAAAGAGCTCTAACTATGCAAACAAAATCGGCTAAGAAAAAGTACTTAGACTTTATTAAAAACTATGATAAGAAAATTGTTTTAAGAGCTCCTCAATACCAAATCGCAAGCTTTCTTGGTATAGCTGCCGAATCTTTGAGTAGGATTCGAAAAGAAGTTACTATTTCCTAACATTTGTCAAGATAGAAATAAATTACTGTCATTTTCTTTGTCTTTATAAATTATAAAAACAAATACAATGAAAATTGCATCATTAGTAAAATACGCTACATTATTAATCTTACTCATTTTTATAACCAGTGTTACTTTTAAATCATGTTCAATTAATCCAGAAGCTTGGTTTCCTCCTACACCTCCTAAATTAGTAGGCGCGCTTCATGAAAATGAACTACTAAGCTCAACTCAACACATCGATTTAGACGGTTGGTATGGGCCTGAGGATATTGCCATAGATAAACAAGGAAATCTATATTGTGGAGTTCATATTTCTGAAACAGACTTTTCAGATGGTAGAATTTTAAAAATTGACACATCGGGAAAAGTTTCTGTCTTTTGTAATACGGAATCTTGGGTTGCTGGTTTACATTTTGACAGCAATCAAAATCTAATTGCTTGTGACTTAGAAAGAGGGTTGATTAGTGTAGATAAAAAAGGAAAAATTACCACTTTAGCAAGTGAAGATAAAAACGGGAACAAGTTTCTTATCCCCAATGATGTAGACATTGCTTCTGATGGGATTATTTACTTTACCAATACTTCTTCTAAAATTCCTTTTAGTAGAACACATATTTGGAAACTATTAATGGAAGCTAAACCTGATGGAGGTCTTTATAGTTACAATCCGAAAACCAAAGAAGTAAAAACACTTATAGAGGGTACTTATTTTGGAAACGGTGTTGCAGTTTCTCAAAAGGATGACTTTGTGTTAATGGTAGATTTGGCTAAATATAGAATTCTTAGATACTGGTTAAAAGGCAGTAATAAAGGAATAACAGATATTTTTCTTGATAACCTACCTGGTTTTCCTAATGGAGTCTCTAGAAGAACCGATGGTAGTTTTTGGCTTGGTTTTTCAACTAAAAGAGATCCTTCTTTAGATGCAATACATTCTAAACCCCTTGTAAAAAAGTTAGTATATGGTCTTCCTCTATTTTTACAACCTAAAGTAGCTCGCTATGGAATGATTATGCATTTGAGTGCTGATGGAGAGATTTTAAAAACTTATTATGACACGACTGGTAAAGTTGTGTCAGAAGCTAGTTCTGTTGAAGAGCATGATGGATATCTTTATCTTGGCGGAGATGTGTCTGGTTATATTGGAAAATACAAATTAGAGAATTAAAATAAAAACTCCCGAATTGGGAGTTTTTATTTTATATGTAGTCCTATTAATGATAATCAACTGGAGTCTTTCTTGCTTTCGTTAGTTTCTCAAAAGCATACCCTAGCTGCAATAATTCTTTTTCAGTAAAAGGCTTCCCTATAAACGTTAAACTAACAGGTTCTCCAGAGTTTTTATATCCCATAGGAACTGTTAATGTCGGATACTTCGCTACTGCTGCAATACCAGAATGATAATTATTAATTGATAGAATACCATCTAAATTTTGGGCTTTTAAAGCTTGTAAAAATTTCTTTCCATTATAACTTAGACTATCTTTTACCACCTCTAACTGAGCTAAACTAGTCGTATCTTTTATTATTCCTTCAAATAGCTGTTGTCCGTAAGGAGCTCTTTTTGTAGAATCTTTTTTATTAAACTCAACCACATCTTGTATATTTTTCACTGTTAGCTTTTTGTTTCCGTGAGTAGCTAAGTATTCAGGTAAATCATGTTTCATATCTATATTCAACAGTGTAATAAATCCATCAAAAGAAATTTCAGGTGGTATTATCTCAATAATTTCTGCACCAGCTTCTTGTAACTTTTCTACACTTGCTTTATAAATAGAATCTGTTAAAATAGGTTTTAGCACTCCTATTCTTTTTCCTTGGATTGTGTAGCTTTCATTAAGTAATTCTTTAGGTTTAAAATCTTCTATTTCTAAAGAAGCAGCATCCTCATTATCTTTTCCTAGCATCGCTTCAAATAAAATAACATTGTCTACGACACTTTTAGTCATCGGACCTGGAGTATCTAACGTACTTGAAATCGGAACAATTCCTGAGCGACTTAAAACACCAATTGTTGGTTTTAATCCAACCACTGAGTTTTGACTTGATGGTGAAGTTATAGACCCTGCTGTTTCTGTACCTACAGCAGCTACGGCATAGTTTGCTGCTACAGAAACTCCACTTCCTGAGCTAGAACCTCCTGTTTCAAAAACTTTTCTTCCATAAGGATTTAAGGTTTGCCCTCCAGTGGCACTATACCCTAACGGACAATCTTCACAAAAGAAGTATGCCCATTCACTTAAGTTTACTTTTCCTAAAATTAATGCTCCCGCTTCTCTTAATTTTTTGACAATAAAAGCATCCTTGTCAGTTGAGTTGTTTTGTAAAGCTACAGCTCCAGCAGTCGTTATCATTCCTGCGGCATCAATATTATCCTTTATCAAAATTGGAATTCCATTCAAGGAAAATTCATTTGCTTCTTTTGATTCTTTATCTTTTGCTCTTGCTTCTTCTAATACCTTTTGATTTAGAGATATAATTGCATTCAAATACTTTGTACTATCACTTTCAAACTTTCGTATTCTATATAAATAGAATAATGTTAGTTTTTCGTACGTGAGTTTTTTATTTGTTATGCTCTTTTGAATAGTTGGAATATCTTTTTCTAAAATTAATGGCTTTAGTTGTTGATATTCTTCTTCTGAAAATCTTGATAGCTCCTTTTCAAAAGGTTTGAGTTCTTTATTTAAATCTAAAAAATGAGACTGAAGTAATTTGAACTGCATTCTCTTTTTCTCGTGATCTTGCTGTTTTTCTATTTCTGATGATTCATCATAACTTTTAAAATATACCTTTACAGCTTTTTGCTTACATGCACTTATAAATAGAAGTGTTAATAATAAAAAAGTAGCTTTTCTCATTGGTCAAATATTTGATACTCAAATGTAATTATAAAAATTGAAAAGCTTTATTTAGGATAACAAAACTGCCTTATTATCTAAACTCTAATAGTTGATAATATACGGAGATTATTATTTAGAATGGTTTGTTACGGCAAAATCTCCCCAGTCTGCGATAGACTGAATTATAGGAATTAAACTTTTTCCTAAATCAGTTAAAGAATACTCTACTTTTAATGGTGGTTTTGAGGTGTACACTTTTCTTTTTATTACACCATCTTCTTCCAAGGCTTTTAACTGTAAACTTAAAGTTCGTTCTGTAACCATTGGAATTTCTTTTCTTAACTCACTGTAACGAAGCGTTCCTTTTATTAAATGAAAAAGAATTACTGTTTTCCATTTCCCTCCAATAACTCCCATAGTAAGACTCGTACAGCAGGGGAACTCTCTTCCTTTAAACTTAAGTGTTTTAGATTCTTGTACCTCCATAATTTATACTATCCTTTTTGACCGTTATTGCAAAGATAAAAAACTATACTTACTTTTGATACTATAATTTTTATAGTTTAATTAAAAAATAGAATATGAGCTTTATAACATCAATGCAGCAACGTTATACAACAAAAAAATATAATGCTTCAAAAAAAATTGAATCAGAAAAAATCAAAGAGTTACAACAGGTTTTACAATTAAGTCCTTCTTCAATAAATAGCCAACCATGGAAATTCACTTTTGTTTCTGACACTGATACTAAAGAACAACTTTCAAAAGTATCTTGGTTAAATACTAGCAAGGTTATTGAAAGTGATACCATTGTTGTTTTTAATCGAATTAATGATATTGATTTGTTTGAAAAACAAATTGAAGAAGAGCTCCCTGAGGGTGCTGTTGGTTATTATAAAGAATTTATAAAGCCAAAACCTGAAGAAGAAATTAAAGCCTGGTTTAACAGACAAGTATATTTGGCTTTAGGAGTTTTTTTAAGTGCTTGTGCTGAAATGGGAATCGATGCCACTCCAATGGAAGGTATTGAACCAGAAAATTATGACAAAATTTTAAACAACAAAGATTACGCAACTGTTGTTGCTGTGGCTATTGGCTATAGAGATGAAGAGGATTTTAATCAACCAGACAGAAAACCTAAATCGAGATTGGCTTTTAACAAGGTTATTGAAACTGTTTAGAATAAAAAAACTCCCAAATTGGGAGTTTTTTTATTTACTTATGTTTTTCTATTTAAAAAACGAATCTACAAATTCATGTTTGTTGAATACTTGTAGGTCATCAATACCTTCTCCTACTCCAATATATTTCACAGGTATTTTAAATTGATCTGAAATTCCGATAACAACGCCTCCTTTTGCGGTACCATCTAATTTAGTTACTGCTAACGAAGTTACTTCTGTTGCTTTCGTAAATTGTTTTGCTTGTTCAAAAGCATTTTGTCCTGTTGAACCATCTAACACTAACAATACATCGTGTGGTGCATTTGGTATTACTTTTTGCATTACACGTTTTATTTTTGTTAGCTCATTCATTAGGTTTACTTTATTATGTAAACGTCCTGCAGTGTCGATAATTATAACATCTGCTCCTTGATTTACACCTGATTGTACTGTATCAAAAGCTACAGAGGCAGGATCGGAACCCATTTCTTGTCTTACAATTGGTACGTCTGTTCTATCTGCCCAAACTTGTAGCTGATCTATTGCTGCGGCTCTAAAGGTATCCGCTGCTCCTAAAACAACTTTTAACCCTTTCTTTTTAAATTGTGAAGCTAGTTTACCTATCGTAGTTGTTTTTCCTACTCCATTAACACCTACAACCATTAACACATAAGGTTTCGTATTTGCTGGAATAGTAAAATCGGTGTCGTCACCAGTATTGGTTTCTGATAATAAACCCGCTATTTCTTCACGTAAAATTTGGTTTAGCTCTTCTGTTCCTAAATATTTGTCGCGAGATACACGTTCTTCTATTCTATCTATTATTTTCAGGGTAGTTTCTACTCCTACATCAGACGATACCAATACTTCTTCTAAATTATCTAATACATCATCATCAACCTTAGCTTTACCAGCAACTGCTTTTGATAATTTAGAGAAAAAACTTGTTTTGGTTTTTTCTAATCCCTTGTCTAAGGTTTCCTTTTTCTCTTTAGAGAAGATTTTCTTAAAAAAACTCATTTTTAAATATTATAATCGCTTACATAGGTTAAAAACTATACCATTTTACTAATACAGTCAAATTGTCATTGTTCCACAGCTTTAGTGTTAAGGATTGAGGCATTTGTTAAAACTCTCCCGATACTTCGGGAAGCGACTGCCGAAAGTCCGACTTGCTAGGATAATTCCCAAATCTTTAACGTATTCAAAAAACTTGAGACTGTCAAATATAAAAAAAGCTACTCTCTAATGAAAGTAGCTTTTCTTTAAACTGTATACAAGAATTACTTTTTTGCTAAAAAGTCATTCACGCTTTCTGGATCCATAATAGCTTCAACAAATGTATAAGCTCCTGATTTTGGAGACTTTACCATTTTGATAGCTTTGGTTAATCTTTTTGAACCTGTTTGTAACGATGCTACTGATTTCTTTGCCATTTTATATTAAAGTTTACGCCGTAGCTTATTATTTAATTTCTTTATGAACTGTCATCTTCTTTAAGATTGGATTAAATTTCTTTAATTCCATTCTATCAGGAGTATTCTTTTTGTTCTTTGTTGTAATATAACGAGAAGTTCCTGGTTGACCAGAAGCTTTGTGCTCAGTACACTCTAAAATTACTTGAACTCTGTTTCCTTTTTTTGCCATCTCTCTAAAATTTTATCTAGTAAGGAATTATTTAGTTAAGAAACCTTTTTCTCTAGCTTCTTTAATAACCGCAGAGATTCCTTTTTTATTAATATTTTTTAATGCAGAAGCAGATACTTTTAAAGTTACCCATTTATCTTCTTCTGGAATATAGAAACGCTTAGTCATTAAATTAGCGTTAAATCTTCTTTTAGTTCTATTTAAAGCGTGAGATACATTGTTACCTACCATCGCTTTTTTTCCTGTTAATTCACAAACTCTAGACATCTTCTTGACAGTTTTTAGTGTTATTTCTAAACGAGGTGCAAATTTATGCATTTTAATTTACTGCACAAAAATATTCTCGATTAAATTTTAATTAATTTTAATCTTTTCAAAACTAGGCTCAGCATCTAACCTATTTGGAAGCGTAACGGCTGCAAAAATACTAATTTATTTTAATATGGCAGCTTGTAAAAGTTCTAAAGATTTGGTTACCGTTCTATTAATTACCTTTTCTCTTGGCTCACCAAAATTAAACTCATAAACATCTACTCCACTTTTAGTTGCTATGCCAATATATACCAATCCTACACTTTTATCATTATGATCTGTTGTTGGACCTGCATTTCCTGTTACAGCTATCGTGTAATCTGTTTGTAACTTCTCCAAACATCCTTTTGCCATTGCTAAAGCTACTTCTTTACTTACTACCGTATATTTATCAATAACTTCTTTAGAAACATTGAGTAGTTGTTCTTTTAAAGCTGCTGTATACGTAACGAATCCTCCCATAAAATATGAAGATGCTCCTGGAACTGAAACTATGGTTGACGCTATTTTCCCTCCTGTTAAGCTTTCTGCTGTAGCAACAGTTTTCCCATGTTTTTTTAACAGTTTACCCACTTCTTTTTCTAAAGATGTTTCATTATCATCTCCTACGATAATTTCTGGTATTAGCATATATAATGCTGCAACTTGCTTTTCCATCTCTTTCACTAATACCTCTTTATCTTTTCCTTTAGCTGATAAACGTAAACGAACACGTCCATAAGATGGTAAGTAGGCTAGCTTTATAAAATTAGGTAAACTCTCTTCCCAATCAGAAATTCTTTCTGCAATAATTGTTTCCCCTGTACCTACCGTCATAATTGTCCTATGTAAAATGAATGGCAATTTAAAAGTAGACCGTAGCTTAGGCAATACATGATACTTCATTAACCCTTTCATTTCATATGGCACTCCCGGAAGAGATACAAAAACAGTATTATTTTCATAGAACCACATTCCTGGTGCAGTTCCTAAACGATTCATTAATAAGGTTGCTTTCGAAGGAAGCTGCGCTTGATACTTCTGTATTTCGTTGAACGGATGATTAACTTTTTTGAATAGATATTTAATATTATCAATTACTTCTGGATATTCAATAATCTTTTCATCTTTAAAATATTCAGCAATTGTTTTTTTAGTAATATCATCTTTTGTAGGTCCTAACCCCCCAGTTATTATCACAATATCTGCTCTACTTTCTGCTTCTTTTAACGCATTTAAAATATGTTGTTTTTCATCCTGGACTGAGGAGATTTGATATACCGAAATTCCAATTTTATTAAGTTCTTGACCAATCCATTGTGAATTGGTATCTATAATTTGTCCGATAAGAATTTCATCTCCTATCGTAATGATTTCTGCATTCATGTATATATCTAAAAAAGAATCCCGCCGAAGCGGGATATATTTTATTTTACTTTAATTTGAAAAGCTTGTTTTCCTTCAATAGTTCCTGTTAAAATGTCATTTTCTGCCACTTTTCCAACTCCTGCTGGTGTTCCTGTAAAGATAATATCTCCTTTTTTCAACGTGAAATATTGCGACACGTAACTAATCAACTCATCAATTTTCCACAACATACTAGTGGTATTTCCATCTTGTACAACCTCATCGTTCTTTTGTAATTGAAAAGACAAGTTTTCTAAGTCAAAATCTTCTTTCGGGAAAAACTCTCCTACTATAGCACTACCATCAAAAGCTTTTGCTTTTTCCCAAGGCAATCCTTTTTCTTTACATTGTGCTTGCACATCACGCGCAGTAAAATCAATTCCTAAGCCTACAGTGTCATAATATTTATGGGCAAATTTTGGAGAAATATGTTTTCCTACTTTGTTTATTTTTACCAATACCTCTACCTCATAATGGATATCATTTGAAAACGGAGGAATAAAAAATGGCATTTTTTTAGGAAGAATAGCCGAATCTGGTTTTAGAAAAACTACTGGGTTTTCTGGTCTTTCATTCGCTAACTCTTCTATATGTTTTGCGTAATTACGCCCTATACAAATTATTTTCATTTCTTCAAGTACGAATTATGATTTTAGAATTACGAATTAAAAACCTCCAACTCGTAATTCATAATTCTTAAATTATCAATCAGTTATGGTATCCAAGTTTTAGGGAAGTTAGGCTTACGCTTTTCTAAAAATGCATCACGTCCTTCTTTAGCTTCATCAGTCATATAAGCTAAACGAGTTACTTCTCCTGCAAATACTTGTTGCCCTACCATTCCATCGTCCGTTAAGTTCATTGCAAACTTTAACATTTTTATTGAAGTTGGTGATTTTGCTAAAATTTCTTGTGCCCAATCAAAAGCTGTTTGCTCTAGCTCATCATGTGGAATTACGGCATTTACCATACCCATTTCATACGCTTCTTGTGCTGAGTAGTTTCTTCCTAAGAAAAATATTTCACGGGCCTTCTTTTGCCCCACCATTTTAGCTAAATATGCTGAACCATAACCTGCGTCAAACGAAGTAACATCGGCATCAGTTTGCTTAAAAATAGCATGTTCTTTACTCGCTAAAGTTAAATCACAAGTTACGTGCAAACTATGTCCGCCACCTACAGCCCAACCTGGAACCACGCATATTACTGCTTTTGGCATAAAACGTATTAAACGCTGTACTTCTAAAATATTCAAACGGTGGTAACCATCATCTCCAACATAACCTTGGTGTCCACGTGCATTTTGATCTCCTCCAGAACAAAAACTCCAAACTCCATCTTTAGTTGATGGCCCTTCAGCAGACAACAATACCACTCCTATATTCGTATCTTCATGTGCATCATGAAACGCATCCAATAACTCTGAAGTAGTTTTTGGTCGAAACGCATTACGTACATTGGGTCTATTAAATGCTATTCTTGCAACGTTGTGTGACTTTTTATAGGTAATATCTTCGTACTCTTTGGCAACTTTCCAGTCTGGTTGTATCATAATTTTAAAATATTGTCGTTATTTAGTTGTACAAAAATAACATAATAACTTTATTTTTCTTTTCTATATTTGAACGATATAATTTACCCCTAAATATGAAACAAGTATATTTATTATTTACCCTATTAATTAGTATTAGTCTTTTTTCTCAAAAAGTTGTTACTCAAAAAATCAATTCAAAAGAATTAGAAAAAGATAGAAATGTAAAAATCTACCTTCCAGAAGGCTATGATGTAGATGAAACTACTAATTATCCTCTAGCTATTGTTTTAGGTGACGAGTATCTTTTTGATTTATATGTAGGTAATGCTAAACTTTATGCTAATGTAGATAAAGCACCCAGACAAATTGTAGTAGGTATTGATATGAAAAACACTTATGGAAAAGATATTTCTATAATACCTTCTAATAATTCCTTAACCAGTTCAGGGGTACATTTTTTTAATTTTATTAAACATGAGTTAATTCCTTTTATGGAAGGAAACTTTAGAACTTCTCCTTTTATGACAATTGTAGGTGAAGGAAAAGCTGCTAATTTTATTACTCACTACTTAAAAGATGAAAAACCTATTTTTAATTCTTATATCTGTATCACTCCTGATTTTCCTAAGTTTGCTCCAGCTATTATGGAGTCTTATTCTCTTAACAGACTGGGTTCTATAGATAACACTTACTTCTTATATACAAGTAATAACAAAAAGTACATTGACACTAATCAATATAATCGATTTAGTGATATTAAAACGTTATTAACATCCTATGAAGCTAAAAACTTTAATGTTGTTTTTGATGAATTTGATTCTTCTCCAAGCTATTTAGCTATAATTGGAGAAACTATTCCTAGAGCTTTTACACAAATGTTTAGCTTATATTCTAAAATTACTAAAGAAGAGTACGAAGCTAATGTTAAAGATTTGGCTCCTTTAGATGCAATTAAGTATGTGGAAAAAAAATATCTAGATATTCAGTATCTATACGGTTCTAACTTAAATGTTCGTTTAGATGACATTTTTGTTATTGAAGATATTGTAATTGACAGACAAGATGGTGATTACTTGAGAGTTTTAGGGGATTTTGTAATGATAAAATACCCTGATTCTCATATGGGTGATTTTTATATAGGTAAATACCATGAACTTGGAAAAGACTACGAAAAAGCAGATTTTTACTACAAAGCTGCTTATGGAAAAATGGATCCTTCTGATCCTAATGCAAATGCTTTTTACGAAAACATTAAACGTGTAAACGATTTAATGGGAAGTAAAAAGAAAGAAGAAATTAAAAATAATGACGAGGAAATTATTGAAGAAGAAGAAGGACAAGAATAGTTTATTTTAACACTATTCTGTCTTCTTGTAATTCTATTTTTTTACTCTTATACAAGCTGCCAATAGCTCTCTTGAATGCTTTTTTACTCATCTGCAAGTGAAATTTAATTGATTCAGGAGAGCTTTTATCTGTTAACAATAAAAAGCCTTTTTCTTCTAGCTTTTTTAAGATTATATCAACATCTGAATCAATTACGTTTTTAAATCCTTGCGGTCGTAGTGATACATCAATTTTTTCATCTTCACGTATCTTTTTAATATAACCTATTGTTCGCATTCCTTCTTCTACATCACTAAAAACTTCATTGTTATACAATAAGCCTTCATATGCTTCGTTAATTAACACTGAATAACCTAAAGCGGTTTGAACACCAATTACTAAATCTACCTTATCACCTTCTTTTAATTCCATTTTATAAGTTTTTAAAATAGTTTTTTAAAACTACGTCATTTATTTCTTTTGGAGTAAAAACCTCCATTATTTTTGGCTGATCCGATTCTTCATAAAACGAAATCAAACTATTTTGCAAGCTCTTTAAGTCTTTTATTTGAACATATTCAAAACCATACATTTTTGATAAATGCTCTGCAGTTAAATCATGCGGTGTTTCAAAGTACTCCGTAGCATTTGTTGTTAATGGCCCCGGGATATATCTAAAAATACCACCTCCTGCATTGTTTAAAATAATAATTCTAAAATTCTTCGGAATATTTGTGTTCCACAATGCATTGCTGTCGTAAAAGAAACTTAAATCTCCTGTTATAAATATTGTTTGATTTTTTGAGGCATATGCTGCTCCTACAGCTGTACTTGTACTTCCATCAATCCCGCTTGTTCCTCGATTACAAAATACTTTTAGCGTAGAATTTACATCAAACAATTGTGAATATCGAATAATTGAACTGTTACTTATTTGTACTTGCGAATTATCTGGGATACTTTCTAAAATAACTTCAAAAGATTTTAAATCTGAATATTCGCAATCTTTCAAATACTCTTCGTGTTTTACAGATCTTTGTTCTTTTTCTTGTAACCATGTTTGTTGATAATTACTTTCAACATTTTTCTTTTCCTTAGAAAGACTTGTTAACAAGGTTACAGGTTTTACTTGTAAAAATTCTGACAAACAGTGATACGTATCCATCGCCTTTAACTCATCAACATGCCAGTGATGTTTTGGCTGTAATTTTCGTAAAAACTGTTTAATTCTTTTAGAAATTACCATTCCTCCTAAAGTGAGTAATACTTCAGGTTGCAACTCTTTATACCCGTCTTCAGTTAACTTAGAGATTAATTTATCTATGTTATTGATAAACTTAGAATTGTATATATTTGAGGTAGTTTCTGTTAACACTAAAACAGAAGTATCTTCTGCATATACATTCAATATTTTTTGAAGCTCAACATCAGGAAAATGACTTCCTACCAAAATCATTTTTTTGACTGAAGAGTTCCAAATAGAAGCTATTTTTTCTAAATCAAAAGATTTCTCGACTGCGCTCGAAATGACATTCATCTTTTCAAAAGATTGCTTCACTTTGTTCGCAATGACCGAATCTAATTTTTCAAGTGTTTCATATAAAGGTTCATCAAATGGAACGTTTATATGAACTGGTCCTTTTTGAGTGATTGAAGTTTGTAATGCCTGAATTAATAAACTGATATTATTTTTTAACTGACTTTCTTCTTCAATCAAATTAGCTGAGAACAAAATATGGTTCTTAAACACATTCTCTTGACGAATGGTTTGTCCATCACCAATATCAATCAGGTGCTTGGGTCTGTCTGCTGAAATTACAACTAGCGGAATATTGCTATAAAAAGCTTCTGCTATCGCAGGATAATAATTCAACAAAGCAGAACCTGACGAACATACAATGGCAACAGGTTTTTGCTTTTGTTGTGCTATTCCCATAGCAAAAAAGGCAGCACAACGCTCATCTACCACACTTAATGTTTCTATTTCTGGATGATTTGAAAATCCGACAGTAAGTGGTGCATTACGAGAGCCTGGAGAAATTACAACGGTATCAATATCAAATTGATTACATGCTGAAACTACTAATTGTGCGAGTTCTTTTTTTGGGTACATATCTTTTAAAAAATGAGATTCCCGCTTTCGCGGGAATGACAAAATACTAAAGCCAACTTCGTTGGTTAGTTTCCTTTTTTATAATCTGCTAAAAATTTTGCTAAACCAATATCTGTTAAAGGGTGTTTTAACAATCCTTCAATTGCACTTAAAGGCCCTGTCATAACATCAGCCCCAATTTTAGCACAATCAATCACATGCATTGTATGACGTACAGATGCTGCTAAAATCTCAGTATCAAACGCATAATTATCAAATATCTGACGAATTTCAGCTATTAGATTTAAACCATCTGTAGAAATATCATCTAAACGACCAATAAATGGTGATACATATGTTGCTCCAGCTTTTGCTGCTAATAATGCTTGACCAGCAGAAAACACTAAAGTTACATTGGTTTTAATTCCTTTATCAGAAAAATATTTACACGCTTTTATTCCATCTTTAATCATAGGTAGTTTCACTACTATTTGAGGGTTTAAAGCAGCTAACGCTTCTCCTTCCTTTACCATACCATCAAAATCAGTAGAAATTACCTCAGCAGAAACATCTCCTTCTACAATTTGACAAATTGCTTTGTAATGATTGATAATATTCCCCTCTCCTGTTATTCCTTCTTTAGACATTAACGATGGATTTGTTGTTACCCCGTCTAAAATACCTAAAGCTTGTGCTTCTCTTATTTGATCTAAGTTAGCTGTATCAATAAAAAATTTCATCTGTATATTTATTATGTAGTTGTGTTCTAATTCTTGAGTTTTGCGAGTTCAACTCTCTATAAAAACAACATATAAAACAATGTTTTATACCTTGATTTTTCTTTAATTACTAATCTTCTGCGAATTTACAATTTATAATGATTCATTAGTAATTTTTCATAAATTTTATCAGGCAAAATTCTTTTTAATACAATTGAAAATTTCTCCATAAATCCACCAACTTTATAGTGAATTTTTGGGTTCTTGTTTTCAATAATTTTATAGATTGCCTCTGCCATTAGTATTGGATCTGCACCAGAATCAACATGAGCATCCATCAATGCTAAGTTTTCAGCATATTTTTCTTTGTAAGCAGAGTTTTCAAAAACAGGTGTATGATACCTTCCTGCAGCAATATTCGTAGCAAAATCTCCTGGAGCTACATTAACAACCTTAATACCGAAACTTTTCACCTCCATACTTAACGCTTCTGTTACCAACTCTAACGCCCCTTTACTTGCAGAATAAATTCCTCTAAAAGGTAACCCCATGTATCCTGCTATTGAAGTTGTGTTAATAATCGTTCCCAGTTGCTGTTTTCTCATATGAGGCAACACTTCTTTAACAACATCAATTACCCCAAAAAAATTTGTATTAAAATTATCTTTCATTTCTTGTGTAGGTGTATCCTCAATTGGACCAGTAATTCCTTTTCCTGCATTGTTTATCAACACATCAATCTTTCCTTCAGCAGTGATTACTTCTTCTACAGCTTTCTTTATTGATTCTTGGTCAGTTACATCTAATGCTACCATTTGAAATGGAGTAGTTACTTTTTGTGGATTTCTACTTGTTCCATAAACTTTAAACCCTCTATCGTGTAAATAGATAGCTATTGATTTTCCTATTCCTGAAGAAGCTCCTGTAATGAAAACTGTTTTTGACATTGTTCTTATTTTAAGCAAATATCTTAAAGTTAGCTTCAATAAAAAAACTTTAAAACTTATCTTAGCATTTTATCTTACAAGAACAAATACCATGTATAAAAAAACGTTTTCTTTATCTGTTTTTATGACATCTTTAGCAATTTTAATTGCTGGATGTTCTTCTTCAACCGCTCAAAAAAGCACCTCGTTATTTTCAAAAAATAAAACGTTTACACGTCAAGATTCTTTACGTGGTTCTATTACGCCTGAAAGATCTTGGTGGGACTTAACATATTATCACCTTAACGTAACCGTTAATCCTGACAAAAAGTTTATTAAAGGAAAAAATACTGTACAATATAAAGTTTTAAAACCTTATCAAGTTTTACAAATAGATTTACAACCTCCTTTAAAAATTACCAAAGCGACTCAAAACAATAAAGAACTAAAAGTTATTTCTGAAGGAAATGCGCATTTTATTCAACTACAATCTCCTCAAAAGAAAGGAACTGTAAACTCTGTTGATGTATATTATGAAGGTAAACCTAAAGAAGCGATTAGAGCTCCTTGGGATGGTGGTTTTTCTTGGAAAAAAGACAGTAATGGAAATCACTTTGTTGCTACTTCTTGTCAAGGGTTAGGAGCTAGTGTTTGGTGGCCAAATAAAGATCATATGTATGATGAGGTAGATAGTATGGCAATTAGTGTTCGTGTACCTAAAAATTTAATGGATGTTTCTAATGGGCGTTTACGTAATATTGAAAAACACAATGACGATACAACTACTTATCATTGGTTTGTTGATAATCCTATCAACAACTACGGAGTTAATGTAAACATTGGAGATTATGTACATTTTTCTGAAAAATACCAAGGTGAAGATGGAGCGTTAGATATGAATTATTATGTGTTACGTGACAATCTTAAAAAAGCCAAAAAGCAATTTAAAGACGCTCCCAAGATGATGAAAGCTTTTGAACACTGGTTTGGTAAATATCCTTTTTATGAAGATGGCTTTAAACTAGTAGAAGTTCCATATTTAGGAATGGAGCATCAAAGTTCTGTTACCTATGGAAATCAATATAAAAACGGGTATTTAGGTAGAGATTTATCTGGAACTGGTTGGGGACTAAAATTCGACTTTATTATTATTCACGAAGCTGGTCATGAATGGTTTGCTAATAATATTACCAATGTAGATATTGCTGATATGTGGATTCACGAAAGCTTTACAGCTTACTCTGAAAACTTATTTTTAGATTATTACTATGGTAAAAAAGCTTCTGCTGAATATGTTATAGGAACACGAAGTTCTATTCAAAATGATATTCCTATAATTGGAAATTATAATGTTAATGATGAAGGTTCTGGAGACATGTATTATAAAGGGGCTAATATGCTTCATACAATTCGTCAACTAGTTAATAATGATGAAAAATGGCGTCAAATTTTACGTGGTTTGAATGCTGATTTTTATCATAAAACAGTAACTACTCAAGAAATCGAAAAGTACATGATTGAAAAATCTGGTATTGATTTAAGTAAAGTATTCGATCAATATTTACGTACAGTGAAGATTCCAGAGCTGGAGTATACTATTGAAAACAACACCTTAAAATATCGTTGGAATAATGTTGTTGGAGGTTTTAATATGCCTATAAAAGTAACTGTTGATGGAAAAGATGAATTACTAAAACCTTCTGATAATTGGCAAACAAAAACTATTAAAGGAGACTCAATTGAGGTTGACAAAAACTTTTATGTAAACTCAAAACCTCTATAAAGCAACTGTATTTTATCTTTTTCATGATTAAAAAGCTTTTAAAAAACATTATCCTAAACCCTAAAAAGTTGTTTTTAATAGATGGTTTTGGAGCTTTTTTATCTGCTTTTTTACTGGGTGTTGTGTTAGTAAAGTTTGAAAGCACCATAGGAATTCCTCCTTCTAGTCTGTATTTTCTAACTGTTTTTCCTTTGATCTTTACTATGTATGATTTTTACTGTTACCGAAAAAACCACAATAATCTTAGATGTTTTTTAAAAGGAATTGCAGTTGTAAACCTACTATATTGCTGTCTTTCTATTGGAGTAGCATTTCTTCATAGAAAAACTATTACTAACTTAGGATGGATTTATATTATCGTTGAAGTCTTTATTATTACCATTCTATCAAATTTTGAACTCAAAGTAGCCAAACAACTTACTAAAAAAACAAATAAAAAACTCGAACCTTAAAAGGCTCGAGTTTTTAATGATTATTATATTGTTTTTAATAATCTAATCTTTTTAAGTAGTCTAGTTTTTCTTGCCAAAGATCTAACTGGTCTTTAAATTCTTGGATTCCTTTACGTACATTTTGTACTAAAGGATTATCTTCTGTAGCGTTTGAAATAAAGCTTAAGTTGTTTTCTAACTGTTGCATTTCTCGTACAGTTTCATCTATTTTTTTTCTAATAAAGAACTGTTCACTATCTAATTTTCTATAGTCTTCTTGTGCTAAATATGTATCTACAACGCCTTTAAACTTCATCATTTCAATATCAATTCTGCTCATATCCAATTTATCGAGATGTGCATCCATTGCTTTGTTGAATTTTTCATCCAAATAACGTGCATTTCTTGGCAATGCTCCTAGTGCTCTCCAATCTGCTAAGGCTTTTTCTACATCTTCTTCGGTAGAAATTTCAGCTACTTTAATTTGCTCTACAAATTTTTTCTTAGCCTCTACTACTACTAATTGTTCTTTATTTTCTTCATTCTTGTGAGCGTGTAATCTATCAAAATAGTAATTACAAGCATTTTTGAATTTTTTCCAGATATCGTCAGAAAATTTTCTAGGCACATGTCCTATTTTTTTCCAATCTGCTTGAATACGCTTCATAGTATTGGTAGTTTCACTCCAGTCTTCACTATCTTTTAAGCTTTCTGCAAGCTCTACCAATTCCATTTTCTTCCTTAAGTTCTCGTTTTGTGCACTTTTTTCATGCTTGTAAAATGCATTTTTAGCTGAGTTAAACTTTTTAGTTGCTGCTTTAAACTCTTGCCAAACAGCTTCACTCTTACTGTAAGGTAATTTTCCTATGTCAAAGTATTTTTTTCGTAGTTTTTCTATTTCTACAATACTTTTTTGCCAGTCGTTGTGTGTTTTATTGCTTGATGTATCGTACGCATTTATTTCTGCTGCAACAGCTAGTTTTGCATCAATCATTTCTTGATGCTTTGACTTTAATTCTCTGTAATGCTGATGACGTCTGTCATGAATTTTTTTAGTTGCTTCACTAAACCTTCCCCAAACATCTTCTCTATGTTCTCTTGACACAGGTCCTACATCTTCTTTCCACATACGATGTAATTCTTGTAACTCTTTAAAAGCTACATTAACGTCTTCTACATCATTTAAAGCTTCTGCTCTTTCAATTAGTCGTAGTTTTTCTTCAAGGTTATGTTTAAAATCTAACTCTCTAAAGTCTTTATTTAAATGTAGTAAATCGTAAAAACGTTCTACATGATGATGATATGTTCTCCAGGTATCATTATACTTTGTTTTAGGCACAGCTCCAACACTTTTCCAACGATTTTGAATTTCTTGAAAATCATTATACATCGTTTTGGGGTCAGCATCTTTAATTAAAGTCTTTAACTCTTCAATTAAATTATTTCGTCTCTCTAAGTTTTCTTTTAATTGTTTTTCTAATTGAGAATAGTAAGCATCACGCTTGGATTTATATTCACCTAATAACTTATTGTATTCTGTTTTTGTTGGACTAGAGAATTGAAAATCTATAGAATTTCCTCCATCTGCCAAAAACGCCTCTTTCTTCTTTGCTAATAAAGCCCCAAACTTTGAGTTAAACGCTGTTTTAATAGCATCTACATTTGATTTTAATTGTTGAATTGGATGGCTTTTTAGTAATTTTTTTAATTCATCTACCAACTTTTCTAGCTCCATCGAAGCATAATCAAGCATAGGTATTTCGTGCTTTTCATCTGCTTTTTCAGATTCATTGGCTACTTCATTTTCAACTTCATTAACTGCATTTTCAGTTTCCCTACTAACCTTTGATTGCTCTTCTGTGATTGGCTTTTCTACTTTCTCTTCGTTGTTTTCTAACATATCTACAATGTTTAAGTTCCTTTGATTTAGATTATAAAGATAAGGATTCTTAGAGAATAGCAAATTTTATTTTAGTTTTTAAAATTTTAGCTATTATTCCATATTTTCCAAGCTTTTTCTGCTTGTAGCTCTAACATCTCTAATCCATTTTTTATAGTTGCTCCCTGCTCTTTACCTTTACGTAAGAAAGTAGTTTCTGACGGATTATATATTAAATCGTATAATAAATGTTTATCTGATAAAAATTTATATGGAATATCTGGACAATTCTCTACGTTTGGATGTGTACCTAACGGTGTACAATTTACAATTATATAATGTGATTCTATAAGTTCTTTACCTATATCTTGATAGGAGATTTGCTTTTTTCCTTCAGGAGTTCTAGATACATATTTATATTTCACCCCTAAACTTTCAAGCACATAGGCTACCGCTTTAGATGCTCCTCCTGTTCCCAATATCAAGGCTTTTTTGTGATGATTTTTTAATAATGGTTTTAATGATTTTTTAAACCCATACACATCAGTATTATATCCTTTTAACCTTCCTTTTTTAGTTATTTTAATAGTGTTTACTGCTCCTACTTTTAAAGCTTTCTTATCTATTCTATCTAAAAAATTAAAAACATCTAGTTTGTATGGAATGGTTACATTCATTCCTTTTAGCTGCTTTTTGTTTTCTTTTATTTTTTGAGGAAGTTCGTGTATCGATTGAATATCAAAATTGATATACTCACGACTTTTTAAGTCTAGTTTTTTAAACTTTTCGGTAAAGTATCCACGAGAAAATGAGTACGAAATATTCTTTCCTACTAAAGCATATAAATGCTTATTTTCTTTTTTGGTCATAAAAATCAATAATTAATATTAATGCGACTCCAATAATAATAAATCCTATTGAAACCCATGTTTCTTGATTGTTAAAATTAGGAATATATCTCTGGTAATTTTCTATAATTTTGTTCCCACTCTGATCAAGCAAAAACACACCTGCTTCTTTTTTATAAATAGTTTCTTTCCATGGCCAAACAACACCTAATGACCCAGTAATAAAACCTATAATAATTGCTGTTACAATTTCATGCCATCTTTTTAAAACATACCCTAAAACATGTGAAATAGACACAAGCCCAAAAGCTGAACCTGCTGTAAAAACTCCTATAATTTTTAAGTAACGAACTTTTACTTGATCATTCAGTACTTCAAAGTTTCCAGACAATAGATTTGTAATTACATTGCCTAATACATTTACACTATCTACTAACAACAAAACATAGTTTCCTAATAATATAAGAATAAATGATCCTGAAAGTCCTGGTAATGTCATTCCTGAAACTCCTATAATACCACATAAGAAGACAAACCAAAGATTATCATTTTCTGTAGCGGGTGTCATAAAACTAATAGAGATTCCAACTGATGCTCCAATAAATAGTCCTAAAACTGTTTTAAGTTTCCATTCTCCAAAATCTTTCGATATATAATAAATAGAGCCTATAATCATTCCAAAAAACCATGACCATACATACAGTTCGTAATTTTTCAAGAAATAATCTAAAATAAGAGATACACTGAAGTAGCTGAACATACTTCCTGCCATTACCCAAACTAAAAATTGTAAATTGGTATAGGTTGCAAAACTTTTAAAACGTCCATTAAACAACAGTTTAAAAGCTTTACCATTGATTTTTTGAAAAGTATAAATAAGCTCTTCATAAAACCCCATTACAAAAGCTACCATGCCACCTGAGACTCCTGGTACCTTGTTGGCTCCTCCCATTATCAAGCCTTTTAAAAAAAGGGTTATTTTTTGTGATAGCGTGCGCTCTTTATACATGCGGTTTGATTAGAACGCTAAGTTAGTTATTTTCTAGTGCTTTTTTACTGCTAATTTTTCTAGCAATAAAATAAGTGCAAAACCAATTAAGGCTAAGATTATTGCATACATTAATTGTGGATTTCCATCGTAGGAAAATGGTGAAATAGATAACTCATTAAAAGGGATTTGTTCTCCGTGTGAATTGGTTCTATATGTCAATACTTTCTTCCAAGGCCAAATTTTGTTTAATGACCCTATTATAAACCCTGTTAAGACAACGAGAGTATGGTTTTTATAGTTTTCAAACAGATACTTTAAAACTCTTGAAAAAAGTAATAAACCTACAATCGCTCCTAAACCAACAACTGTTATAGTTGTTAAATCACGGTTGTTTACGGCTGCTAATACTGGTTTATAGGCTCCTAATAACACTAGTATAAAAGATCCTGATATACCTGGTAAAATCATAGCGCAAATTGCTATTGCCCCTGCTAAAAACATAAATGACATTGAAGAGTTTTCTGAAACCAACGGATTTAGCGTTGTGATGTAATAAGCTAATATAGCTCCCAACATTAGTAAAATTCCTGAAGCGAGATTCCATTGAGTAACTTGTTTTGCTATGTAAATAACACTTGCTAATACTAACCCAAAGAAAAAAGACCATACTAAAACTGGATGGTGCATTAATAACCAAGAAATCATTTTTGCTAACGAAACGATACTAATAAAAATTCCAACAAAAAGAGTTACTAAAAAGTTACCATTTACTTGTTTCCAAGCTGATTTAAAACCTTCTTTTTTTAAAGTTTTAAGTAACTTTAAATTAATATTACTAATAGAACCTAGTAGTTCTTCATAAATTCCTGAAATAAACGCAATGGTACCTCCTGAAACACCTGGAACCACATCAGCTGCTCCCATAGCAATTCCCTTTAACATGATTACGAAGTAATCTTTAATAGTTCTATTCATAAAAATAGTTTGGTTATTTTTTCTCTTTTGATTTAAAATTTATCAATCCTTTTTTCTTTGGTTTTAAGGTATCTTTTTTTACTTCTTTCTTTTTTTCTTTTTTATTTAACCCTAATTTTTTCCCCAAGTCCCGTAAATTATTAAAGTTAACTTGATAAGAAATCCCTACCCCTTGTGTATATCCTTCTTCTTCTGTGGAATATTGCACTTCATTTTGGCGATTAAATACTGTACCTCTTAAATTACCTTCTTCATTTAAAAGGACCTCTACTTTTACTTCTCCCACTACACTGGTTTGTGTATTAGCTCCAACAGGAACTCCTACTTTACCATTAACCAATACCCTATCACTTAATTGCGTTGATACAGATACATCTACTTGATCGTCTGAATTAAGGTTGTCTACATCTCCTCTATCTCCTTGTGTATATCCTACTCCTAACTGAAATTTATTTCCATCGCTATTTAACATATTTGTCAAAATTCCTGAAGCTATTTCTGAAGCTGTTCCTGTAATTCCTGAACTTGCACTACTTCCAATAGCATCTGGATTATAAAATGTACCGAAGGCTAACAAAAATGAAAAGTGCTGCATTTTAGTGTTTAAGTCATTCTCATTTAAAATAAATTCTAACTCAGAACTTACTGTTGAGTTTGCATTTGGTATTTTAATATCAAACTCTTGTTTTGAACTAAATAGACCTCCTGTAATTTTGGTGTATAAATCAATTGGAATCTTACGATTTGAATTAATATTATCTAATAACTGTGCTGGGTTTGCTTTAGTTCTATATACTGCTGTTATATCTAAATCGGCTTCATAAGGATCTCCATTCCAAGAAATAGTTCCTCCTTTTTGTACAATAAAGGGTTTTGTTATTCCTGCATACTTAAAATTATAAAAACCATTATCTACCGTAAAGTCTCCAAACATATTAAACTTACCTCGTGTATCAATATCAATTCTAAGGTTTCCTTCTCCACTTCCTTTTAACTCACTTCCAGAAACTTTATCTATTACAACTTGTGCTACAGCATCTTTTGTTACGGCTAAATTAAGTCTTAAGTCAAGACCTTTAATATCTCCAATAACTTTTCCTTTAGTTCCTTCTTCTTCTTCTCCTGTTTTAAATCTAATTAACTTGTAATTATCAATTGTTTTAACATCACTTAATGGAATTACAAATAAAGTTCCTTTGTTTGTTTTTCCGTTAACCTCAATATCTAAAAAGCTAGTAAGCCCTCTAATTTTAGCTTCTCCATTTAAAAAACCTGTTCCATAATACTGAGATTCTTCAGTTTCTTGTGTGTCTAAAATCAGTAAATTTTGTGTATTGATATCAAAATTTAAAAACCAATCTTTAAAGTTTTGATGTACAATACTCCCAGATAAATCTCCTTGTGTAAGATACTTTGTATCCTCTAAGATTATGTCTTTTAGTATAAATTCTTGTTTGTCTAAAACAACACTTGTATTTCCTTTAAGATTAAAATCTACATTTAAATACGGAAAAGCTAATCCTGCATTTTCAAAATTTAAAACTCCGTTAAAATCAGGATTTCTTAAATAACCTGTTGCTGTAAAATCTCCTGTTACTTTTCCTCTTAGTTTAGACAATACATCTTCTCCTAATGGACTGAAAGCAGCAATATCATACTCTTTCAAGTAAATATCTAAATCTATAATTGGCCTATCCTTTGAAAAATCAATTCCACCAGTAGCAGATATGTTTTTTGCATTTTTATTTTCTAGAGATAGATTAACATTGTATTTTTCATAAGAATTATCTCCCGTAACATTTAACGCCAAATTTCCTTGCGAATAATTATTAATGTCAAAATTCTCTATGTATAAATTACCAACTGGAGCTATCGTTTCATTTTCTTGTTTAAATGCTAATTGTCCATTTAATTTACCATCTAATTTTAAACTATCGATAGGGGGTAAAAAGCTAGCTAATTTAACTTTATTAAAATCTGCTTGAAAATCTTTGTAAGTACTATCTCTTAAAACTCCTTTGAAATCGATTCTTTGTTCTCCCGATTTCAAAATAAATGGGCTGATTGTAAATTCATCTTTTTGTAAATCAAATGTTACTTTGTTATTTTTATCATCATTTGGATTTACTTCCCAATCAAACCCCTTGTAATATAGCTTCGATTTTTGAATTCCTACTACAGATTTTTGAAGTTCATTGATTGTATAGAAAAAATCTAAACTAAAACTTTCTTCATAATTTTTTCCTCCTTTAAAAACAGACTTAAAGAATAGCGTATCATTTTTGGTACGGTTTAACAAGTTTAATTTCTCAATGTTATAATATTTTGTATTCACCTTATTTGCAGTTAAGTGAGTACTATAAAGCGGGTTTTTATTATCTAATCTTAACACCACTCCTTCTATTATATTTTTATACGCGTTTATTTCTGGAGATTCAAACGTTAGTTTTAATGAGTTTTTATCTGAATTAATACGTCCTTTTAATCGTGTATTCTTTCCTATAGAAATATTTGGTAAAAAAACATCTATAATTTGATTATAAATTGTAAAGTCAAAATCTAAAAACTGATTTGGCGCTACTTCATGCGGACGATAGTTTGTATACACACTACCTAAAGCATTTTGAGTAATTGGTAACAGCTCTTCGAAAGAAAATTTACCTTTAAGAGATCCTTTTACAATATCTGATGAATTTACTTCAATAGTTTTTATGCTATCTTTTACTGATGAATTTACCTCAAAACTCTTAAATGGGTAGCTTTGTTTTTGATTTGTATAAATTAAGTTTTTGAACGTTGCTTTACCAATAATATCATCAAACGTATTTCCTGAAATATTTAAATTAATATTCCCTTTTAATTCAGAAATACTATCACGGGTAAACAAATTTGTCTTTTTTAAATCAATTCTATCAACATCAGCGATAAAATCAAATTTGTTAATCTCTGATGAAAAATCTGCTAGTCCTTCAAATTTCAACTTAAAGTTATCATCATCCGCATTAAGTAAACCGTCAAACTTTTTATTTTGAAACTGTCCATTTACTTGTAAGTTTTTGTATTCATACTCATTAAAGAACAAACTACTTACTTTTCCTATTATTATGGTGTTTACATTATCTACATTAAACCCACTCCCATTAACATCCGCTTTTAATGAAACAGTTCCTAATACAGGATCATTAGCAAAGACTCCAAGATCAAAATTTTTAAACTCTACCTCTCCTGTATACTCAGATTTATCAATATTATCAATATTGGTTAATTGAAGATCAGAAATTGCGGTTCCAATTTCTGATTTTACTGATACTGTAGCATCCATTTGTTGTGGAGTTACTCTTACTATTCCATTCAAAGTAAAATTTCCTAGTCTTTGAAATTCTGTTGGCAATGTTCTTCCTAATAAATTTGGTAGTACATTTCTTAGTTGATAATAATTTGCTGTAAGATTATCTAAGTCCGCATCAAATACAAAACCCCTACTAGTTTTAACTGCGTTAACAAACCCCATGTCTCCAATAATTCTCATACCTCCTTTTGAGTGTACTCTTACATTACTAGCACTAAAATTGTTCAAAACACCATCAATATCTCCACTTATATAAAGAAAATCGTGTCCGCCAATTTCACTATATAGTTTGTTTAAATCTCTTACAGAGACTACACTTTCTTGAAATTTAGCCTTTATCCTAACTTTATCATTAAAGTTTACAAAATCTTTTCGATTATAGGTAAATTTAACTTCTGCTTGCAATTTTGTGTCATTGTCTGTTGCTAAAATTGTATTACTAAAATCCATAAAGGATTTTGTATATGTAAAATCGGTAGCTAGGTTTGATACATTTACTCCCCTGTTTTCAGTAAAGTACATGTTTCTTATTTTCATAGAAACATCAGGGCCTATAATAGAAAAATCATTTAATTCAGCTCCTGCTTTATACGCTGCAAATTCAAGAGGGTCTTGTTTATTTTCATCCATTAACTTAAAAGTTAAATCATCTAAAGAAATTTTATCACTTTTAAGAACAAACGGTGCAGCTAAACTATCTTTAGGTTTTCCGTCTTCAAAACTATCTATAAAAATAGACATGTTATCATTCTTTTCACCTTTATATGTTTTCATATAAAAATGAACGCCACTTAAAGAAGCTTCTCCTAAATCTACTTGATTTTCTAATATACGTTTAGCATTTTGTAAAGAAGTAGTTAGATTATTCACAAATATTAAAGTGTCTTTGTGGTGGTCTCTAATCTCAATTTCTTTTAACTGGACACTTCCCAACCAAGACAAATCAATTTTTTTTACAACTATATTAGTATTAAATTCTTTATTCACCCAATTAGTTGCTTGTTTAGCAAGTTGACTTTGCACAAAAGGGAGAGATAGTAAAATAAAAAGCAAGAGTAAAAAAAGTACTGTATACTTTAGTATTTTACCTATTATGTTTCCTAATCTTTTAATAACTTCCTTTATTTATAATCTTATTTAACAAAAGTAATCAGCAAACAGCAAAAATGCTGCCTTATTTTAAAGAAATGTTTTTTTTAACTAAAATCTAACGTAATATCAATATTTTTGTCCTCTAAATCAGAAAAGATTTGAGTGCAAAAAACATCTATATTTTAGGTATTGAGAGCTCTTGTGATGATACAAGTGCTTCAATAATTTGTAACGGAAAGGTATTAAGTAATATCGTAGCAAACCAAGAAGTACATGCTAAATATGGTGGTGTAGTTCCTGAATTAGCGTCAAGAGCACATCAACAAAACATTGTTCCTGTTGTGCAACAAGCTATTGAACAAGCTGGTATAACTAAAAACGATTTAAATGCAATTGCTTTTACTCGTGGCCCAGGGTTAATGGGCTCATTACTGGTTGGTACTTCTTTTGCTAAGTCTTTAGCCTTAGGGTTAAACATTCCTTTGATAGATGTTAACCATATGCAGGCACATATTTTAGCTCATTTTATTGATGAAGAAGGAAGTAGAATACCTCCTTTTCCATTCGTTTGTTTAACAATTAGCGGTGGACACACGCAAATTGTAAAAATTACCAATCATTTTGAAATGGAAATTTTAGGTGAAACAATTGACGATGCTGTTGGGGAAGCTTTTGATAAATCTGCTAAAATTTTAGGTCTGCCTTATCCAGGTGGACCTTTAATTGATAAATATGCGCAATTAGGAAACTCTAAAGCTTTTAAATTTACCAAACCTAAAGTTGGTGACTTAGAATTTAGTTTTAGCGGATTAAAAACTGGAATCTTATACTTTATTCAAAAAAACGTAAAAGAAAACCCCAATTTCATCAAAGAAAACCTTAATGACATCTGTGCTTCTATTCAATACACTATTATTGAAATTTTGATGGATAAGCTTAAAAATACTATAAAACAAACTGGTATTAAGCACATAGCTATTGCTGGTGGTGTTTCTGCTAACTCAGAAATACGAAAACGTTTAATTTTAGCTGAAAAACATTGGGGATGGACAACATATATTCCAAAGTTTGAGTATACCACTGATAATGCTGCTATGATTGCCATTGCAGGGTATTTAAAATATTTAAACAACTATTATTCAGATATTTCTGTAACAGCTAAAGCTCGTTTAAAAGTTACAGAGTAAACCTTTTTCATACTAGAATGACTAATTTTAAAAATAGAATCTTATTTAGTTTTACATATTATTTTCTATGGGTAGTATACTTTTTACTTGCCCGTCTTTTATTTTTAATATATTATTTTGATAAAACCTCTGAATTAAGTTTTATCACTACGCTAAAAACATTCGTGTATGGTATTCAATTAGATTTTTCTTTTGCTGCATACTTGGCTGCTATTCCTTTTCTAATTATTTTGCTATCAATATGGATTCCTAGAAGAATTATTGGTTATATTATTAAAGGGTATACTTTCCCTATTCTTTTAGTTATTAACTTGTTTATGTTAACGGATATTTCCTTGTATAAATTCTGGGGAGTTCGTATAGATGTTACTGTCTTAAATTACATTAATACTCCTAAAGCAATGTTGGCTTCTGTAAGTACTTTACAATTAGTTGGCGGACTTTTTGCTTGGGGATTACTTTCGGTAATTACTATTTACTGTTTTAATAAGATATTGAACAAAGTTCTTAAAAAGTTGAATAAGAAGCATTTTTTAGAAGCTCCTATATTTTTATTATTAATTGCTAGCTTAATAATTCCTATACGAGGTGGTTTTGCCAACATTCCTATTAATCAAAGTAACGTATACTTCTCTAAAAATATGTTTGCAAATCATGCTGCGGTAAATTTTATCTGGAACTTTGCTAATACAATTACTCATAAAACCGACGGCAAAAACCCGTATGTTCACTATAAAAAAGATATTGCTAAAAACATCATCAACAAAACTAAAAATCAGCTTTTAACAGCTAATACAGATTCTATCTTAAATACTAAAAAACCAAATGTCATTTTACTTATTTGGGAAAGTCTCTCTGCTAAAGCAGTTGGTGCATTAGGAGGTGAACCTGATGTTACTATAAACCTAAACAAACTAGCTAAAGAAGGTATTTTGTTTACTAATTTCTATGGAAATGGAGACAGGACAGATAAAGGGGTTCCTGCTATTTTAAGTGGCTATTATCCTCAGCCTACAAAAAGCATCATGAAAATTCCATACAAAGCAAGAAAGCTACCTATACTCACCAAAGAGATGAAAAAATTAGGGTACAATACTAGTTTTTATTATGGTGGGGATAGTAATTTTGGGAATATGATTACCTATTTACGTAATGGTCAAATAGATAAAATTGTTGATGGAACTGAATTTGACAAAGAAAACTGGAATTCGAAATGGGGAGCGCATGATCACATCTTTTTAGACCGATTTATGAAAGATTTATCTTCCCCTACCCTTAAAGAACCTTTTTTTGAAGTAGCTTTAACATTAACCAGTCACGAACCTTACGAGTTCCCTGGTGAATATAAATTTGGTAAAGGTTCTGTAGAAAATTTATACAGAAGTGCACAAGCATATACAGACAAAGCTATAGGTAAGTTTATTCACAAAGCTAAAAAACAACCTTGGTGGAATAACACTTTGGTTATTATTTTATCTGACCATGGACATCCATTACCTAAACACAAAGGTTATTTTAACTCCCCTAAAAGATTTCAAATTCCTATGGTTTGGTTAGGTGGTGCTCTCAACAAAACAGGTATTACTGTTAATAATTTTAGCGCTCAAAGTGATTTAGCATATACTTTAACTGACATATTAGGAGGTAATCCAGAAAAATTTCAGTTTGGAAAAAATATTTTTAATAATTCTGAAAATCAATATGCACATTATGTGTTTAATAAAGGATTTGGTACAGTTTCTAAAAACGGAACCTTTGTATACGATTATGTAAGCAAAAAACCTGTAATACAAGAAGGTAATTACCACCCTTTAGATTCTCTCGGAAGAGCTATTAGTCAAAACGCTTATCAAGATTTTTTAGATAAATAAAAGTTAATCTTTCATTAAGAGAGAAACTGTTAAAATCCATTTCATTACTTTTACCCTATGAAATGGATTTTATCGTTATTTTTACTTACCGCTTTAAGCATTCAGTCTCAAAAATTACCTGAAGGTTTTACATATATAAAAGAAGTGTCTCCTACAATACAAGGGGAATTAAGATATTGTCATACTAACAACTTTATGGGGGTCCCTGTTAATGGATATGAAGAAAATATTCTTATAGCTACTACCCCTACTGCTAAAGCTTTAAAAAAAGTTCAAGATGAGTTAGCAAATCAAAAATTAGGTTTAAAAATTTATGATGCTTACCGTCCTCAAACAGCAGTAAATCATTTTGTAAAATGGGCTCGGGTAATGAATGATACATTAATGAAACAACAATACTATCCTGAGGTTAATAAACGTCATTTATTTAAAAAGGGATATATTTCTTCAAAATCTGGTCATTCAAGAGGAAGCACTGTAGATTTAACAATTATACGCCTAGAAACAGGCGAAGAGTTAGATATGGGAAGTCCGTATGACTTTTTTGGAGTTTCATCTCATATCACCTATGAAAAACTTACTAAACAACAAAAAAAGAACAGACAACTATTACAAACTGTAATGCGTAAACATGGTTTTAGACCTTACAGTAAAGAATGGTGGCATTTTACCCTAAGAGGAGAACCTTTCCCTAAAACCTTTTTTGATTTTCCTGTAAAATAACTAGTTTTAATCCTTTATTTTAAAATCACTTAAAAATCGGCATTATATTTGCTTAGATTTATTTACAATGATGAAAATAATACCAACACTTGTAATCATTTTTTTATGTAGCGTTACATCCAATGTTCTTGCACAAATGGATGGTTCTGTTAATGGTAAAAAAAAGGGAAATTCTGCTTTTGGTGTTATAACTGCACCTGTTAAAGAAGTAAAAAAACCTAAAGCGTTAGATTTTGACAATAACAATGGATTTAAAACTGCACATAAAGAACAACAAAAAGAACTTCAAAAAAAACAAGCTCAAAGAGATTTAGAAAATAAAGGAATCTTAACTAAAGCTAAAATTGCAGAAGAACAATACTTAAAATCATTCAAACAAATAAATGGAATGTATCAGTATCCTGTTATTGATCAGGACTTAGGGAGTTTTAGTACTAAATCAAAAAGTGTTAACATTATTTGTAGGGATTATCAATATCCTGACGGAGATAAGGTTACCATCTATATAAATGATGTACCTGTTGTTAGCAACCTTATACTAAGACAACGCTATCAGTCCTTTAATATTCCTCTAGATAAAGGAATCAACACTATAAAAATTGTAGCTTTAAACCAAGGTACCTCTGGTCCAAACACAGCCGCATTTAAAATTTATAACGATGCAGGTATGTTAATTTCATCTAATGAGTGGAATTTAGCTACAGGTGCTAAAGCCACTATAATTGTAGCTAAAGAACAATAATTACTCCTTTATACTTCTCCAAAAACCTTTCTTCAACTTTTAGTAATAACTTTTTTTAAATTACTAAAAACTACTTATTTTTGTAGCTACGTTTTGTAATAAGTAGAGCAAACAAACATTTAAATAAACAACTAAGTATATAATGAAGAAAATCACCAAAGAAACCTATATCAATTGGTATAGAGACATGCTATTTTGGAGAAAATTCGAAGATAAGCTAGCTGCAGTTTACATTCAACAAAAAGTAAGAGGTTTTTTACACTTATACAACGGTCAAGAGGCTGTTTTAGCCGGTTCATTACACGCAATGGATTTGACTAAAGATAAAATGATTACTGCTTATCGTAATCACGTTCAACCAATTGGTATGGGTGAAGATCCAAAACGTGTTATGGCAGAGTTATATGGTAAAGCTACAGGTACTTCTCATGGTATGGGAGGTTCTATGCACATCTTCTCTAAAGAATACCGTTTCTATGGTGGTCACGGAATTGTAGGAGGACAAATTCCATTAGGTGCTGGTATCGCTTTTGGAGATAAATACAAAGGTAGCGATGCTGTTACTTTATGTTATTTTGGTGATGGAGCTGCACGTCAAGGTTCTTTACATGAAACTTTTAACATGGCTATGAACTGGAAATTACCAGTAGTATTTATTGTAGAAAATAATGGATATGCTATGGGAACTTCTGTCGAAAGAACTGCAAACCATACTGATATATGGAAATTAGGCTTAGGTTATGAAATGCCTTGTGGACCTGTTGATGGAATGAACCCTATCAAAGTAGCTGAAGCTGTAGATGAAGCTATTCAAAGAGCTCGTCGTGGTGATGGTCCTACTTTCTTAGAAATGAAAACATACCGATATAGAGGTCACTCTATGTCAGATGCTCAACATTATCGTACAAAAGACGAAGTTGAAGAGTATAAAAAAATAGATCCTATCACTCAAGTTTTAGATGTCATCAAAGAAAAAGAGTACGCTACAGAAGATGAGATCAAAGCAATTGATAAAGAAGTAAAAGATATGGTTAAGGAATGTGAAAAATTCGCAGAGGATTCTCCATATCCAGAGCTTAATCAATTATATGATATGGTATATGAACAAGAAGATTATCCATTTATAAAATCTAAGTAAACTATGGCTACAATTATAAACATGCCTCGCTTAAGCGATACAATGGAAGAAGGAGTGGTAGCTTCTTGGTTAAAAAAAGTAGGTGATAAAGTTGAAGAAGGTGATATTTTAGCTGAAATCGAAACTGATAAAGCTACAATGGAATTCGAGTCTTTCCATGAAGGAACTTTATTACATATCGGAGTTCAAGAAGGCGAAACAGCTCCTGTTGATAGTTTATTAGCTATTATTGGTGAAGAAGGAGAAGATTTTTCAGCATTATTAAATGGAAACACTTCCGCTTCTGCTGAAACAAAATCAGAAGAACCTAAAACTGAAGAGCCCAAAGCAACATCTACAAATACTGCTATTCCTGAAGGAGTAAAAGTGGTAACCATGCCTCGTTTAAGTGATACAATGACTGAAGGTACCGTTGCTTCTTGGTTAAAAAAAGTAGGTGATAAAGTTGAAGAAGGTGATATTTTAGCTGAAATTGAAACTGATAAAGCTACAATGGAGTTCGAATCTTTCAATGAAGGTACTTTGTTACATATCGGTGTTCAAGAAGGTGAAAGTGCTCCTGTAGATAGTTTATTAGCTATCATTGGTGAAGCTGGTACTGATGTTTCATCATTAGTAGAAGCTCATAAAGCAGGTACTTTAAATAACAACTCTTCTGAAAAACAAGAAGAAGCTCCTAAAGCAATTGAAGAAAATAAAACAGAAACAGTAGTTACTCCAGTAGAAACTGCATCAAATAATAAAGGTGGACGTATTTTTGCTTCCCCTTTAGCTAAGAAAATTGCTAAAGACAAAGGAATTAATTTAGCAGATATTAAAGGTTCTGGAGAAAATGGTCGTATCATCAAAAAAGATGTTGAAAACTATAGTCCAGCTGCTAAAGTTGAAGCTCCTTTAGCTACAAGTACAGCTACAACTCCATCAGCAGTAACTAATTTTACTACTGCAGCAGGTGAATCTGTAGAGGAAGTTAAAAATTCTCAAATGCGTAAAGCTATTGCTAAAGCACTAGCTAATTCTAAATTCTCCGCTCCTCATTTCTACTTAAACATAGAGGTAGATATGGACAATGCTATTGAATCTAGAAAGATTATTAATCAGATGCCAGAAACAAAAGTATCCTTTAATGATATGGTGGTTAAAGCTTCTGCTATGGCATTGAGAAGACATCCTCAAGTTAATACTACTTGGAATGATGATGTAACAATATACAATAAACATATAAATATAGGTGTAGCCGTTGCTGTACCTGAAGGTTTAGTTGTACCTGTTCTTCGTAATACAGATTACATGAATATCAATCAAATAGATATTGAAGTTCGTCAATTAGCGTCAAAAGCTAGAAATAAAAAACTAACTCCTAACGAAATGCAAGGAAGTACGTTTACGGTATCTAACTTAGGAATGTTTGGTATTGAAAGCTTTACTTCAATTATCAATCAACCTAATTCTGCTATTTTATCGGTAGGTGCAATTGTACAAAAACCAGTAGTGAAAAACGGAGAAATAGTGGTTGGAAACACTATGAAGTTAACCTTAGCATGTGACCACAGAACGGTTGACGGTGCTGTTGGAGCTCAGTTTTTACAAACCTTAAAAACTTATTTAGAGAATCCAGTTACAATGTTAGCTTAATACTCAATAAATTATAAATAAAAAACTCACCAAAGGTGAGTTTTTTTTATGAAATCAAATCTACTTTATTTGGAGTTAATAATATTAATTACCTCTCTTACCAATTTAGGTACCGACGCTGGATTTTGACCAGTTACTAACCTTCCATCCACTTCTACATGTTCATCTGCTACATCTGAAAAAAAGAACTTTCCTCCATGATCTTCAACTGTTTTTCTTATTAAAAAAGGAAAACTTTTAAAATATTCTCTTTCTTTTCATGATCTTCAGGAAACCCATTTACTCGCTTGTTTTTTACCACATACTCACCGTCACTTTTCTTTAGAAAAACAATTCCAGCAGTACCATGACACACTACACTGATAACACCTTCTTGCTTTTCATAAATATCCATAGCTATTTTTTGTATTTCCTTATTCTTAGGTAGATTAAACATAGCACTTCCACCTCCCACATAATAAATTGCTTTATAGCTAGACGAATGAACTTCTGTTGTTTTTTAGTCGTTTTTAAAGCATACATAAAGTCATTATCATACAAGTATTTTTTCTTATTTTTTTCAGATGTATCCACATATTTTAAAGGAATTGCACCTCCTTTTGGACTAATAATATCTATGTTAAACCCAGCTTCCGTAAACATTTTATAAGCCAATACTATTTCATCAAAACTATTTCCTGTTGGTATATTGGTACCTACATAATAATCTGTATTAGAAACCACAAATAAGATTTTATTTCCTGTCTCATAAGAAGCTTCTCTAGTTGCGGTTTTACTTATAATTTTCCAATTATTCGCAAACTTCTTCAGTAAAAAAAGATCTACAAACCTCCATTTACGATTAGGTATTAAAATTTCAACTTTTGCCATAGCAATATCATTCGTTATATCAATAGAGATAACTTCTCCTTTTTTGTTTGATGGAAAAAATTTTGAATATTCTTCAGTAGTAAACTGTTTAAAGCCATCTTTTCCTGTTAAGTAAAGTCTTGCATCTTTGTAAAAAGAACTTTTGAGAATATTCATTTTATTAAAAGAACTTCCTTCAATATAATTATTAAGCGTCTGTTCAATCAATTCTTTATCAGAAGCAGGTAGATTAACATCTGGACGATTTAAACTTTTATAAAACAAACGGTCGTCAGACATAAAACTCTTGCCGTAGTTAATTACTTTCTGTTGTTTACTTCCATAAATACTAGCTAGAAGTTTCCCTTTAGTATCTTCTTTTTCTTGTGAAAAACTAAACAGAAAAAAGAAAGACACTACTGCTGTACATATAAATTTCATTTTAAAAGGTTTTTAATTTGAATTCAAACTTCTTAAAACAATCTTCCTTTTTAATGATGTCCTGTAATTTAGGCGTCCTAAATTATAATTCTGTACTAAAAACCTTATAAAAACTGCTTTTGATATTGAGCTGGAGTTTGCCCAACAACCTTTTTAAAGGTAGCATAAAAGTTTGATTTTGAAGAAAAACCAGCTTCAAAACCAATATTTTCTAAAGTAATTTTATGATTCTCTTTCAATAGTTTCTTCGCCTCCTAAATTCTGTACTCATTCAAGAATGTTGCAAAGCTTTTTCCAAGGTTATCATTTAGAAATTGCGATAATTTATGAGAAGACACTCCTATTTTAACTGAAATATCAGACAGTTTTATAGCTGTATTTTTATACAACTCTTCTTCTTTCATTAAAGCATCTAATTGAAATTTTAAAGAATCAGCTTCTTTACTTTCAATCTTTTTTGCAGAGTATTTTTCTGGTAAATCTTTAAAAATAGACTCTCAATTTTTCTTTGAAAGGAAAAGTAGTATTAATCCATAAAAAACTATAGAAAAAATAACAGTTCCTATAAAGTAAAAGTAACCGACTATATAGGCTAAATAAATTAGTAAACTACTTATATAAACAGCTAATAGCCATATTTCAGAAGTGTTACAACTTACATTAGAAAACAGCTTTCTAAAAATATCGTTTAAAATAAATACTGATAATACTATATAAACACCCCAAACAAAATAAATAAACTTCACAAAATATGTATTCCTAAAAAGCGTATCTATTACATATGGTTTTATGATTCCTACTATAAGTATTACTAGGAATAATATCAAAAAATGAACTTTCCAGTTTAACGGAATCTTCTTCGTCTTAGTTACAGAAGACTTTAAATAGTAATACAACGAAACCCCTATTAAAAAACAAGCCGATAGTCCTATTTGAAATTTGAACAATCCATAAATTTCTTTCTTCCCTAAGAGTAAATGATTGTTTAAACGGACTTCCCTATTCGTACTGTTAAAAAGAAGGTCAACAGCCCAAACAAAAAATTAGGAACTCTTTTTGTTTTATCTAGTAATAAAAAATAGATACTTACCAATATACCATTAAAAACACCTAAAGAGCATATGAAAAATAAAACTGCATTACCTAAACTCATCCTGTTTTTTTATAAAACGTAAAGATTAAAAAACAAATTTCAATGTACAAATCTAATTTACGCTAAAGCTTCCTAAATTACTTAGTTATTTAAGGCTCTTACAACAACAATTAAAAGATATAAATAAGATTTCCTCTAAAGAGCTTTAAAATAGTTTATATCACTTTTATTTTCTTTTAAAATAGATCAACCTATCCTAATTGCTTTATTCATATTCTTGCTTTTAAAGCAAAATTACTTCTTTTATAATTATAAAAATAACGGGCAAAGGATTAAAAACTACGAGATACAGCAATCCTAAAAATAAGATCAAAAAAAAACCTCA